>JAKLKF010000040.1:5839-55958 GCA_023150805.1 Myxococcota bacterium | reverse complement strand
GGCGCGAACAGGGGGCGATGTATGCCCGTGGCCTGCGGCCCGGGCGGATGCTCGACCAATCTCCTACGGGCTGCTAGGATCCCGGGCGCTGGAGCATCAGGGGCCGATGGCCAGGTCGGGCACGGCGGCCGGGCGATCCGGATCGGGCGGGCGCCGACCGAAGGCGACGGCGTAGCGGACGGGCTCGAGTGCCATGATCTCCTGACGCGCCTCCTCGCCGGTCGCGTGCCCCAGCCGCGCGGCCTGCACCGCGCCGTCCACGACGTAGAGGACCCCCTGCTGCACCGCGCCGGCGACCTGCACCATGGCCGTCTGGCGCCCGGCGGACAGGATGTCGAGCACCTCGGTCATCGGGATCTGGCTGGAGTCGCCCATCGCGCTGGCGGAGCGGTCGGGACCGGTGCCCGGCTGCGCCAGGCGGAGGAGCAGCTCGGCCAGCACCCGGTCGGCGTCGTGGGGCGGCCGCAGCACGGCGTCCGGGCGCAGGTCGGCCAGCGCCCGGGCCTCGGCGGCGGGGCCCGATGCCAGCAGGAGCACGGGCGTGTCGGCCAGGGGGGTGTCGTGCCGGACCTCTGCCAGGAGGCGGCGGGGGCGGTCTCCCGCCAGGGCGAGGGAGAGCACCACCGCCGACGGCCGCAGGCTCCGGATCGCGGCCAGGGCCGGGTCGACCTCGGAGAAGGCGAACAGCTCGATGCCCCGCGGGCCGAGCGCCCGGTCGAGGTCGTGGAGCTGCAGGGGGTCGGGGGACGCGGCGACCACCGTCGCCCGGCGGCGCCCCCCGGTGAGCAGCTGCGCCCGGAGCACGCGCCGCTGGAGGACCCGGCTGAGGGCGGCGCGCACGCGCGGGTGGTACCGCACGGCCGGGTCGAGCACGTCGTCGGCGTCGGTCCGCCCGGCCACGCCCAGGCGGTTGGCGTGCCGGACCACCAGCAGCAGCTCGCAGGCCAGGTGCTCGGTCACCTCGGCCGGCCGGTTCCACCGGCGATCGATGGCCGCCAGCAGGCCGGCGAGATCCCAGGGTGGGGAGAAGCGCGCCAGCAGGTCCGGTCCCGCCTCCAGGCCCGGCAGGGGCCCCGACGGTCCCTCGACGTCGCCCGCCTCGGCCATGGCGGCGACCAGCGCCACCGCCTCGACCTGCTCCTCGCCGAGCTGCACCTGCCGGCCGACCTCCACCGCCAGCCGCCAGGCGCCGCGGACCCTGGCCACCACGTCGCCGTGGCCGGCCTGGCGGCCGAGCAGCCACAGCACCAGGTCCTGGTAGAAGGCCCGCGCGGCCCGGTAGCCCACCGCCACGCGCCGCCCGGGCCCGAAGCCGCGGATCCCCGCCACCTGGACGCCGGGGCGGACCTTGCGCCACACCGCCAGGTAGGGGTCGGCGACGTCGGCCATCGCCTCGCGGTACAGCACCCGGTCAGCCAGGCCGTCGCGCAGCATCGCCGTCACCTGCTCGGGGTCCTGGACCACCTGGGCCCGGCCCCCCTCGGCCCGGTCGAGGCGGCGGAGCGCGGAGGCGACCTCGACGTCGGTCTCCAGGACCACCGTGCCCGCGTCGCTGCCTCCCGCGCCCGTCGCCAGGTCGTCCCCGGCCGCGTCGCCGCCGGTGCCCGGCGGCAGCAGGCGATCCAGGGTGGCCACCAGCGCCGAGCGGGCCGCGACGAAGACCCGCAGCCGGTCGGCCTGGGCGTGCCGCTGCGCGGTCTGGAGGGCAGGCAGGTCGGTGGGGTCCGAGGTGACCACCGAGAGGGTGCGTCGGTCGGGGTCCAGGTAGGTCGGCAGCAGGAGCCGGCCGCGCATCAGCCCGACGGGCAGCAGGCGCAGGACCTCTCGCGGCACGTCGAGGCGGGTCACCCGCTCCACCGGCAGCAGCGGCACGTGGAACTGCTGGGCCAGGGCGCGCGCCAGGGCCTCTTCCGACAGCAGGTTCAGGCCGACCGCCAGCTCGCCGAAGCGCCCGTGGCCGTGGCGCTGCATGTCGCCGAGGATGCGCCCGACCTGCTCCTCGCTGAGCAGGCCGAGCTCGATGCACACCTGTCCGAGGGGGGGACGGCTCACCGGCGTCTCGTCCTGGGTGGGGGGGACTTCCCGAAGGGTCGGCAGTCTACGACAAGGCTATAGTGCCCCGACACCATCGAGGCCGCGTTGACCCACCCCGGACCAGGATCGGAGAGCGCCGGCAGGGAGCCGCTGGACGTCGCGGTGGAGGCCCTGGGCGACCTGGCGGCGGGCTTGCGTGGCGGGGGCCCTCGCGGGGTCGAGCCCGAGACCATCGCGACCGCCTTCGCCGAGGCCCTGTCGGAGCTGGCGCGGCAGCGGCCGGTGACCCTGCAGGTGCGCCCCCAGGGGCTGCTCATCGACGGGGATCCCTTCTGGGTCAACGACCTGCTCGCGCGGCGCGTCGGCGCGGGCCTGGACGCGCAGGGGCTGGCGGAGGTCCGGGTCCAGGCATCGGCCGAGCTGCGCACCGTGCGGGCGCTGGCGGTGCTGCTGGCTCGGGAGTGGTCGACCGAGGGTGCGGGCGCCCTGCGCGGGCTGGTCGAGCGTGGCCGCACCCCGGGGGTGGACTTCACCTTCCACTCCACCGTGCCCGTCGCCAGGGGAGGCGGCCTCGAGCCCGGCGTCCTGCTCCACGTGCTGCGCAGCTCCGCTGGCGCGCCACCGCCCGACCTGCAGCCGGCCCTGGACGCGATCCGCGAGCGCCTCGCGCTTCCGCCGGACGTCGCGTCGGCCATCGCGGGCGTCGGCTTGGGGGGACGCCAGGCGCTCCAGGCCGAGATCCGGTCCATCCACCTGGGCGAGGACGTGCCCTGGGACCTGATGGGGCGGGTCGCCTTCGACGTGATGCGCCTGGACACCGCCGGGCTGCAGGCCGCCGACACCTTCCGGCTCATCGTCGACCACGTGGAGCAGCTCCTCGCGCGGGGCCGCGCCCAGGACGCCCTGGCCCTGCTGCACCGCCCGCTGTCGCTGGTCGACGCCCAGGTGGTGCCAGGCTGGCCGCATCGCGAGGTCGTGCGGGCCGAGGTCGGCGCCCTCTTCGATCCCCGCTCGCTGGAGCGGATGGTCTCGGCGGCCAACGCCTCCCGCGAGGGGCTCGACGCCTGGCGGGAGCTGCTCTTCACCCTGGGCTCGGTCGTGCCGGCCGACCGCCTCGACGCGGCCTGCCTGGCCTGGTCGGGGCTGGACCGCGCGCCGCTGCGCCAGGCGGTGGCCGACGGGGTCCTGCTCGCTTGTGGCCGCGACCTGGAACCCATCGACCGCCTCCTGGCCCGCCAGGCCGGGCCGGGCGCGGCCATCCCGCTGCTCGCCCTGGGCCGCCTGGACGCTCCCATGCTCCTGGAGCGCCTGCTGGCCCGGATGGACAGCGAGCACGCGCTGGTGCGGCAGGCGGCGCTGACCGCCCTGCGCCGGCACCGCAGCCCCCGCACCCAGGAGCGTGTCCGCAAGGCGCTCGCCGACCCCTCCTCCGCGGTCCGCGTCGAGGCGCTGCGCTACGTGAGCGTGTACCGCGACGCCGAGGCGGCAGGGTTGATCATGGAGCGGATGCGCAACCTCAGGCCGGACGAGGCCGAGGAGGACGAGCTGCGCGCGCTGGGCATGGCCTTCGCGCTCATCGGTCGCCAGGAGGCGGTCCTGCCGCTGACCCGGCTGGTGCAGGAGGCCGGGGAGCGCCGACCCGGCGCCGTCCAGGCCGGCATCGCGGGCCTGCTCGCGCTGGGCGAGTCGGGTCGCTCCGCCCTCCACGGCCTGTCCCGCTCCAGCCCCGAGCTGCGGCGCGCGATCCGCGCCGCCGGGGTGGTCGAGTGAGCCGCCACGACGCCCTGGACTGGGCCGCCCAGGAGAAGGTGGTCGAGGCCGCCCGCCGGTTCGCCCTGCGCCTGGCGGGCGCGGTGAACTCGTTGAAGAGCTACGCCGTCGACCACCCCTCGATGCAGTTCACGATCCGCGGGGTGGCGAGCGCGCTGAGCGAGATCTACGAGCTGTCGGGGAACTCCGTCCTCGAGGTCGAGGCCGAGGCGGTCCTGGTGGGCGACCTGCGCGCCGAGCTGGATCCCGAGCAGCACCCCCACCTGCGGGACCTGATCACCTGGATGCGGCGGCGGGACACCCACGCCTTCTCGCTCACCGGGCCGGTCTCGCCCGAGCAGGTGCAGCGCCTGCTGGAGGTGGCGGCACAGGTGGAGGACCTGGCGCCCAGCGAGGCCCGCGAGCAGGTCAACCGCCTGCTGCTGGGCGAGGAGGGGGCGCCCGTCCACCTGGCGGCGCACCGGGACCGCGCCCGGGTGCAGGAGCAAGGCAAGAGCCCGGAGCAGCTGCTGGTCGAGGGCTACCTGGAGCTGTCCGCGCTGACCGAGGAGCTGTTGGTCCACGGCCCCCGATCGGGCACGCTGGCCGCCATCGCCCGGGTGACCGAGGCGCTCACCGGCCTGCTGGTCCAGCGCACGGCCGCGGTCCCCGCGCTGCTGCAGGTCGGCCAGCCCCTGGCCTACGAGGCGCGGCACATCGCGGACACCACGGTCCTGGCCATCGGGCTGGGCGCTCGCCTGGGGCTGGAGCTCGAGCCCCTCCAGGACCTGGCCCGCGCCGTGGCGACCATGGACGTGGGCATGACCGTCCTGCCGGTGGAGGTGCGCCGGGCGGGGCGCTCCTTCACCGCGGTCGAGCAGGCGACCCTGCGCACGCACCCGCTCGAGTCGGTGCGGGTCCACCTGCGGGACCGCACCCTGGACGAGAGCACCCGCCGGCGCATCCTCGTCGCGATTGAGCAGCACCTGGGCGTGCGTCGCGAGGGCTACCCGGCGGTCCGGCTGTGGCCGCCGCTGCACCTGTTCAGCCGGATCGCCGCGGTCTGCGACGCCTACGCCGCGTTCTCGTCGACCTCGCCCTGGCGGCGCGGCCTGCCGCCCGCCCAGGCGCTGGCCCAGCTCCTTCCGCCGGCCAACCGCGCCTTCGATCCCCTGCTCGTCGCCGAGCTGTGCGCGCTGCTCGTCGCCTTCCCCGAGGCCTGCCGCGTCCGCCTGTCGGACGGCCGTGTCGCCGCGATCCTGGAGAGCCGCGGGCCGTCGGGGCTCCCGATCGTCCGCCTGCTCGACTCCGAGCGGCCCGGCAGCCGCCTGGACCTGGGGCAGCGGGACGCGCAGGGCAGGTTCGCCGTGAGCATCGCCGAGGTGCTGGTCGACGAGGCGCCCGCCGGTGCCTGAGGCCCGACCGGCGGCGACCGTGGTCGTCCTGCGGGGGGGCTCGTCCGAGCCCGAGGTGTTGCTCCTGCTGCGCTCCCGGCGGGTGGGCTTCTTCCCCGGCGCCTGGGTCTTCCCGGGCGGGCGCGTGGACCCCGACGACAGCCTGGTGCCCTCCCGGGGACAGGTCCCCGGCCTGCCCGAGGACGGGCGCGCCTGGGCCGTGGCCGCGGTGCGGGAGTGCTTCGAGGAGACGGGCGTGTGGCTGGGGGACGGTCAGCCCCCCGACGACCTCCGCGCCGGGCTCCTTGCGCGCCGCGCCCGGCTCAGTGACGTGCCCGCGCTGGTGGCGGACCTGGCCGCCCTGCGCCTGTGGTCCTGGTGGGTCACCCCCGAGGACGAGCCCCGCCGCTTCGACACCCGCTTCTTCGTGGCGGCGCTCCCCCCGGGGGCCGCCTGCGACGTCCGCCCTGACGGGGAGGAGACCGTCGCCGCCCAGTGGGTCCCCGTCCGCCAGGCGCTGGCGGAGTGCGCGCTCGACGGGCGCTTCATGGCGCCGCCCACCTTCCGGACCCTCGAAGAGCTGGCGAGCTGCTCCTCGCCCGCGCAGGTGCTGGCCCACGCGGAGCGGCGGTCGGTCCGGCCGGTGTGCCCGGTGCTGCGGCGGGATCTTCCGGGCACGGACGGGTGGGGCGTGCTGCTCCCCGGGGACCCGGAGCATCCCGATCCCCGGCCGGTCGAGGGGGGAACCCGGATCGTGCTGCGCGGGGGGCGCTGGGTGAGCGAGGGCAGCGGCTGAGCGACCGGCGGAGGGCTCAGCCCTGCGCCGCCAGCCGGGCGGCGTCGTGGGGCGCCAGGTCCAGCGACAGGCCCGCCCCCGTGGGCATCGGCGCCACCACCCGCCCCAGGCAGGTGATGGTGACGCCGTCGGGCAGGGTCAGCACGACCTCGACCACGGCGCCGCGCGGCAGCGGGCGGACCGTGGGCACGAACAGGCCCCCCCCCTTCAGGTGGCGGCGGTAGTCGTCCCGGTACCGGCCTTCGCCGCACCATCGCACCTGGACCAGGATCGGGCTGCGCTCGTCGTCGATCTCGACCACCGGGTCCACCGCCGGGCCGGGCGCCGGGCGCGGTTCGGGCTCGTCCAGCCACGCGCGGGCCTGTCGGCGGGCGCGCTCCTGGGTGGTCCGCAGCCAGCTCTCCCGGCCGGCGCCACGCCCGGCCGGCGGTTGTCCGCGGGCGCCGCGGGTCTGCAGCCCCCGTCGCAGGGCGGTGCGGATCGCCTCCCGCCCCGCCAGGCGCAGGTCGTGCCGGTTGCTCTGCTCGGTCAGGCCGAAGGGCGCGCTGGACACGGTCGCGCCCTCCCTGCCGGAGGGCAGGTGCAGGGGGTCGACCGGCTCGGTGGCGGCGCTCACACTGTCGTCGATGTCCACGTCGGGCTCGAACTCCGACGAGCCCGTGATCGCCTCGAAGCGGCGGCCCTGGGGCGTGGTGTGCTGGCCCAGCCAGGCGTCCAGCTCCGGCAGGTCGTCGCGGCGCACGTCGACGATCTCGGCGCTGAACAGCGACGGCGCGTCGGGGTGGGCGTCCAGGATGCGCAGGATCCGCAGGGTGCCGCGCACCTCGACGGGCCGGGGGCGGCCCGGGTCGTCCAGGAAGACCCGGAAGTCCGCGGCGTCACCCGGGCGCAGCGGCGCGGCCAGCTCGAAGGACATGCGGAAACGCTCCAGCAGGCGCGTCATGCCGCAGAGCTCGCCGCGAGGCGTCTGGAGGCGGAGCTCGAGGGGGGGGCGGCGTGGCAACGGGGAGCTGGCGGGGAAGGAGGAGAAGCCGCAGCATAGCGCCGGCCGGCGCGGCGCGACGGCGGCCGGCGGGCTATGACCAGGGTGGCGGACCGTGTCAGGCTGGTGCCGGCCCCGGTCTTCAAAATCGGTGGGGCGCGTCGAGAGGCGCCGCTCGGTGGGTTCGATTCCCATGGTCCGCCGCCAATCCCCGCGAGGATGCAGGCGCGGTGAGGGTCGGCGATGGCTGGCGCCCTGCGCTGACAGCGTGGTGACAGCACGAGCCTCGCGGGGGGCCTCCGTGAGGAGGTGCGTCGAGCCGCGGCGGGTGGCGACCGTCACATCTCACCACAGCGTCACCGCCACCCAGGTCTGCACTCCGGCCGCGTCGGTGCAGACGCACCAGCTGGTCCCCTCCAGCCACTCCAGGTCACCCTCGACCGTGGCCTCCAGTCCCGGCGTGGACTGGCACAGGTCCAGGCACTCGTCGTCGCCGGGTCGGCCGACCTCGGCCTCGGGGACGGCGCAGGAGAGGAGAAGGGCGAGCATCACCATAGGGTCACCTGGAGGCACCGGAACAAGGGGACCCTCAGCAGGTCCCCGGTGCCGGGCTGCAGGACCTGGAGGGCGGCCACGGGGGCCGGGGTGACGGCGAGATCGAGCTCGGCGGCCTGGGTCGCGGTGACCAGGTCGGCGGGCACGTGCTCGCGCCGGAGGTAGAGCGGCACGCCGGGGCAGTGCTCGGCGTGGCCGCGGGGACGTGCCGACCAGCTCGCGCCGCACACGGCGCAGCGGCGGCGGCCGTCGGGCTGCCGCTCGAGTTGGTGGTCGCGGTGCCCCGACGACCAGGCCGACCAGGGGGTCAGGTCGCGCCAGGTCATCGCCGACCCCGGCGAGGCGCAGGAGATCCGCTCGCCCCCCGCACGCGCACCGCCTCGGCGACCGCCGAGCGGACCGAGGCCGGACCGGCCACGCGGAGGATACGGGCGCCCTCGGTCGCCAGGTGGACGGGCCCGCCCACGCAGACCACCAGCCTCGCGGCGACGAGCGCCCGCCCCTGCTCATGCGGCAGGTAGCCGAGGCAGCGACCGCCTGCCCACAGCTCCCAGCGCGACAGCCCATCCGCCTGCAGGAGCTGCACATCCGGCACCGAGAGGAGCTGCCACAGCACGTCTCCCGGGTCGAGCTGCTCCACCCGCTCGGGCCGGGCCGTCACGGGCAGCAGCGCCTGCCGCGGGTCGACGATGGCCTCGAGGTCGGAGATCGTCGTGCGCAGGTCGCGCAGCTCGCCCTGGTAGTGCTTGACCAGGCGCTCGACCTCGACGACCCGCCGCCGGGCCGTGTCGAGCTGCTTCCGGGCCCGCTCGCGCCCCCGCTCCCTGGCCGGTACCACCCGGCCTTCCCGGCTGCGCCGCCGGTACGTCCGCGCCCGGCACGCCGCCGTCGCGTACAGGGCCGCCGAGTAGCCCCACGCAGGCCGCTCGACCCGGGCTCCGCACCCGCAGGCGCACAGCCCGGCATCAACCAGGTCCTGCTCCACATCGGAGAGCAGCGGCTGCGGCACCGTCACACCTCCCCGCCGGCGCCGCCTGTGACGGCCGCCCGGACGATGGTGGGGATGCTCTGCACCGCCCGCCGCATCGCGGGCAGCAGCTCGTCGCGGGCGGTGTAGTGCCGCCCGCCCGAGCCGTGCGCCGCGTGCCCGAGCAGCGCGTCGATGACGTCGCCGTGCGTGCCCACCGTGACCAGGTGCGTCCGCACCCGCCGCCGCAGGGCGTGCAGCGGCCGGCCGTGCCACAGCTCCTGGGGCACCCCAGCGCGGCGCCAGGCCCTGCGCACGAGCCGGTCCGCGTGGCCGCGTCCGTCGCGCTCGGCCGAGGGCGACGCCACGATCCACCCGTCGCCCCGCCCGGCCTCCTGATCGTGGTGCTGCCACTCCCACAGCAGGTGCGCCAGCTCCTCGCAGACCGGCACCACCCGTCCGCCGTACCCGCCCTTCGTGTCCTCGGCGGGCAGCTCGAGGAGCCCGGCTACGCCGTCCCAGCGCTCCCACCGCGCGCGGAGCAGCTCGTCGCGCCGCCCGCCCGTGTACCAGGCCAACGCCACCAGGCGCAGCACCCACCCCGGCGCCACCCCGGCCGGCGTGCGCTCGGCGTACTGCCCCGCCGCCCGCTGCAGCTCGCTGTACATCGCCGCCGCCTGCTCCCAGCTCGGCGCCCGCACCGGGGCCGGCGTCGACCGCAGCCGCCGCAGCCGCCGCGGCGAGGGCACGTCCGGCCACCGCTCCGACTCCGCCGCCCAGGTCCAGCACAGCTCGACCGGCTGCACCAGGCGGTCCGCCGTTGTCGGCCGCCGCAGCCTCCCGTGTCGTCCCGGCGCCGTCGCCAGCCACGTCCGCAGGTCCGACAGGGTCGCCCGCGACAGCGAGCTCACGTCCTCGGGCAGCTTCGCCACCCGTACCCACGCCAGCCACAGGTCCAGCGCCTCGGCGTACCGGCGCAGCGTCGCCGGGGCCAGGCGCTGGCTCTCCTCGGTCAGCCAGGCCTCCGCGATGGTCCTCAGCGCCGTAGGCTGCGGGCCAGGTCCACGAGGCTCCCAGCTCCTGCCGAGGGCGAGGGCCTGCTCGACCTCGCGCGCGAGGGCTCGGGCGGTCGCAGCGTCCGGGCAGGTGCGGGTCCGCTGCCGTCCTCCCGGCTCTCTCCACGAGACGGCGAACCGGTTTCCACGCTTGCGGATGTGCGCCATCGGTCCAGCTCCTCGAGCCAGCGCTCGACCTGGTCCAGGCCGCGCCAGCGGTAGGTGGAGGGCCCCACCGGGACCCGGGGGATCGCGATGCCGGCGCGGGTGCTCTCGGTCACCCGGCGGGCCAGCGTCGCGCGCGACACAGCCAGGCCGTCGAGGACCTGGGCCTGGGTCAGGAGGCGAGTCATCGCGGCCCCCTGTCGTAGACTGGGGGCCCCGCGAGAGGGGATTGAAACGCCTGGGTCAGGAGGCGGGCCGTCACGGCAGCTCCGAGGCCGCGAGCTGGCGCGCCCGCTTGCTCGCCGTCGAGCTGCCCACCACGACGTGTCCCGGTGGGTCGTCGTGGCGCCGCACCATCGCCCACCAGGTCCTGCCCACCTGGACCACCAGGGCCTCGGATCGCTCGGTGCGTCGCCGGGCGGTCCGGTGGTCGAGCAGGATCCACGGGTGGGGCGATGGGGGCCCTGGCGCTGCGGCCTGGTCCTCGGCCACGCAGGCCTGGCACCTGTACGGCCGGCCGGGCCGGAGGGGGTCCTGGACCAGGGTCAGCAGCCGGTCGGGGTGCCGCGGGCACCCGATGACCCGGGGCGGCGCGGTCATGGGGTCCTCCGCATCAGCGACCAGGCGCGACCGATCAGCCACCCCGCCACGAAGGAGAGGAGGATGATGGCGAGGTCTTCTCCGAGCGCGTGCGCTGTCGCGGTACGCTCCGCCTGGGAGGCCGCCATGCCGGACGACGACAACAACAGCCCGAACGAGACGGACCAGCTTCCGGACCGCAGGCGGGTGACCCTGGACTTCCGCGGCCTGGAGACCAGCCTGGCCCCCCTCATTCCGCTCGCCTCGCGCGCGCTGGACATCGCGGACCGACGGGCCGACAACGACGCCAAGACCCTCGACCTCGGGTCGCAGCTACAGCTCGCGGAGCAGCAGGCGGCCAAGGAGGAGCGGAAGGACCTGCTGGCGCACGACCGGTGGATGACCAGCGTGACGCTCGGCTTCCTGGGCGGCCTGTTGCTGATGGCCTTGGCGCTCGTGTTGTGGAGCGCGCACCCGGACCTGGGCAGAGACATCATGGGCGCGGTCGTCAGTGGCGCGCTCGGCTTCATCGCAGGTCGCGGCTTCGAGGCGCAGAAGCAGCGGAACGCGCGCCACCAGCCCAAGGTCGACGAGTAGCTACCCGACACGGGCCACCTCCCCCGCCAGGTGCGCCTGGACGTGGGCCCGGTGATCGCGCTCCCGGCGAGCCAGGCCGCCCGCGACCACCCGCGCCACGCGGTAGGCGCCCCTCAGCTCGTCGATAAGGGTCCCGGTGTGCATCACCAGCGAGTCATGGTCGGGCAGCCAGGGCGGGCACGCCAGGTCGAACTGCAGGCCCCGCAGGCGGTGGTTTATGCAGCGCACGCGCCCGCAGGCGCGGGCCAGGCCAGCCAGCGTCTCGGGGTGGTGGTGCATGGCGGCCAGCGTGGTCCGGTGGACCAGCAGGCTCATGACCTCGATCGCGCGCAGGGTGACCTGCTGGGGGGTCATCGGTCACCCCCGGCAGGCAGGGCGGCGGGCGAGATGAAGCTCGGCACGGCCGTGAAGGTGAAGCCCTCGCCGCACCGGCCGCATGTCGCCTCGTGCTCCCCCACCGCCAGCCACTGGCTCGCGGGCGCACCCACCGCGATGTTGGCGTCCCTGCGCCACCCGCACCCCGGGCAGCGCACGAGGGTGTCGTGGTGGAACTCCCCCGGCGACTGCCGCAGCATGCGGCGGTGCCGGGCCGCGTCGGCGTGCTCCTGCAGGTCGACGCGGATCGAGCCGGAGCCCTCCACCACCGGGCCGGCCCAGCAGTGCCGGCACCGCTTCACCGTGGAGGGCCAGGGGCCGCGCAGCACCGTCCACCCGGCAGGGCCCTGCATGCCGCAGGCGGTGCGCTCCGGGTCGAGGTCGCGCAGGGTCCAGCCCGTCACCCGGTGCACCAGCCGGCCGCCGCCCACGTAGACGTGGAGGGCCAGCATGCCATCGGCCCGGGCCTGCTCTCGCCGCGTCGGGAAGGTCGCCAGCAGCTCGGCGCGCTCGGTCAGCGTCGCGTCGGTCATCGGGCACCCCCGGGAGCCGGCGCCGTGCGCGCGGCCGGCGAGATGAAGATGTGCGTGACCTGGGTTTCGACCTGGAAGTCCGCCCCGCAGTGGTTGTAGGTCACGTCGTGGTCCCCCTCGCCGTAGACCTCGAACTTGTCGGCCTGCGCGGGCGACGACCGCCAGCCACACACCGGGCAGCGGAACACGAGGCGGCTCTGCAGCTCGTCGGGGTGCTTGTCCAGCGCGCGGAGGTCGGCCCTGGCCTTGGCGTTGAGGCGCTGAGTGATCTCGGCCAGGATGGTGGCGCCGTCGAAGTCAGCCGACACGGGCCACCCCCGCGGCGCAGGCGCCGGCCGGGATGGTGGTGTCCACCTCCACCGGCGTCGCGTCGGTCGGGCTCGCGTCGGTCAGGCCGCCGTAGCGCCCGCCGCGGGCGCAGAAGGGGCAGGACGCGGGGCGCTCGCCGACAGGCACGTAGCGCCGGTAGTCCCGGCAGGTCGAGCACTGGATCAGCTCGGCCGGGGTGTCTGCGCTGAAGAAGCGGGCGGGGGAGAGGACGGTCCAGGGAGCCATGGGCACCTCCTGGTTACCGTATACACAACCGTGGTCACGGTTGCAACATCTACAACCCGTCTCCTACTGCTTCACGGCCTCCAGCTCGATGAGGTCGACGCAAGCGACCAGCCGAACGTCTCCCTCGTAGTCTCGTGGCTGCATGCGTTCGATCCTCGCTACGTAGCGCACACCCGAGAGGGTGTGCTTGCCGTCGAGCAGCTTGTAGTTCAGCTCGGTCCAGGACCGCGGCACCAGGTCGAACGACCAACCAGCCTCTCCCCAGAACGACCGGTCTGCATACCCAGACAGCCACAACTGCCCCTCGCCGATGTTTCCCGCGAGGGTGGGGAACTCCGCGTCTCCCTGGATGGCCACCACGACCTTCCTCATCGGGTCGACGGCGCCCGGGTCTGTCGAGACCAACCAGACCGACGAGGTGATCTGGGGCGTTGCGGTTCTTGCGCAGGTGTCGTCCACATGCCGAAAACTGCGAACGTTCCATGTCCCCACGAGGTCATCATAGGGCAGCATGTAGGGGTAGCTGTCGGGACTGCCGGCAGCCAACAGCGTGGCCACATAAAGCACTGGAAACACGACGGTTGTTCCTTGGCTTAGTCGTGGGCGCGCTCCCACAACTCTATTAGGTGGAGCAGGGTTGCTCTATGAATCGGGTCTAGGCGCGGAAGGACACTCGCGATCCTCCCGATGATCCGCCGGTCCGTCAAGTCTAGATGACGTAGTAGGCGCTCCTCCTCGGCGTCCACGTCGGCGACGAACTGAAGGTGGAAGCCACACGCCTCCGCCCATGCGGCGGCCAAGGGTGCCGGGCAACGCGCGAGTCCGCGCTCCATGCGCGACAGGTTGCCCTTGTCGTAGTTGAGGGCCAGCGCGAGCTCGGGAAGAGTTTTCCCGGCGGACTGCCTCATGCGTCGGAGGTCCCAGGGGTCGAACGGCATGCGTCGCAGTAGTCACCCCTTGACGGTTGTAGGGTTCACAACGTAGAAGGGGATGCAATGGACACAACCGCCCTCCGCAGCCTCCGTCTCAGTCGTGGTGAGACCTGCGCGCAACTCGGCGCAGCGTTGAAGATGCACAAGGGCGGGGTGTCCCGCGTCGAGCGCGGCAAGGCTCGGGCCAGCGTGCGCCTCCTCGTAGCGGTCGCCGACCACTACGCGCTGACGGACGCAGAGCTGGGCGCCCTGGTCCGCGACGTCCACGCCACCGACCCGGGACCCGGCGTTCCCCGTCCCTCCTCGCGGGAGGCCCGGTCATGAGCCGCCTCGGCCTGCTGTGGCCCCTCCTGGCCCTGGCCAGCCTCGGCGGAGAGTCCGCCCCCGCGGCTGGCCCCTCCCGCGTGCTGGGCGCTCGCGCCCCGGCCCCTCGCCCGTGGCCTCGCGACCCCGAGACGAGCCCCATCTCGGTCGCCTGCCCTCGCTGCGGCGCGGGGGCAGGCGTCCCCTGCGACCGGCGCACCCTGGGCCGGCACAGCTACCACCTGGCCCGCGTCCAGGCGCACGGGGCCACCCGATGACCCTGCTGCAGGCCGCAGTGGAGATGGTGGCGCTGGTGTGCCTCTTCCTCGGGCTGGGCGGAGCGTTGCGCTGGGCGATGGCCGACATCGCGGAGTTGTGGCGGCAACTGGCGGCCCAGGTGCGCCGGAAACTGGCGTCCAGGGTGCGCCGATGACGCCCCTTTCCTGGGCCTTGTTGGGCTTCTGCCTTGGCGGCCTGCCGATGGGGCTGGCGTGGTGGTGGCAGCGCATCGAGCTCGACTATGCCCGCGCCATGTGCGACATCGAGCGGGCATACGCGCAGCGCGTGCGGGCGCTCTTCGACGAGCAGGCTGAGCGGCACGATCAGGAGCGCCGCCTGCTGCGGGCAACCTACGCCGAGCGGCCCCTGGATCTCGATGCGGCGCGGGCGCTGTCCATCGCCTCGGGCACGTCGGTGTCGGCAGCCCCTGCCCTGGCTGCCATGGTCGGTGTGCTGCTGCTGGTCTCGGCGGCGCAGGTGCGCCGATGACGTCCCCCCTCCTTCGCCGAGGTGCCACGTGCCCGACGTCGCCGCTTCGCCGTCCACCATCGAGGACGCCTTCCTCCCCTTCGAGCTGTCCGAGCTGCCGCCAGCCCAGTGCTACGCTGGACCTGGCAAGCGGGAGGTTCGGATGGCGTCGTTCAAGTTGCACCCCAAGTGGCGTGTGGAGCAGGACCATCGGCCGTACGGGTGGCTGTACTGGAAGCCCGGCCTGTACGTCGTCGCCGACCTCAACGGGCAGGCGCTGCAGACCATGTCCGGCCCCAAGTCGATGGACGCGGTCACCCAGCCCAGCCGTCGCGCTCGCGACTTCGCGTTGCGGGTCCTCGGGGTGCCGCCGAAGGGGTAGCGACGCGCTGACGGCCGCCTCCGCGACGGCGGGAGGCGCGCGATGAGCGCCTGGATCTGCGTCCTGACCGCCGTGGCGGTGCTGGCCGTCCTGTTGTTGTTCGCCGCCGAGCGCGCGGCCATCTCGGAGGTGAAGCGGCTCGAGCGCGAGCTGGCCCAGGTGCAGGAGGCGCACCGCCTGGCGGCCCAGGCGGTGCGCGAGCTGGTCACCGAGGTCCGACGACTCGAACACGAGCTGGCGGAGGAGCGCGCCGGGCGCCCTGTCTCTCCGCAGCACACCGAGGCGCTGCGGCGGCTCGTCGACTTCGCCCTGCACGGGGGGGCGCTGTGAACGCCGTCCCGTGGACCCTGGTCCTGCCCCTGCAACTCCTGCAGACCGGCCTGTACCTGGCCGCGACCGAGGAGGCCGTGCCGCTGCTGGGCCGCCTGGCCGACGTGGAGACCTGGACGGGCCCGGCGCTGACCTACTCGTGGGCGGGGCTGCTCCTCTCCCTGGCGAGCGCGGTGCTGGTGGGCGCCCTCGCTGAGGCGATCCGCGCCTACCGCTGGCAGCAGGCCCTGGAGGCCCGTGGCGAGGCCCTCGACGAGCAGCGCCGCCTGCTGGTGACCGCCATCATCGACCTGCTCGCCTCGCCCAGCCTGCGGGACTGGCCGGACGCGACCTGGCGTCAGCTCGCCCGCATCCACGGCGAGCTGACGGGGTTCGCGCCGCTGGCCGGCGTCCCGCGCCCGCCCGACGACTCGCTGCCCTGGGAGGAGGCGTGATGCCCCTGCCCTGGCCCCTGCTGTCCGCAGCCGTCGCGCTGCATGCCCTGCGCCACGCCCTCACCCCGGAGCCCTCGATGCCTCCCGAGCCCACCATCCTCACCCGCCTGTCGACCTCCTGCCCCCACATCGAGTGGGCCTGGGACGGCACCTGCCTGGACGGCCAGGCCGGGCCCGTCTCGGTCGTGGTCGACCTCACGGACGACCGCGCGGCCGACATCGAGCTGAGCATGGGGGGAATGGTGGTGGCCGAGTACTCGGTGACGGTGCCGCGGGCCTGCCGCCGGGACGTCGAGATCGTGCACCTGGTGCAGCGGGCGCTGGGCCAGGTCGCCGAGCTGTCGATGCTGACGTGCCAGGCCCTGCGGGTGCCGCCGAGCGTCGACAACGACGTCGACTCCGAGCGTGCCGCGTGAGCGACCTGTCTGTCGCCGAGGAGCTGCGGATCGCGCTGGTCGGCTTCGGGTTGGACAAGGACCTCCGGCGGCACCTGGTGCACGCCGTCCAGCGCCTGGAGGAGAGGCTGGCCGAGCTCGATGGCGCGGTCGACCTGCGGTGCACCGCCGCCGAGGACGGCATCGTCGAGCTGAACGTGCAGCTCACAAAACACCAGCTCCTGCCCGTCGCGGAGTGCCACGGCAACGCCGGCCACGACGGGATCCCCTTCTAGGCCTGCGGGCCACAACCGGGCCTGTGGCCCATGGAGAGAGCATGGCGAAGAAGAAGATCGGCCAGATGATCCGCGAGCTGCTGGGCAACATCGTGAGCCAGCAGAAGCGCGACGAGCTGGCCGACAGCCTCGACAAGCTGGAGGAGACGGTCGACAAGCTGGGCGACCTGGTCCGCGGCCGGGACGACGACAAGCTCACCGAGCTGCAGGCGCGGGTGGCGGACCTGGAGCAGCAGGTCGCCCGCCTGTCCGCGCCGAAGAAGGCGGCCCGCCGCCTGGCCGCGGAGGAGTAGGTGGCGCCCTCTCCCAGCATGCCGGCGCCCATCGACGCCCCGATGTCCACGCCCGTCGACGCGCGGATCACCGCGATGATGCTCGATGCGGCTGCGCTCGCCGTGTACGACCAGCGCACGGTCCGCCGGCGGACCGGGCCGCTCGAGCTGGTGGCCACGGCCTGCACGCACTGGGAGGGCGCCATTCACCAGGTGGAGATGGTGCTGCGCCTGGCCGACCCCGAGCCGCTGGCCGCCGGTGACCGTGACGGTGACAGCGGCGGCCCCCTGGCGCGGCCGTCACACCTGTCGACGTCGGGGTGTGTGACGGAGCTGGTGCCCGACGACCTCGAGCTGCCCGAGCCCGAGGTCGACGTCGACGATCCGGACGCCACCCAGGACGTCCCGGGGCGCTGGTCCTCGTGACCGCGCTCCTGCCTGGTCCGGCGCCCTCGACCCTGGTGGTCGAGCTGGATGTCCCTGCCCCGGCCACCGGGGCGGGGGCTCGCCGGTCGCAGCGCATTCCCCCCGCGGGGCCCCGGTCGGGGCGCCGCATCCTGTCCTACCCCCGAAGCCCCGGGGGCCTGGTGCTGGTCACCAGGTCCCCGGGCATGTTCCCCACGCGGCAGGTCCGAGCATGACGACGACGGCGCCCACCATCCTCGACCTGCACGCCGCGCACCGCGTGCTGTCGGCCTGGCTGCCCAGCTCGGCCTGGCGGGCGGCGGGAGCCCTGCTCGTGGTGGGCCAGTCGCGCGACGAGCAGGGCCGAGACACGTGGCAGTGGCCGCGCCAGGCCGACGATGACCGCGGCTATGGCCGTCGCACGCTGGGCACCTGGGCGGGTGGAGCCGCGATGGAGACCATCCGCCGCGGCGAGCGCCTGCTGGAGGGCCTGGGCCTGCTCGTCACGACGCACCGTCCGTACCGCACCTCGGTCTACCGCCTGGTGCCTGCCCGCTGGGTCGAGCTGGCCCGCTGGGCGGTCCACCAGCCCCAGCGCCTGGCCGAGCTGGTCGAGCAGCTCGACCAGGTGGAGGCCCGGTCGACCGGCCGGGCGGTCCTCGATGAGATGCGGCGCGCAGTCGCGCGCTCGCTCTCCTGGGCCTTGCCGTCTACCTCTTCCTCCGCCCCCTCCAGGTCGACCACGCCGGCCGCGCCGGCTGCTGTCCTTCCCACCTCCCTGCCTGGCTCGGCCCGGCCGGCGTGGATCGACCGTTGGGCGGCGCGCAACGTCGAGGACCCGGCCGCCGCGTGGGCCGCCGTGGAGCCCGCCCTACGGGTCCTCGCTCCCGACGTAGACCCGCGCACGCTGGGCGGCCTGGGCGCGGGCGTGGTCCGCCGCTGGAGCGAGCGGGGCTGTCCCAAGGGCCTGCAGCTCGCGCAGGAGCTGGGCCTGCTCCTGCAGGCGCTGCGCAGCCACGCCCCCGGCCTGGAGAGCCTGCGTGCGCGGGTAGGCGGTCGGGGCGGCATGGAGGCCCTGGTGCGGGCCCCCAGCTACGACTCGGCGCTGGCCCGGGCCCAGGCCTGGCGCGACGCCGAGCTGGCCAGCCAGCCGCTGCCCCGCGGCCAGGCCGAGCCGTCGTTGCCGGCCGCGGACGACTGGTGGGCCCTGGCCCTGGCCGAGGTGGGCGAGGTGGGATCCCGCTCGGACAGCGCCTGGCTGGCCGAGGTGGCGCAGCGCGCCGCCGTCCTCCAGGCCGAGGCCGAGGGCCGGCCCCCCCCCGACTGAGGACCAGGTCCTCGACGACCTGGCCCCACCGCTGACCCGCTGACGCCCGCCCGGGCCCCCCCGAGGCGGGCATCGCCGTGCCTGGCGTGCGCCCCTGGCGCCCCCGCGGCCGCCCGCTCCGTCGCCGCCTGGTCGCCGCGACGCAGAAAGCCCCCGCCGGAGGGTCCGACGGGGGCTGAACGTGTGTGCAGTCCGCTCGTGGGCGAGGGGTGCGCTCGTGGGCGAGGGGGTCACCCGCTCGTGGGCGAGGGGGTCACCCGCTCGTGGGCGAGGGACCTACCAGGGGTTCCAGAGGAACCAGAGGATCCCCCCTACCCCCAGCCCCGTCCCCTGCGGGGTCGGGGAGCGTGCTCAGGTCCCCGAGCTGCTGGCAGGAGGCGCCGAGCTGCCGGGCGGCTGCGGCGGGCGCACGCGGCGGTGGGCCCACCAGGCCGCCAGGGCCGGCAGGCCGGTCTGCAGGGCCCAGCGGACGCTGACGGCCAGGGCCGCACCCAGGGGCACAGCGAACTGTCCCGGCACGCCACTGGCCTCCAGGCAGGCACCGCACAGGGCGGCGGTGCCGGCCTCCAGGCCCAGGCCCTGCAGGTCGTCGCTCACCGCCAGGCCTGCACGATGAAGGTCGCGCCGGCCGTCACGGTGACGACGCAGTCGGTGCCGGTGTGGGTGCCGTAGGTGATGCTGGCCATCTGGGTGCCGGCGGCGCCCGCGCCGTTGTGGCCGTTCTGCACGACGGCCACGACCTTGATGGGGGCTCCGCCGAGACCGTGCACGATGTTCTGCGCGGAGCCGGTGGCGCTCTGGACCGCGGAGATGAAGGTCTTCTCGTAGGTGACGTTGCTGTCGATGCGGCCGTCGATGTGGCCACGCAGGCCGTTGACGCGACGGAAGCCGATGCGGCGCTTGGGCATGTTGGGACTCCTGGAGGTCGGGGCTCAGGCCCGCGGGCGGGGGGTGAGGTGCTGGACGTGGAGGTGGTCACGCTCGATGACGGTCTGTGCGCCGAGCGCCTGGCAGTGGGCCACCAGGCGGCCGAGCTGCTCGGTCGAGCGGTTGCGGCGGCGCAGGTCGACCGCGTCATCGCGCATGTGGGGGCTGAGGTGCTCGCCGCGCGCGAGCTGCAGGGCCAGGACCTCGGTCATGGCCTCGACCCCCTCGTCGGCGACCGCCAGGACCTCGTCGAGCAGGTCGTCGCGCTGGTAGAGCGCATGGAGCTGCTGGGGGGTCTGTCCTGCGACCAGGTCGTCGTGCAGGGCGCGGGCCTGCCGCTGTGGCGAGCGCCGCCCACTGGTGACCGTGATGGGGAGGAGATCCGCCTCGACCCTGGCGCCCAGCTCGTCGAGCCATGCTGCGGCCCGGGGGGTGACGTCCACGCCCGACAGGGCCACCCAGGTGGGCGACTTCTGGGGCTCTTCGAGCAGCTCGTCCAGGGTGGTGCCGTCGTCGACGACGTCCGGCGACGGCATGGGCGCAGCCGTCACACTGGCCGCCGGCGGCGACTGTGTCGGGGCGGGGAGTGGCTCGGGCGTCACAGGCTCCACATGGTGGCGGGTGTGACGCCCGAGCCGGCGGGCCGCGATGTGGGCAAGCCGCGCCATCGGTCCGCACAGGGCGAGCAGGGGCACCCCGGGCAGGCGGGGCAGGATGCGAGGGCTCATGCGACGCCTCCGGGGATGTCCTCGACATGGACGTGGTCGCCCTCGTCCAGCGCCTGGGCGCCGAGCTCGACGGCCGTGGCCATCACCAGGTCGACCTGGTCGGCCGAGAGGCCGCGGGTGCGCAGGTCGACGGCGTCGCCTCGCATGTGGTCCGACAGGTAGAGGCCGCGGTCGACCTGCGACTGGAGGATGGCCTCCATGGCGTCCAGGTCGGGGTAGCCCTCCATCGCCTCGGTCACGAGGTCGTCCTGGCTGTACAGGCCCCACACGTTGACGCCCTGCTCGAGGCTGGCCAGCAGCTCCTCCGCCTGGCGCCGAGGGGTGCGGCTCCCGTCCGTGACGACCAGGGTGAGGCCGGAGCGCGCCACCAGCGCGTCCAGGAAGCTGACGACGTGGGCGGCCAGCTCGAAGGTCGAGCCGGGCTTCTTCGACCAGGTCCCGCCGCCCGAGCTGGCGCCCGTGTGGCCGTTGGCCGAGGGCGACGTGTCGCTCTGTGCCGGCGTCAACGTCGACGCGCGACGGCGCCGCACCCAGGCCACGGTCGCGACCGTGCCGGCCAGGGCGAGCACCGCGGGCACCGGCAGCGGCATCACCACCCCGCCGCGGTGAGCTGGCCGTCGGCCAGGACGTAGAGCAGGCACTCGCCGCGCACCCCCTTGGGATGGGGGATGATGTCCAGGCTCATGCCGTCCAGGTTGGCGATGACGTAGGCGGCCGGCAGGCCTGCGCTGTGCGCGGCGTCGGCGGCGGTCATCGGGTCGTCGGCAGGCAGGCTGACGAGCTGGGCCCCGCTGTCCAGGGTCGACACCGAGTACGACAGGGGGCGGCCGGCGGCCTGCTCGAGCTGCTCCAGCAGCTCCGTGGTGGGTGTGTCGGGCGCGTCCTGGCCCCCGCCGTAGCCACGCAGCTTCGGGCGGATGGCGTACAGGCCCATGAGCGCGGCGCCCAGGCCGAGGATGACGGGGATGGCGGCGGGGAGGGGCATGGGTACTCCGGAGGGGGTCAACGGCTGCGCCAGGCCACCAGCCCGGTCACGACCAGGCCCAGGCCGATGAGCCACGGGGTCTTGCTGCTCTTGGCGGCGGCCTCGATGGTGTTGGCGACGCCTGAGCTCGCCGCGGCGACATCCTCGAGGCTGCCCTGGGCCGTGCCGGTCACCACCCCGACCGTGGCTTCGTAGTCCCGCTCGGCTTGGGCCGCGTCCATCGCCGGACGCTGGTCGTACAGGTCCGCCAGCTTGTCGGCGCCCGACAGTCCCGACGCACGGAGGTACGCCGCCGCCTGCGGGTACCAGTCCTCCGCCGGGTTGTCTCCCCATCCGTCCCAGCCCGACAGGGAAGTCAGGCCGTGCCAGATGGTGTTGGCGTCGGACTCCGACCAGCCCCTGGCCTCCGTCATCTGGTTGAAGTGGGCGGCGATGTCCTCGTTGGTGTAGCTGTTGCCGGTCACCGGTCACGCCCCTTGCCCTGCGGCTGTGAGGTCAGCAGGCCCACCACGACCAGGCCGGCCACGCCGATGCCGACGGGCAGCGCCCACTCCGGCAAGCTGGAGCTGGAGCTGGTCGTCGTCGGGGTGGTGGTGGGCGCGGTGCCCTGCTGGCTGCCCAGGCCGCCCAGCAGCGTGCCGGCCAGGCTGGCGCCCCCGGTCATGCCCGCCAGGGCGTAGGGCGCGAGCTGGGGACCGACCGCGCGGATGGTCGAGCCGGCTTCGCGCAGCGCGGTGCCGGCCACCTGGCCAACCACCTTCTGCCCGCCTTGGACGATCTCGCTGCCCTCGGTGACGACGGTGTTGGCCAGGCCGAGCACCCCGTCGACGGTGTTGTCGACCGTGTCGAGGACCCGATCCCCGGCCTGCCCGACGCCCTGCACCACGTCCTCGGCGACGTTGCCGACTCCCTGGGCGACGTCGCTGACGGCGTCGCCGACGCCCTGGACCACGTCGCCGACGGCCTCGCCCACGTCCTTGAGCGCCTTGCCGATGTTGATGCGGAGCTTGAAGCCCACGGGGCCCTCCGTTCAGCGACGGGCGAGAAGGCCGACGAGCACCAGCCCGCCGACGATGCCGCCGCCGATGAGGAGGGTCTTCTGCGTGCGGGCCGACTCGGCCGCCGCTGCGGCCTGGGCCTGGCTCGCCGCGGCCGTTGCGGCCTGGGCCTGGCTGGCGGCGGTCTGGGCCTGGTTCTGGCTCGACACGACCGCGCCGAGGGTCTCGATGCCCTGCGCGATGACGCCGCCGACGTTGGTCTTGCTGTCCGCCATGGCTCAGCTCGCGAAGAGGGTGGTGGCCGGCCCGGGCGTCAGCCAGGCCCAGCAGCGGCCGGCCCCGCTGGTCAGGACCAGGAGGCGCGTGGCCTCCAGGGGCACCGGCACGTCGGTGAGCGTGGTGGTGCCCGGCGGCGCCAGGTCGACGAGCTCGCGGTCACCCACGGAGCCGACCTGGACGATCACCGTCAGGTTTGCTTGGGCCCGCAGGTGCAGCCGCCAGCCGGTGGGGCCAGGCGGGGCCGGGACGTCGCACGAGATCGTCTCGGCGCCGTCCGACTCCAACGGCCACGAGGGCCACATGATCAGCCCGCCTGGCCGGTGCGCAGCGCCTCCAGCGCCGGCTGCGCGAGGCCGCAGCGCCCGTTCCAGCCCCAGGTCACGTCGACGGTCGAGGTGGGGATGTAGATCTTCCCCGAGATCTTCGTGTTGATGGGCACGTCGCCCAGGTAGATCCCCCCGAACTCGCGCTGGTCGCCCAGGCTGTCCTCGACGTCCAGCACGACGCAGGGGATGAACTCGAAGTTCTTCGTCGGGCTCAGGGTGAGGGGCATCTTCCCCACCTTCATCTCGGTGATGTACCCCTCCACCAGGAGCTGCTCCGGGTCCCACAGGTAGAGGACCAAGTCCTCGACCGGCGACTCGAACTCCATCTCCCAGCCCACCTCCGCGCCGGTGGAGCCCGACGCGGTGACCACCCGGAACAGGCCCCAGTCCTCGCGGCCCCGACGGTCGATGGACTTCCGGCCACCGCCCCAGCGGCTGCGGTCGGCGCCGGCCGCGGAGCCGACGCCACCGATGGAGGACCGGGCGGCGCCCAGGGCGGCGCCCAGGCTGCCCAGGGCGGCGCCCAGGCTGGCGTCGTCGTTGAGGTCCACCGAGCGCAGGCCCAGCGACTCGAAGGCGCCGCGGAGCCGGTCGGCGGTCAGGCCGCTCTGGCGGGCGCGGGCCCGGAACATGGCGCCGCGGACGCGGGGGGTGACGGAGTCGTCGGCCTGGTCCAGTTCGTAGAGCTCGGCGATGGTCTTCACGGATGACATGGGATGGTCCTCGAGGCGGGGGAGAGGGAGAGGGAACGGGACGCAGCAGCAGCGGCTACTTGGAGCCGCTCATGGCGCTGCGGGTCATGTCGGCGGCCACCTTGCCGGCGCCGTAGGCCAGCATGCCGATGCCCGCGGCCTGGATGTCGGCCTGGTCCATCGCGACGCCGGCGGCCACGGCCGCGGCCCCGACGGGCAGGGCGATGGGGTAGCTGTCCGCGCCGATCTCGATGTCGACGCCCGCGCCGTCCAGCACGCCGCCGATGGTCCCGCCGGCGACGACCTCACCGGCCTCCACCAGGCGGCGCTTGTTGATGGCGGCCAGGCGCTTGCGGGCGCTGGCGGCCGCCTTCTTGGCCGGGGCGACGGCCTCGGCGATGCGGTCCTTGAGCTGCTTCTTGGCCACGGGCGGGCCTCCGGCGTGAGGGGAGCGGTGGGGCCGCCTGTGGGGGCCCGGTCACTGCCTGGTTCCCGTGCGCCGCAGAAAGTGGGCCCACTTTCGTGTGCCGGAGGGAACCAGGGATGTGCCAGCGATGGGCTGGCACATGGGCACATGGAGTTCCCACCGTGATCTTCGATGCCGAGACCATCGCGCTGTGGGCGTTTCAGGCCGTCGACGAGCTGGAGCCGGGTCCCGACGCGAGCGTGGTGCGGCTGCGCCTCGACCCGTCCCCGCTGCCGCCTCGCCAGACCATCCGCGTGGACTGGGTCGGCGCTCGCACCGCCGACGCTCTCGCCGACGAGATCCGCACTCGCCTGACGGGCCGCGAGTTGCCGGCCGACCTCGCGGCCCGCATCGAGGTCCTCGACGGCGGCGGCGCCGCCATCCGGGGCATGACTGCGCGCACCCGCTGGCGCTCTCCCGCTGCAACCCCCACCACCTCGGAGTCCTCCGTGGGTACGTCCCCCAGTCCTGCCCCCTCCACCCGCAGCCCCCAGGCCGGCCAGGTCATCGAGGCGGAGGTGGACATCCCCCAGGAGCTCGATCTCATCCGCCAGGCCACCGGCGGTGCTCCGCCCGACACGACGCCCGAGGGATGGGCTCGGTGGTCCCAGGGCCTGGCCACCCTCGCCTTCGTGAGCCAGCAGCGGCAGATCTCGATGCTGCTCGGCGAGCGCGCAAGGATGCTCGACCACATCGAGCGACAGAGCGAGAGCATCCGCCGCTCGGCGCTGGCTGGTCACGACCTGGTCGACACGGCGGTCGAGGGGATGGTGACCGCGACCCGCGCCGCCGCCGACGCCCGCGCCGACGCCACCATCGCTCAGGTCGAGCAGGCCGCCGCCGAGGAGCTCGCCGCGGCGACCGGCAAGGCGCCGCGCAGCAAGGTCGACGACCTGCAGACCATCGCCAAGGAGGTCCGCAGCACCATCGCCGAGGTCCGGCGCACGGAGGCCATGCGCATGGTCGCCCGGGGGCAGACGGGGGCCCAGGCCGAGCCGGCAAAGGACGGCGCTGCCCCGTCACAGCCGCCGCCGGCGCCGGGTGTGACGCCGCCAGACTCTCCGCCGCCGCCCCCTGCGGCCGAGGAGCCGTCCATGCTCGACCGACTGCTCGGCGGCGACATCCCCGCCGCCATCGGGGCCGAGCTGGTGCTCGGCTACGTGCCCGAGGAGAAGAAGGCCCACGCCGTCGCGCTCGCGCGGGCTATCCTGGCCTCGGCAGGAGAGGAGGTCAGCCCGTGACCCCCTGTCGCCCTGCGTGCGTGGTCAGCCCCGAGCTCGACCCGATCCTCCTGCCCGCCATCGAGCGAGCCGCCCTCGCTCTCGCACACGGCGATCCCGTCCTCGCCGACGACCTGGCCCAGGAGGCGCGCCTGGGCGCCTGGCAGGCCGCCCAGGACTGGTGGCCCGAGGGGGGCGTGCCGCTGCGCCCCTGGGTGATGACGGCCGCGCGCCAGGAGATGTACCGGCTGCTGCGCGTGGAGCTGCGCCAGGTGCCCGACCCGCTGCCTGAGCTGTGGGAGCTGGGGGACCAGGGCGAGCTGGCCACCGAGATGGAGCGCGCCATCGAGCTGCGCCAGCGCCTGGCCGTCATGCCCCGCCGCGAGCGGGCCCAGGTCGAGCAGCTTCTCGAGCTGGGCGCGACACCCCGTGCCGCGGGCCACCGGGCCGGTCGGGCCAAGGAGCGCCTTCGCCGGGCCCTCCGCCGGGCCAGCCGCGCGGCCTGACAGCACGGTGACAGCGCGCGGCGGCGCATAGTGCTCGCCGATGACGCGCGCTGGCACCGCCGACACCACCGGCGACGCAGGCGGGGTGCGAATTCCTACGTCCTGGCCGGGCTTCGCGTCTCGCGTGGTGTGGCTCCATGGTCCGCCGCCACACCCCGCGAGGATGCAGGCGCGGTGCGGGTCGGCGACGGTGGGGGGGTGGGGAGCGCCTCAGTCCTCGCCGCCCAGCAGGTGGCCGGCGCGACGGATCAAGCGGGAGGCCAGCCCGCGGCGTGGTGTCTCGGCCGGCGGGGGCGGTGCGCGAGGAGGAGGTGGCGCGGCCGCGGGCGTCGGAGGAGGTGCGGGCGCGGGCTCCGAGGCGGGAGGAGGCTCCGGCTCCGGCTCCGGCTCCGGGGCGGGCTCCGGCTCCGGGGCGGGCGCCGGCTCCGGGGCGGGCGCCGGCTCCGACGGGGCCGCGGCGGGCGGCGCCGGGCGGGCGTCGGCCAGCGCCCCACGGACCAGCGCGTCCACCAGCGGGGCCGGCGCGCCGCGCGAGGCGCCGGCCTGCTCCACCTCGGCCTGGCCCACCGCCAGGATCACCAGGGCCTGGAGCAGGGCGTGGGCGGCGGCGGCGTCCATGCCGTGCCGGACCAGGAGGTCGACGCTGGCCGGGGTCCGGTCCACCAGGGCCAGGAACCGCGACGGACGGGCGCCGACCAGGGCCAGGACCTGGGGGTGGGCCCGCAGCAGCGCCTGCCAGCCGTGGGCCAGCGCCCGCAGGTGGGCCTGGGGGTCGGTCTCGACGGGCGGGGGGGGCGCCAGCGCGACCAGGGCTTCGAAGAGGTGGTCCACCAGCGCCGCCTTGTTCGCGACGTGGTGGTAGAGCGACGGCGCCTCGACGCCCAGCCGGTCGGCCAGGCGCCGCATCGTCAGGTGCTCGGCCCCCCCCTCCTCCACCAGGGCGAGGGCGGTGGACTGGATCCGCTCGGCGGTCAACGTGGTCATGGGACCTCCTCGGCGTGGACCTGGACTCCGCCTAACACTGTGAGGCGGGCGGGGCTAGCGCCGCTAGCCCGGGCGCCGCGGGCTCCCGCAGCCCGGCGCCACTGGCCCGGATAGAGCGGCCGGGTGACGCCGACGCCCCTTCACGAGCCGACGATCGACGAGGACGCGGTCCTGCGGCCCACCCACCTCGACGTGGACCTGGACGCCCTGGCCGGCAACGTCGAGGCGATCCAGGCGCGCGTGGGGCCCGCCGTCCAGGTGATGCCGGTGCTGAAGGCCAACGCCTACGGGCACGGGCTGGTGCCGGTGGCGCGCCTGTGCCAGCGGCTGGGGGTGCCCTGGCTGGGGCTGGCCTACCTGGAGGAGGGCATCCGGCTGCGCCGCGCGGGGGTGACGACGCCCATCCTGGTGATGGGGGGCATCCTGGGCAGCCAGCTCCCGCTGTTCCTGGAGCACGACCTGACGCTGACGGCGTCGTCGGTGGACAAGCTGCAGGCCATCGAGGCCTGCGCCGCCGCGCTGGGGCGCCCGGCCCGGGTGCACCTGAAGATCGACACCGGCATGGAGCGCATCGGCGTGCACTGGTACAGCGCCGAGCCGCTGCTGCGCGCCTCGCTCGGGCTGCGCCACGTGCAGGTCCAGGGCATCTTCAGCCACCTCGCCAACGCCGACGCCGTCGATCTCTCGCACGCGCGGCTCCAGCTCGAGCGCTTCCAGGAGGTGCTGGACTTCTATCCCCGGCACGGCCTGCCCACGCCGATCCGCCACCTGGCCAACTCGGGAGCGGTGCTGCAGCTCCCCGAGACCTGGCTGGACCTGGTGCGCCCGGGCCTGCTGACCTACGGCGTGATGCCGTCGGAGGAGATCCCCCCGATGGCCGGCGTGCGGCCGGCGCTGACCTGGTCCTCGCGGGTCGTGTACTTCAAGGTGGTCGCCCCCCACAGCCCGGTCAGCTACGGCTCGACCTGGGCGCCGGACCGCCAGACGCGCATGGTCACGGTGCCCGTCGGCTACGGCGACGGCTACATGCGGGCGATGTCCGGGCGGGCCCAGGTGCTCATCGGGGGGCGGCGCCACCCGGTGGTCGGGCGGATCTGCATGGACCAGGTGATGGTGGACATCGGCCAGGACAGCGCCTGGAACGGCGACCGGGTGCTGCTGCTGGGGCGGGACGGGGACCAGGAGATCACCGTCGAGGAGCTGGCCGGGTGGGCGGGCACCGTCCCCTGGGAGGTGCTGACCAACATCAACACCCGCGTGCCGCGGGTCTACCGGTCTGCGCGCTTCCCCGACCTGGCCACCGACGGGCCACCCTAGTCCCTTTCTAGCGGCGGGCGCGGCTGGCCTCGACGCCCTGGTTGGCCAGCGCGTCGGCGCGCTCGTTCTCGGGGATCCCGACGTGGCCGGCGATCCAGTGCAGCTTCGCCTTGCGGCGCGCCACCCGGGCCTTGACCTGGGCGACCAGCTCCTGGTTGGCCTTGGCCTTCCAGCCCTGGGCCAGCACGCCCTTGCTGTACTGGCTGTCGGTCAGCACGTGGACCGGACCCTGGAAGCCCAGCTCGTCGAGCAGGTCCAGCGCCATTCCGATCGCGGTCAGCTCGCCCACGTTGTTGGTGGCCAGTCCCAGCGCCCGCCAGGCCTCGTGGCGCGCGCCGTCGGGCAGGCGCACCACGCAGCCCGCCCCCGCCGGCCCGGGGTTGCCCTTGCAGGCGCCGTCCGTGAAGCAGACGGCGGCGTCGGCGGGCATCCCCGCCAGCAGGTCCCGGGCGCTCTCGGCGGCGGCGTGGGCCTGGGCCTGGGTCCGGGTGCCGGCGCTGCCGAAGCCGCTGCCCCGGGCGCCGCCGCGGGGGCCGGCCTTGGGTGCGTCGTCGGCGGACACGCCGGCGGGCAGCTCCAGGTTCGGACCCGAGATCATGCCGAGCCCCGCGGTGCCACCCCGGTAGAGCTTCGCCCCCTCCTTGTCCGAGTACCGGATGCCCACCCGGCCGCCCTGGACCCGTGGGTCGCCGCGGTCGTCGACCTCGACCCAGACGTCCTTGTCCTTGAAGGTGGCCCTTCGCCACGCCATCTGCGCCTCCTGCGGCCGCAGCGGCTAACGTGCCGGACCGGCCGCGGGCGAGGGCGCGCCGGCCGGGGGGGCCGACAGGCGGAAGGGCTGGCCGGTGCTGTCCGTCAGCTCGTAGAGGCTGTGGTTGAAGCAGCCCGCGGTGCAGCCCTCCGCCCACAGCGCGCGGCGTGCGGACTGCACCGGCTCGCTGCGCCACAGCTCGCGCAGCGGGGTCTGGAAGACGTTGCCGACCCGCAGGCCCTCCTTGCCCCACACGCAGCAGGGCAGCAGGTCGCCGTCGTAGGTGACGCCGTACTGGTCCACCAGGCCCAGGCAGCGCAGCGGCACCCCGGTCAGCGCGCCCTGGTGGTAGGCGAGGCTGTCCCGGTAGAAGGCCAGCCTCCCCTGCACCGCGGGCTCGCGGGCCGCGATGTGGGCCACGGCCTCTCGCCAGGCGCGCTGGTCCTCCTCGCGGGTCAGCGCCAGGCCCGGGGCGTCGTTGACGGGCCAGAAGTCGAAGCGGGCCCCGCGCGCGCGGACCGCCTCGTACACCGCGACCAGCTCGCGCACGTTGTCCGAGGTGGCCGTGAAGTACACGCTGGCGGCGATGCGCCCGTCGGCGACCACGGTGTCCAGGGCCGCCATGGTCTTGCGCCAGGCGCCGCGCTGCCCGCGCAGCCGATCGTGGGTCTGCTCCAGGCCGTCCACGCTGAAGGAGAGCGAGTCCACGCCGCTGTCCCGGCACTCCGCCCAGCGCTTGTGCAGGCGGGTGCCGTTGGTGGTGACGTTGACCGACAGGCCGCGGGCCTTCGCCTGCGCGACCGCCACGAACAGGTCGGGGTGCAGGAAGGGCTCCCCGCCGGTGATGACCAGGGTCTTCGTGCCGATGGCGACGGCGTCGTCCAGCAGGGGCAGCAGCCGCTGCCGCACCGGCATGTGCACGTGCCCCTCCCACAGGTCGCAGAAGGCGCAGCGCAGGTTGCAGCCCCGGTTGATCAGCAACAGCAGCGTCAGCGGCTTGCCGGGCAGGCGGGGCGGCAGGTGGGCCTCGATCTCGGGGCGCGGCACCTCGGCCCGCGCCAGGCGCTGGTACCAGTCCGCGCCGCGGTGCCGCCCCTCGTACAGCTCGAGGTAGGCCGCCGTCACCGCCGACCAGTCCAGCCGCCGCGCGAAGGCCTGCGCCGCCGCCCCCAGGGCCGCGCGCCGGCCGGGGTCGTCGAGCAGGCTCTCGACCGCGGCCGCGAAGGCGTCGGCCCCGTCGGCCACCTCCAGCTCCACGCCCGGGGTGAAGGCGATGCCCTCGGCCCCCTTGGTCGTCGACACCGTCGCCTTGCCGGCCGCCATGTACTCCAGGAGCTTCATGCGCGTGCCGCCGCCCGACCCCACCGGGCACAGGCACAGGTCGGCCGCGGCGATGTGCTCGGCCAGGTCGTCGACCGCGCCGGTGAAGACCACCTGCGGGTGGGCGTAGTAGGTCGGTGGTCCCATCCCGACGCACAGCACGCGCAGGTCGGGCAGGTGGGAGAGGCGCGGCAGGAGCTGCTCGACGATGAAGCGCACGGCCTCGGTGTTGGGGCCGTAGTGCAGGGTGCCGTGGAAGAACAGCAGGGGGCCGTCGGCGGGCAGGCCGTAGCGCGCCCGCAGGTCGGTCGGCGCGGCCGAGGCGAAGCGCTCGGCCTCGACGCCGTGGGGGACCACGGTGATCCGGGCCGGGTCGGTGCCCGCGGCGACCATGCGCCGGCGGTCGTCGGCACTGACGGCGATGACCTCGTCGACCCAGCCCAGCAGCGCCTGCTCGACCGCGCGGATCCGGCGGCTGTCGTGCCCCTGCTCGGCCAGGCGGTCCCACTCCACGTTGTGCTGCACGATGGATGCCCGCGGCCCGGGGCGCCCGGCGCGCTTCCGCAGCGCCCCCAGCGTGCGCGCCGCGACCAGCGCCGGGGCGCCGTACCCGGGGAACTCCGCCTGAAACCAGTCGATCTGCTCGATCCGTCCCACGGCGGCGGCCCGCAGCCACCACGACGGGTCGAAGATCGGCCGGTACAGGAAGTGCTCTTCGCGCGGGTAGCCGACCACCTCGCACAGCCGCAGCGCCGCCCGGCCCAGGCGGGGCAGGGGAGGCCACTCCTGGGCGGCCCGCACCCGCGGCGGGTAGGGCACCGGCGTGAAGTCCTGCCCGTCGCACTGCAGGTAGGCGTCCCGGTCGTCGGTGACCACGAAGACGCCGGCCCCGCGCCGGGCGAGGTGCTGGGCGGTGCGCACGATCTTGACGGCGGCCCCGTGGTGGGTCGGGAAGAGGTCGCCGCGGGTGAGGATGCAGATGCGCATGGGGTCCGCGCGCCAGGGCGCCGCAGGCGGGAGGTCGCGAGGGGCCAACATAGCCCCGGCGTGCCCCGGCGGACCGGGCCGCGCCGGTCGGCCGGGTCCTGACGGGTCGTTGCGCGCCGTTGCAGTTGGAAACGACCCCCTCCGGTACACTGCCTCCCCGCCCACCCCCCCCACCTGGAAGCGCCTCCATGACGGGTCCCCCCGTGATCGCCTGGCTGGGTCGAGCCCCGCCCCCGGAGCTGTCCGCCCAGCTCGGCCGCCTGGCCTGGGTCCGCCCGGGCTGGCAGCGGGGCGCCCGCGTGGCCGCCTTGTGGGGGGACAGCGATCCCAAGCTGCTGGCCCAGCTCCCCGACGGCAACGACCGCCCGCCGGTCGTCGTCGCCTGCGTCGACAACCCGCCGGCCGAGGTCCGGCGACGGTGGGAGGCGGCCGGCGCCGACCACGTGGTCACCGCCGACGCCCTGCTGCCCACCCTGCGGGAGTGGCTGGAGGGCCCCGCGCGCGCCGAGCACGCCGACGACCCTCCGACCTTCAACCCCGGCGGCGGCGCGCTCGCCGACGACGTCGAGCCCTCGCTGACGGTGCTCGCCGGCCCCGTCCACGTCGACCAGGCCGACCCCTTCCCGCCCCTGCGGCTGGGAGAGGTCCCCCAGGAGGGCGACGAGGCCGTGCGCCGCTACGTGCTCGCGCTGGACCGCTACCTGGAGCGCCGCGAGGAGGTGGTCCGCCTGATGGGCGAGGACGGCCTCACCCGCTTCCTCGAGCTGACCCACCTGCGGGAGCAGGTGCCCGTGAGCCTCTCGGCCGGCCGGCAGCGGCTGGACCCCTACGGCCGGGGGCGCCAGGCCGAGGCGCCGGACTGGAAGGTCATCGTGCGCCGGATGAAGCCGCGCACGCGGGAGATCGAGGCCAGCGAGGGGCGGCTGTACGCCATCGGGACCGACGGCGTCGTGCTGGTCACCCTGTTCGCCGCCGGGCCGCGCCAGCGCCTGCTGGTCGACCTGCCGCTGGACCCGCAGACCAACGTCCAGTTCATCTACGAGGCCCGCTGGCAGCGGCGCATCGGCGCCCGCCGCTGGCACGTCGGCGCCCTGCTGGTCGAGATGCGTCGGCGCGCGCTGGGCGACGCTGCCGGCTGAGGGGCCGCGCAGGGGCGCCGTCGAGGGGGGCTCCTCCCCCGCGCGGCCGGCGTTATCCTGCCAGGGCCCCGCCTCTCCCGCTGGAGCCTCGGAATGAACCACCGCCTCGACGCCCTGAAGCGCAGCGCCCGCAAGCACGGGCCGCGCATCGGCATCCTCTCCACCTGGGACGTCGAGAACAACGCGGTGCGCATCCTCGCGGCGACCCTGCGGGCCCAGGGGCACCACGTCGCCGAGATCTACTTCAAGGACTGGATCAGCAACCACCTGGATCCCGCCACCGACGTGCAGCTCCAGAACCTGGTCCGGGTGATCCGCGAGGAGGAGCTGGACCTGCTGGCCATCTCGATCCGGGCCAGCGCCTACGCCCAGTCCGCGCGGACCCTGACCGAGCACGTGCAGCGGGAGCTGGACATCCCGGTGCTGTGGGGCGGCATGCACCCCACCCTGGTGCCCGACGAGTGCATCGAGGTGGCCGACATGGTGCTGCGGGGCGAGGGGGAGCTGGCGCTGCTGCAGCTCGCCGACCGCCTGCGCGACGGCAGCGACGACCTGCTGGGCACCGAGAACGTCAACTTCCGGCTGGGCCAGGGGGAGATCGTCCGCAACGGCCTGCGCCCGCTCATCGAGGACCTCGATGCGCTGCAGTTCCGCGACTACACGACCCACGATCACAAGTACTTCATCTGGGGCAACCGGGTCAGCAAGGGCGACCCGATGCACGGCGACCCCGTCTTCCAGATGATGGGCAGCCGCGGCTGCATCTACAAGTGCAGCTACTGCTACAACAGCACCTACAAGAAGGACGTCTACCCCGGCCAGAAGTGGTTCCGCGTGCGATCGCCTCGCAGCATGGTGGAGGAGATCCGGGACGCCCGTACCCACTGGAACATGAAGCGGATCCGCTTCGACGACGAGGTCTTCAACTTCCAGATGGGCTGGCTGGAGGAGTTCTGCGACCTCTACCCGAAGGAGGTCGGCCTGCCCTTCGAGGTCTTCATCGAGCCCAAGCTGGTCAACGAGACGCGCATGACCATGCTGCGCGACGCGGGACTGTCCGCGGTCTACATGGGGATCCAGTCCAGCGAGCGGGTGACGGGCCACCTCTACGACCGGCGGGTCAAGAACCAGTCGATCGCCGACATCGCGCAGCTCTACCATCGGCTGGGGATCAAGCCGCACTTCCAGCTCATCTTCGACGATCCCGTCAGCACCGAGGAGGACAAGCGCAAGCTCTTCGAGATGATCTCGACCTTCCCACACCCCTATGATCTGTACCTGTTCAGCATGACCGTGTTCCCCGGCAGCGAGCTGAACCACAAGCTGCTCGAGACGGGGCTGATCTCGGACTACGACATCGACGGGCTGAACAACACGCGCATCTTCTACCAGCACCGGGTCAACCTGGCCTTCCCGCGCCCGGTCGAGGACACCTTCTGGATCGCGCTGACCCAGATGCTGTCCAAGCCCTTCGTGCCGCGGTCGCTGCTGCGCCTGCTGGCGAAGAGCGAGACCCTCAAGCAGCACCCCCTGCCGCTCATCCACATGGCGCACGCCGCCAACTACGTGAAGATGGGCACGACGGCGGCGCGCATGGCCGCCAACGGCGAGATGACCTCGACCCTGATGCGGCGGTGGCTCTCCTTCGACCGGGTGATCACGACCTGATGGCGCCGGGCTCCTCGGAGCTGCCCGCGGGCGGGACCCTGCCGTCCACCCCCGCTCCCTGGCTGCTGGCGCCGCCGGCCGGGTTGCTCGCGGCCGACGCGCTGCCGACCCAGGTGGACGTGGTGGTCGTGGGCGGGGGCCTGGCCGGCCTCTCGGCGGCGTGGTTCCTGGCGGCAGGGGGGGCCTCGGTCGCGGTGATCGAGGCGCGACCCCAGCTCGCGGGGGGGCTGTCCACCCGCGCGCCCGGCCTGGTGCTGGCCAGCCTGGGGGAGCACCCCGGTCGGCTGGTCGCCAGCGTGGGCGAACAGCCGGCGCGGCAGATGCACCGCTTCCTGGCGGAGCACCGGGCGCTGCTGGAGGGCCTCGGGCTGCTGCAGCGGACCGGCAGCCTGGCGGTGGGCGCCATGCCCGGCGAGGGCGAGGAGATCGGCCGGACGCTGGAGGTGTTGCCCGCGCTGGGGGTCGAGTGCCAGGGGTGGCCGCCGGCCCGCGTGGCCCACCACCTGGGCGGCCGAGGCCTGGACGGTGGGCGCTTCGTGCCCGGCGACGGGCGGGTCGACCCGGTCGCGCTGGCCCTGCGGCTGAGCCAGGAGGCCCGTGCCGCGGGCGCGCGGCTGGTGTCGGGACAGCCGGTGGGCTCCCTGGCCGAGCAGCAGGGGCGGTGGGTGGTCGCCTGTCCCGGGGGCGAGCTGCGGGCCGACGCCGTCGTGCTGGCCGCCGGCCACGGGCTCGCCGCCCTGCACCCCTTCTTCCGCAGCACGGTCTACCCGGTGCGGCACCAGTGGATCGCGACCGCGCCGCTGGCTCCGCCCGAGGCCCTGCCCCTGCCGGTGCTGGGGCAGCAGGGCTTCAGCCACTGGCTGTCCGTCGGCGAGCGGGTGGTGGCGGGAGGGGCCCGCTTCGCCACCGTGGAGATGGAGGCCGGCCAGGCGGACGACACGGTGGTGCAGGCCCGGGTCGACCACGTCCTCCGGCAGAACCTGGTCCGCTTCTTCCCCCACCTGGACGGTGCGCCCATCGCCCACGCCTGGTCGGCCGTCGCCGCCCACACCTGTGACGGCCTGCCGCTGGTCGGCCCGCTGCCGGGCCAGCCGCAGCTCGTGGCCTGCACGGGCTTCCACGCGCTGGACCACAGCATGGCCGTGCGCGCCGGGCAGGCCGTGGCCCAGGGCCTGCTCCAGGGGCAGGCCGCCGGCGTGCCCCGACTGTTCCAGCCGACGCGCCTGGTCTGAGGGACTGGCGCGCTCCTGCAACGGCCGGTTGCAGGCCAGGGGGCTGCGCCGGGGCCGGGGGCGAGGCAGATTGTCGCAAGGAAGCCTGTCCCTCCCGCCTGCCCACCGGGCTGTCGTGCGCTCCTCCTCCCTGCCCGCGCGCTGCTCCCTCGTCGGCTTGCTGCTCTGCGGCGGGCTCGGCGGCGCGGGCTGCACCTCGGACGAGGCGCCCTTCGACGCCTGCATGGCGCTGGACCAGGCGCCGGCCAGCCCCGCGGCCACCGTGGACGGCGGGGTCATCTACGAGGTCTACGTCCGCTCCTTCCAGGACTCCGACGGAGACGGCGTCGGCGACCTGGCCGGGCTGCGCGGTCGGCTCGACTACCTGGAGTGGCTCGGCGTGCGGACCGCCTGGCTGATGCCCGTGCACCCCAGCCCGGGGCCGGCCGGCTACGACGTCGAGGACTTCGCGACGGTGCGCGACGACTACGGCGACGACGCCGAGCTGGACGCGCTGGTCGAGGAGGCGGCGGCGCGGGGGATCCGGGTGGTGCTCGACGAGCCCATCAACCACACGGCCCGCAGCCACCCCTGGTTCCAGGCGGCCCTGGCCGGCGACGACTCGGGCAGCCGCGCACGCTACCTGTTCAGCCACCGCCAGTGGGACGAGCACCGCTGGCACGCCGGCGGCGAGGACGCCTGGTACTACGGCTACTTCGGGCAGGACTTCCCCGACCTGGACTGGACGGACGCCGACGTCGTGCACGACATGGCCGACATGATGGGCGGCTGGCTGGATCGCGGCGTCGGCGGCTTCCGGCTGGACGCCGTGCGGCAGCTCGTCGAGGACGACGGCACGATCTCCGACACGGAGGCGGGCCACTGCACGCTGGGCTGGCTGCTGGCGGAGCTGTCGCAGGACACCGACCCGCTGCTCATCGCCGAGGCCTGGTCCGAGGGCCTGGAGCTGACCGCCGACTACCTGGGCACCCCCGAGCGTCCCCAGGCCGACCTGGTCACCAGCGTCGCGCGCCTGACCAACATCGATCTCGCCTTCCAGCGGGGGGACCGGCGGGTGCTGACCGAGCTGCTGCTGCGCGAGGCGGAGCTGGGCGTCGAGCACCGGATGGCCAGCGTCATCGGCACCCACGACCTCTCGCGCTTCCGGTCGCGGGTGCCCGACCCGTCCATGCGCCGGGCGTGGATGGTGCTGCACCTGACCCTGCCCGGCTCTCCCGTCCTGTACTACGGCGAGGAGATCGACCTGCGCGACAGCGTGGAGTCCACTGGCCAGGACCAGCCCTGGCGTGCCCCCATGGCCTGGAACGCGGAGGCCTGGGGTGGCTTCACCACGGGCACGCCCTGGATGGAGCCGGCCGAGGAGTACACCCAGGGCGTCAACGTGATCGACGCATGGGACCAGCCGGACAGCATGCTGCGCCTGGTCCGGGCCCTGATCGACCTGCGGCGCGCCACCCCCGCCCTGACCGACGCGCCGCTGCAGCTCATCGACGTGGAGGCGCCCTCGGTCCTCGCCTTCGAGCGGGTCCTGGACCAGGACGCCGTGCTGGTCGTGGTCAACCTGGACGACCAGGACCTGCGCGGCCAGGACATGCCGCACTTCACCGAGCGGGCCTGGTTCGACCTTGGCACCGGCCTGGAGGTGCGCAACGCCCAGCTCGACCTGCCCGCCTACGGCTACCGCGTGCTGGCAAGCGAGGGGCTGGCGCACCTCGAGGTGCCGGGGCCCCTGTGGAGCGAGCCGGACCCGTAACGGCGCGGTCCCTCGCCCCTTGTACAGTCCCGCGGCGGCCGCGCGGCGCGGCGAGGAGGAGTCGTGGACGTGCTCGAGGCCCGGATCCGGGCGACCGTCATCCAGAGCTGGCTCATCGCCATCTTCAGCCTGGTCGTGGCCCTGGGCCTGTTGCTGGGGACCGTCGCCCAGCTCCTGGCCCGCACGCCCCTGGGTGGGGTCGCCTTCATGGGCCTCGGCGGCCTGTTCATGCTCTTCGTCGCCTTCGCCATGGCCTCGCAGGCGCGCCAGAACTCCCCGGCCCGGCAGAGCCCCGTCTACCAGGCCTACCTGGCCCAGCCTTCGACCGTGGCCTGGGTCTACCAGAAGGTCGGCAAGGCCGCGGGCCTCCGGGTCGAGCTGCGGGACGGCACGGGCCTGACCCTGGCGGCGGGGCGCAGGGACATCGAGGCCCTGTTCGCGCTGACCCGAGAGCGGGCGCCAGAGGCGATCCTGGGCTGGGGTGCCGCGCAGCAGCGGGCCTACCGGGAGCGCCGGCGGGCCTGAGCGGGCTCACCGGGGACGACAGAAGTCCGTCGTCCCGGCGGCCGAGGTGCAGAGCTGCTCGGCCAGGTCGGTCTCCAGGCCCGCCGCGCGCAGGTAGTCCAGCCACTCCCGCGACAGGTCCTTGGCCTGGCCGCGCCAGTCCTCGGCCTGCCACTCCAGCGCCTCGTCGGGGGCCTGGCGGTACTGGCGGTCGGCGTCGACCCAGAGCTTGTAGGCCGCCTCGGCGCGGATCCGCATCAGGGCGCCCACGTTCTTGACGTAGCTCTCGCCCTCCCAGCGCTGCTTGTTCTCCAGGGCCACCCCGGCCCAGTGGATCGCGTCCTCGCCGTTCTCCAGCGGGTCGGTGCGGAACAGCCAGACGGCGTACTGCATGATCAGGGCGGGGTCGGCGCGGCTGATCTGGTCGATGTGGCGCTGGACCATGCTGGCCCAGCGGCCCTGGTCGCCGGCGGCCTGGGCGTTGGCGATGAGCACCATGCTGGCCTTCTCGCGCGCGGTCTGCAGGCGGTCGGTACGCACGCGCAGGTCCAGGCAGGACAGCTGGCCCGGCGAGAGGCTGCCCATCATCGCGGCGGGCTCCAGCGCGACGAGGTCGTCGCAGGACTCGTCCGCCACGGCCTGGGCCACGGCGACCACCTCGGCGACCGCCTCCTGGCCCGCGCCCTTCTCGTCGTAGCGGGCGAGCAGGTGGCGGGCCTCTCGCACCTCGGGCAGCGCCAGGGTCCAGGTGATCGCGATCTCCTTGGCGCCGAACTCCTGGATGAAGGCCTCCAGCGCCTTGCGGCCGCCCTCGCCGCCCTGGCGGGCCTGGTCCAGCGTGTGCTGCCAGAAGGCCGCCGCCTCGGCGTGCAGGAGGGCCTCGGCGTCGGCAAAGCGCTGGCGGCGGCGCTCGGCCGACAGCGCGGACAGGGTCTCGGCCGAGGGGCCCTCCTCCAGGGCGCCGGCCTCGACCAGCACCAGGTCACCACCGGCGCCCCGCAGGCCCTCTCGCGCCGGGATGCCGAGCTGGCGCCGGGTCCAGGCCGCGTAGGCGTCGGCCTCGGCCAGGGTGACCTTGCCGTCGCGTTGGCCGTCGACCTCGCCGTCGGCCCAGCCGCGCAGCGCGCCGAGCGCCGCCCAGGAGAAGGCGCTGTGCCCCGCGCCGGCCCAGGCGGGCACCGGATCGGCGCCGGGCGCGGCCGACCAGGTGGTCACGCGGGCGTCGTCGGAGCTCGGGTCGGCGTCGGGCACGGCGCTGCGCTGGCCGGGCACCAGCTCCAGGCCGTCCCGGCCGCGACCGTCGAAGGCCGCGTCCAGCACCAGCACCACCCGGGCCGCGCGGCGGCCCTTGAGCGCGGCGTCGGCGACGGCCTGCAGCGAGACGCCGCCGCTTCCGGGCGTGTCGGGGTCGGCGTCGCGTCCCAGCAGCACCCGCTGGCCGTCCTTCTCGGCGGTCATGGCCCCGTGGCCGGCGAAGACCAGCCAGACGGTGCTGCCGCGCTTGGCCTTGCCGGCGCGCCGCTTCAGCTCGGCCTGGATCTGGGCGGTGGTGGGATCCTCCAGCCGGTAGATCTTCGTGCTGCGCAGGCCCCGGCCCTGCTGCAACCACTCCGCCCAGGCGCGGGCGTCGGCGCGCGCGTAGGTGGCCTGGGGGAGCGCGTCGTAGCTCTCCACCCCGATCACGATGGCGATGTCGTCGCTGGCGCGGCGGGCGGTCTCCAGCGCCGGCTGCACGGCGGGCGCGCGCGCCGGGGCCTCCTGGGCCAGGGCGGGTGTGCAGATCAGCGAGAGCAGCAGGGGGAGGAGGAGCATGCGCGCGGAATGGTGCCACGCCCCGGCCATGCCAGCAAGGCGGCAGCGAGGCCCTACTTGCCGTGCCGACGCAGGTGCTCCTGCAGGCGGGGCATGATCTCGACGAAGTTGCAGGGCATGTGGCGGCTGTCGAGCTGGTACACCAGGATGTCGTCCCAGGCGTCCTTGCAGGCGCCGGGGCTGCCCGGCAGCGCGAAGAGGTAGGTGCCGCCCGCGACGCCGGCGGTGGCCCGCGACTGGATGGTGCTGGTGCCGATGCGGGCGTAGGACAGCCAGCGGAACAGCTCGCCGAAGCCGGGGAGGGCCTTGTCGAAGAGGGGCTCGACCGCCTCGGGGGTGACGTCGCGGCCGGTGACGCCCGTGCCGCCGGTGATCAGGACCGCGTCCACGCCGGGATCCACGATCCAGGCGCGCACGATGGCCTGGATGTCGGGCACCGAGTCGGGCACGATGCGGCGGTCGACGACCTGGTGGCCGGCGGCGCGGGCGCGCTGGTCCAGGGTGTCGCCAGAGCGGTCGTCCTGCAGGGTGCGGCTGTCGCTGACCGTGAGGATGGCGATGTGCACGGGATGGAAGGGCAGGTCGGGGTTCACGCCGGGCATGGGCCCTCCAGGGGGGAGGAGAGGGTTTTGTGTCCGCAGGGGTAGCGTCGCGGGGCGTCCTCCGCCATGCTGCCCGCACCCCGGCGTCCCCCCCCGGCCGGGGAGGAGGACCTCATGCACACCCTGTCCCGCTGGCTCCCGGCGGTGCTCAGCCTGTCGCTCACGGTCGCCTGTCTCGGCAAGGACGCCGACGACGACGACGACGACGACGGCGGCTCCGCGCCCGAGCCCTACGGCCCGGAGAACACCTGGCCCCACGCCGACGTCGACGACGTCCCTTCCGACCTGGAAGGCACCGGCTGGGGCGTGGGCGACATCGCCTACAACTGGACCCTGCTCGACCAGTACGGGCAGGAGGTGGAGCTGTACCAGTTCTACGGCCAGGTGATCGTCATCGACAACTTCACCGAGTGGTGAAGCACCTGCAACGCCATGGCCCCGGAGGGGCAGGCACACTGGGAGAAGTACGGGGACAGCGGCATCATCACCCTGGCGATGATGTTGCAGACCAGCTCGGGCGCGCGGCCGGGCAGCGAGGACGCCGCGCGGTGGGCGGACACCCACGGCCTGGAGCACCCCGTCATCGCCGACGAGACGGGAGAGCAGGAGAACTGGATCGTCTCCGGATACCCGACCTTTGTCGTGATCGACCAGGCCATGACCGTGGTCTACGACGACCTGTGGCCCTTCGACATGGGCGCGGTGGTCGCCCTGCTGGAGACGGAGGAGACCACGCGGTGAGCCGTCGGCGGGCGCCCATCGGAGACGGTGGGCGCCCGGCGTCGACCGTTCACGATCTCCGCTTGCGTCTGTCCATGTCGCCGAGACCTGTCGTGACGAAGTGCAGGAGCCGGTGATCCTGGTATGGGGATTGCTGACTGTTCATGCGCACCGAAAGGAGGTCGCATGTTCTCCCTGGTCCTCAGCCTCATGGCCTGCAACGCCAACGAGACCTTCCTGCACCGCTTCGACGACACGCCCCTGCCGGACCCCCTGGCCGAGGACGGGTGGTCGCTGGGGGACGATCTGCACGGTGGCACCGGGTGGGTGATCCCCGACGAGCAGGAGCCGTCCCCCGACCTGGAGCCCGACGGGGCCTCCATCGCCTGGGCCCACGCGTGGGGCACCACGGGCGCGGACCAGCCCGACGCCCTGGCGGCGCTCGCCGAGGGCCGCCTGGCGGTGAGCCACCGCGACGGGATGGGGCTCCCGGCCGCCATCGACCTGGGCGCGACCCTGCGGGTGCTGGGGGAGGACGGCGAGGAGCTGTGGAGCCAGGTGCTGGCCCCCGCCGACAGCGGCGTGGTGATCCACACCTTGCTGGCCACGGGGGACGGGGGCCTGTGGGCTTGCGCGGACGTGCCCATGGGCGCCGGGATCGCCCCCTGGGCGGGCACCACGCCGGCGTCGTGGGGGCACAGCCTGCTGGCGGTGCGCTTCGACCGGGACGGCGAGCTGCTGGCGGTCCGCGGCCTGGGCGCGACCGACGGCGCGGACCTGGTCGGCGGCTGCGGCCTGGACGACGACGGGGACCTGTCGATGGACGCCCAGGTGGCGGGCGGGCCGGTCGAGCTGCGCTTCGAGCATGGCCAGATGCTCATGCCGACGCTGGTGGACCGTGGCTTCTCCCTGGTCCTGGACGACCAGGGTGACCTGGTGCACCTGGCGACCTGGCCGGGCGCGGACCTGGCCCGGCGCGCCAGCGTGGTCCAGGCGGACGGCACCCTGTTCCAGGTGGTGGACTATGCCGGTGTTCCAGCCCTGCGCTGGGGTGTGGAACAGCTCCCCGCCTGCCCCGAGGACCAGACCTGCCGCGCGCTCCTGGCGGTGGACGGTGACGGCTCGCTGTCCTGGCTGGCGGGCATGGGCGGCGCGGACGGTGGCGCGGTCGTCCTGCGCACCACCGGGGACGGGGGCCTGCTGATCGTCACGCGGCCGGGCGCGGGCGCCGTGCTGCCCCAGGCGGGCGCGTGCAGCGAGCCGGTGGACGGCGACGCCACGGTGGTCGCCCGGTACGCGCCCGACCTGCGCCTGTCGTGGGTGCAGCGCGTCGACAGCGAGCTGTTCGTCCAGGCGGTCGCCGACGACGGCGCCGGCGGCGCGCTGCTGGGCCTGTGGACCGGCGCGGCCCAGGTGGTGGCGCTCGGCGACCGCGAGATCGAGGTGACGCACGACCAGGGCGCGATGGTGCTGGCGGCGCTGGACGCCGACGGCCTGCCGGACTGGCTCTTCGCCAGCGGCGGCACCGGCACGGCCTGGCCGACCGGGCTGCTGATGGTCGAGGACGAGCTGGTGGTGATGGGCGGCCTGCGCGGCGCCATCGTGCTGGACCAGGGCGGCGAGACCGAGGTCGGCCTGCTGAGCGCGGCCGACGACGGCGGCGCCTACACCTCCGACGTGCTGCTCACCCGGCTGGGCATGCGCTGGGACGAGTAGAGGTCCCGCGGGCGCGGGGGGGCCGGCTCAGGCCAGCTTCTCGGCGACCAGCCGGTTGGCCAGCTTCCCGTCCAGCTCGGCCTTGTGGGCCGACATGAGGGCACCCATGACCCGCCCCATGTCGGCCTTTCTCTTGGCGCCGGTGCTGGCGATGGCCTGCTCCACCCAGGCGCGGGTCGTGGCCTCGTCCGCCAGCCGGGGCAGGAACTCCTCGATGACGGCCAGCTCGGCCGCCTCGGCCGCGGCCAGGTCCTCGCGCTTCGCCTTCTGGTACTCGGTGATGCTGTCCTGGCGCTGCTTGGCCAGGCTGCGCAGCAGGGCGGTGGCCTTGTCGTCGGCCAGCGTGTCGGCGCCGTCCTCCTTCATGCCCAGGATGAAGGCCGCGCGGATGTTGCGGAGCGCGAGCAGGCGCGGCTTGTCCTGGGCCTTCATCGCGGTCTTGAGCTGGTCGTTGATGGTGTCGACGAGGGGCATGGCGCCGTCCGGGCTAGGGGGTGGGGCGGGGTTATCGAGATCCCGACCTCCCGCCGAGGGGCCCATGAACGACCAGGACTGGCTCAAGAAGTTCCGGCGGCAGCCCGGAGGGGGCTGCACGCTGCTGCTCCTGCCGCTCCTCGTCCTGCTGGTGGCCCCCGTGCTGGTGGCGCTGGGGGCCGGCGCGCTCAGCCCGCCGTGACGCTGATGTCCTCGATGCGCAGGGCGGGGTAGCGCTGGGTGCCCTGCAGCAGGGTCGTCTCGACGCTCACTCCGCTCACCTGCTGCAGCGCCTGCCACAGGTTGCCCGACAGGGTCGTCTCCTGCACCGGCCGCGCCTCGCCGCGCTCGACCAGGAAGCCGCCCTTGACCACCCCCGAGAAGTCGCCGCTGGTGGCGTCCACGGCCCCCGAGAAGCGCGTGACGACGATGCCCCGGTCCATGCGCCGCAGCTCGTCCAGGGGCGCGTGCCCCGGGTCCAGGGACAGGCAGGCGGCCGAGACGGTGGGCAGGCTGGTGGCGCCGCCGCCGGCGTGGCCGGTGCTGCGCACGCCGGCGTGGCGGGCCTCGTAGCTGTCGTAGAGGAAGCCCTGCAGCACGCCGTCCTCGACCAGCGCGATCCGCTGGCGGGGCAGGCCCTCGCGGTCGAAGGGGCAGAGGGGGTGACCCGGCAGGCCCGCACCCCCCTCGACCAGGGTGAAGCCGGGCACGGCGATGCGCTGCCCCACGCGGCCGGCGAAGGGGCTGGTGCCCTGGCGCACCGCGTCGGCGGAGAGCGCCTCGACCAGGTGGCCGACCAGCAGGTCCGAGATCACCTCGGCAGGCACCAGGATGGGGCCGCGGAAGCTCTCGCCGCGGCCGGCGCCCAGGGCGCCCAGGCAGTTGGTCGCGAAGCGGCGGAAGGAGGCGTCCAGCAGGGGCCACAGCGCGTCGGGGTGGCGCGCGACGTCGCCGTCGTAGCTGAAGCTGCCGGGCTGGCCGTCGAGCAGGGCCATGCCGAAGATGCCGCCGCTGGCGAGCGCCCCACGGAAGGCCTGGGCGACGCCGGTCGAGCTGGCGACGGCCCGCGCCTCGTCGTGCAGGGACAGGTCCATGGTGTCGACGCTGACCTGGCCGTCGGGCACGCGCGGGTCGCGCAGCCCGCGCACCATGGCCAGCAGCTCGGCGCCCATGCGGGCCAGCTCCTGCGGGCCCAGCGAGAGGAGCGAGGGCTCCACCAGGTTGCCGGTCGCGGGCACGTCGATGGGCTCGGGCAGGCCGTTGTGCGGGTCCGGCGGCGAGGAGCGGGCGAGCTGCACCGCTTCGGCGGCCAGGGCCGGCAGGTCCTCGGCGCGGTTGGTGGTGGCGAAGCCCAGCCTGCCGTCGACGAAGACCCGCACGCCCAGGGTGGTCTCCCGGGCGGTGGACACCGTGTCGAGGTCGTTGCGGGCGAAGCCCACCTTCACCACGCGCTCGGCGCTGGCGTAGACCTCGGCCTGGTGGGCGCCGGCCCGCGTCGCCGCGTCCACCCCGCGCCGGGCCAGCGTGAGCAGCTCCTGCTCGATGCCGTCGTGCACGTCTCCTCCCTTCGCCGCGCTCAGGCGGCCTGCTCGCCGGCCAGGGTGACCCGACAGCGAAGGTAGGGGCCCCCCGCGTCGACCTTCATGGGCTGGCCCTTGCCGCAGTGGCCGCTGCCCAGGTCCCACTGGAACTGCCGGCTGACGCCGTCCACGGTACCCAGCACCTCGAAGGCGTTGCCCGTCAGGGTCACGCCCTTGACCAGCTCTCCCAGCTTCCCGTGCCGGATGCGCCGGGCGGTGGTGACGCCGAACATGAACTCGGCCGTGGCGTCGGCCTGGCCGTTGCGCGGTCCGTCGACCAGGTAGCCGTCCTCCACCCCGGCGATCAGCTCCTCGACGGACTGCTCGCCGGGCTCGACGTAGGTGTTGCGCATCCGGATGATCGGCTCGTCGGCGTACTCCCAGGCCCGCGCGTTGCCGGTGGGGGCCATGCCCATCCGCGCGGCGCTCTCGCGGTTGTGCAGGTAGCCGACCAGGCGGCCCTGGCGGATGATCTCGGTGCGGCCGGCCAGCACGCCCTCGTCGTCGACGGGGATGGTGCCGCCGGCGTGGGGGGCGTGCTCGCTGTGGCCCGAGTCGCACAGGGTCACCAGCTCGCTGGCGACCTGCTGGCCCAGGCGCCCGCGCGCGGCCGATCCGGCCTGGACGAAGTCGGCCTCGACCGTGTGGCCGATGGCCTCGTGGACCAGGAGCCCGACGATGCTGGGGGACATGACGACCTGGGCGCGGCCACCCTCGGGCGCGCGGGCCGAGAGCAGGTCGACGGCGGTGGCGACGGCCCGGTCGACCATGGCCTGAGGCTGCCGGTCGAACAGGCACTGCCAGCCGCCGGTGGCGCCCACGCTCTCGTAGGCGGTCTGGAGCTGGCCGTCTCGCTCGGCGGTGGCGAAGACGTACAGCTCGGGGCGGGCCAGGCGGAAGGCGGCGTCGGCGCCGTCGGTGGTGACGACGGCCTTCTCCTCGACGATCTCGCGGTACAGGGCGCGGGTCGAGGAGAGCTGGTGGCTGGCGGCGCGGGCCCGGGCCTCCAGCTCCACCACCAGGGCGACCCGCTCGTCGGTGCTGCGGGCCAGGAGGTCGGCGACGCCGGGCTGGTCGAAGTCGCCGACGCCGAAGGGGGCGGGGGGCAGGTCGGGCACGCGCTCCCGGCGCAGGGGGGCGGCGGCGCGGGCGGCGGCGCGGGCGTCGTCCAGGGCCCGGCGCAGGCCGGCCAGGCTCAGGTCGCCGGTGCTGGCGAAGCCCCAGGTGCCGTCCAGCAAGACCCGCACGGCGACGCCGTCGCGGCGACGCAGGGTCGAGGACTCCAGCCGCCCCTTCTGGACGTGCACGTTCCGGAAGGTCTTGCCGTGCCAGCGCAGCTCGGCGAAGCCGTCCACGCCGCGCAAGGCGTCCTTGAGCAGATCTCTCATCGTCGCTCCCATCTGTACGGGCAGGCTACCCCGTGGTCGCAGTGTTGGCGCCGCAGGTAGCGGATGAAGACCCTGGATCGGACTCCCCAGGCCCGGGCGCACGGCGCCCGGCGCTACAGCCTGCCCGAGGCGGTGCGGGGCGCCCTGGGCGGCAAGCCCGGCCAGCAGGACGTCTCCGACGACTGGGCGGGCAAGGTGCAGGCGCTCCAGGACGTGATCGCCGGGGCGCGCGCGCCGGCGGCCTGAGCGGCTTTGGGGTCGCGGCGGCCCCCGGTACCGGGTCGGCCGACGCGGAGCTACGGTAGCTGCGGTGACCGCCTCGCCCGCCACATCGGGACCGACGCCGGACGCCGCCGGCGCGGTGGTGGACCTGCGCGCCCGCCTCGCGGGCACGGCGGGACAGGCGCTGCTGCCCGCGGCCGGACCGGTCCTGGGCGACCGCTCCTGGTTCCCGGAGCTGCGCGGGGTGGCCTACTTCAACCACGCCGCCGTCTCGCCTCCCTCGCTCCTGGTCCAGGCGGCGCTTCGGGCGATGATCGCCGACTACGCCGCCCGGGGGGTCGGGGCGGTGGCGGCCGCGGCGGAGCAGCGCGAGCGGCTGCGGGGCCAGCTCGCGGCCCTGGTCGGGGCCCAACCGGGGGATGTCGGGCTCGTCCCCAACACCACGCACGGCGTGCTGGCCATCGCGCTCGGCCTGCCGTGGCGGGCAGGCGACCGGGTGCTCTGCTTCGACGGCGAGTTCCCCACCAACGTCCTGCCCTGGCGCCAGGCGGCCGAGGCGCACGGTCTGGAGCTGATCTTCGAGGGGTTGGACGGCTTCGGCGACGCGCCGGGGCAGGCGCTGGAGCGGGTGGAGGCGCAGCTCCGCCGCGGCCTGCGGCTGGTCGCCGTGAGCGCCGTGCAGTTCCGGGACGGCACGGCCATGCCGCTGCAGGAGCTGGCCGCGCGCTGCCACGCCCACGGCGCCGAGCTGTTCGTCGACGCCATCCAGGCCGCGGGCCTGCTGCCCCTGGACCTGCGCGGCTGGGGCATCGACTACCTGTCCTGCGGCAGCCACAAGTGGCTGATGGGCACCGAGGGCTGCGGCTTCCTGGCGGTGCATCCCGACCGGGTGGGCGCGCTGCGGCCCGCCGTCGCCGGCTGGCTCTCCGTCGAGGATCCGCTGGACTTCCTGTTCTCCGGGCGCCCCGTGATGCGCTACGACAAGCCCGTACGGCAGGCGGCGGACCGGGTCGAGGTCGGCGCGCCCAACGCCCTGGGCTTCGCGGCGCTGGAGGCGGGCCTGGCCCCGCTGATCGACCTGGGCCCGGCGCGGATCCTCGCCCACGTCCAGGCCCTGCACGACGCGCTGGAGGGCCCGCTCGTCGCGCGGGGCTTCCGCAGCCTGCGCCCCGCAGCGCGGGAGGCCCGATCGGGCATCCTCTCGCTGCTGCCCCCGCCGGGCCTGGACCTGGCGCGCCTGGTCGCCCTGCTGGGTGAAAGCGGAGTCAGCGTGTCGCAGCCCGACGGCCGGCTGCGCCTCTCCCCCCACTGGCCCTCCGGCCTTCACCAGGTCGCGCCCACGCTCGCCGCCGTCGACCGCGCGCTGCCCCTGGCCCGCGCATGAGCGCGGACGCGCTGCCCCGGGCCCGCGCATGAGCGCGGACGCGGTGACGCTGGCCTGGGCCGGCATCCTGGTCGTCCAGGCGCTGACCTGGTCGGTGGCCTTCCTGCGCACCCTGCGGGCTCCTCCGGGCGTCCGCCTGCCCGTGCTGCTGGCGGCGGTCCCGGGCATGTACGGCACCCTGGTCTTCGGGCTCTTCGTGCAGACCTGGGTCGTCGGGCACCCGCCGGACTGGACGCCGCGCCCGGGCGCCTGGGAGGTCGCCTGGCAGCCCTGGTGGGGGCCGCTCGCCGGCGGGGCGCCCGTCGTGGCCGCGATGGGCCTGTACGGGCTGTGGCTGGACCGGCGCGCCGGCTGGACCCGCGCCGCCTGCGTCACCGGCCTGGCCAGCGCCGCCGCGGCGGTCACGGTGCTCGCCGCCCTGCCCGCGACCTGATCAGCCGCCCGCCTCCTCGCGCAGGGCCTCCAGGTCCGCCGCGTCGACCACGCGCAGCGCGATGCCCAGCGAGAAGCCCGCCCGGCACAGGGCGGCGACGTCCTTCTCGCGGCGCTTGCGGGCCTCGTCCCGGTCGTCGGGGCGCCGGGCCTCGGGGCGGGCGGCGCCCAGGCGGCGGCGCAGCGCGTAGGTGCAGGCGCGGGCCAGCTCAGGCGCCTCGGCCTCGGCCTCGACCCGGGCGAGCGCGCCCTCGCGCAGCGGCGCCGACAGGCCCTTCTGGCGCAGCCGCTCCTGGATGCTCCGTTCCGACAGCCCCCGCCGGTGCAGGTTGCCGGCCCACGCCTCGGCCACCTTGCGGTCGTCGAGCAGGCCGACGGCGCGCAGGTCGGCCAGGACCTGCTCGACCATCGCCCGCCCCGCCGCCTCGGTCCCCTGCGCGTCGCCCTCGCCGCCCGCGGCGCCCTGCGCGTCCCCGCCTGCCCGCCGCTGCCGGTTCGCGACGTAGCGCAGCAACACGCGGCGGAGCTGGGCCTCGGTCGGGACGAAGCGCTCCAGGTGCCGCTCGGCCCGGGCGCGCAGCAGGGGCACGGTGAGCGGGGGGACCGGTCGCCGGGCCCCGCGCGGCGAGGGGGGGCTCACGGGCGGGGACCGCGCGGCTCGCCGGGCGGCGGCGGCGGAGGCGGGGGCGGAGGGGGCGCGGCGCCGGCCGAGGAGGAGGGGGCGCCGAGCTGGTGGGCGTCGAGCGCCAGCCCCAGGCTGACGGTGACGGTGTGCAGCCAGTTCTTCGTGAAGCCGTCGCCGGGACCGTCGGGGTTCTGGCTGGTCCCCTCGGCGCCGCCGCCCAGGGCCCGCAGGTTCAACCAGGAGTCGACCGGCCCGTGCACGTCGAAGCCGACCTTGAGGGCGGCGTCGTAGATCGCCCCCTCGACGCTGGTGCGCGTGCTCCCGTTGAGGACCTTGATGTTGGCGTAGAAGCCGGACAGCTCCGCGCCCAGCCACGTCCCGTCGCGGAAGCGGCGCTCCCCCTGGACCGCCAGCAGCGGCACCGGGCCCACGTCGCGGTTCTCCCGGCGGACCGCGCCGTCGGCGCTGGTGAACAGGATGTCGGCGTCGCGAAGCTGCAGGCCGCCGCCCACGGACAGCTCGGACCGCGGCGAGGGCAGCAGGTCGTAGCGGTAGCTGGCCCGGTAGAAGTCGAAGCCGTAGCGGATGTCCACCGCCGAGTCGGCCGGGAAGGTCGCCTGGTCGACCACCAGGTCCTCCTGCAGGTGGACCTCGGTGCGCAGGTCCAGCGGCTGCATCACCAGGTCGACGTGGTGGCGCCGGGCCAGGCGAAGGTCGGCCGCCAGGCGGAAGAAGGGGAAGAGCGTGCCCTGCCCGCCGTCGCGCTTCAGGTCGAACCAGGTCCCGCCGGAGTCCTGCTGCAGGCCGTGGGACAGCACGCCGAGGAAGCCCGCCTCGACCTCCGGTCGCAGCGCCAGGTCGGTCGGGCCCTTCGGGGCGTCGCCGTCCGGAGCGGGGACCTCGGCGGGCCGGGCGGCGGCGGTGGCGATCAGCAGGGCGAGCGCGGGCAGGCTGGGCATGGGGCCTCCGATCGGCGAGGATCCGTCTCTATCGCGGCACCCCGCGGCGCCCGCCGCCTGCGACGACCGGTCAGGGCACCCGCACGCCCAGCGCCGCGAGCTGCGTGTCGACCTGGGCCTCCCAGCCGCGGTTCGCCGCGGGGCTGGCCGGGCTGGGGTGCAGGATCCGCCCGAAGCGCAGGCCCAGCCCGTCCAGGGCGACGCGGGCGCGCTCCTCTGCCCAGGCGCCGACGCCGATCACCAGCGGGGCGCCCAGCGCCAGCACCGAGGCGCGCAGGGCCTGGTCGCAGGCGGCCTCCAGCGGCGCGCGCTCGGCGGCCGGCAGCTTGTCGGGCGTGCGGTTGCGGGCCCCATCCTCCATGAACACCAGCGGACAGTAGTTGAGGACGAAGAAGCGGGCGAAGAAGGCATCGGGCGCGCCGAACCGGGCCGCGGCCCAGCCCCACAGGCGCCGGCCGCTCACCTCGCTGCGGGCGCACCGCAGCCCCTCGATGGGGCGCTTGGCGTGCTCCCGGGGAGGGCGCCCCACCTCGCCCCGCAACCCCATCCAGTCGCGCACCGCCGCCACCTCGCCGAAGGGCACGCCGGTCTGGGCCATGCCCCAGGGCCCGGGGTTCATGCCGACGAAGACGGCCTCCTTGCCGGCGGCGCCGAAGCGCTCCAGGTACTGGCGGTGCAGCGGCCAGGCGTAGGAGAGCGGGTTGTAGACGTGGGTGACCGGCGGGCCGAAGGACAGCGCGTCCACGGCGCGGGCGAGGGCCTGGGCGATCTCGATCACGGGGCGGCTCGGGGCGAGGGGAGGTGCGGGCCCCTACCGCGGGGCGCTCGCGCCGGCCGGCGTGGCGGGGCAGGAGGGGTGGCCCTGGCAGGCCGCGAGGTGGGGGGCCGCCCGGTCCGCGCGCCCGAGATCCAGCCAGGCCCGGGCCGTCAGCGCCTGCCAGAGCGGCTCGGAGGGCTGGGCCTCGACCAGGGGGCGCAGGGTCTTGATCGAGGCCAGGTGGCGGCCCTGGCCGACCTGCAGCTCGGCCAGCGCCAGCCGCGCGGCGACGTCGCCGGGGCGCCAGCGCAGCGCGTCGACCAGGCGCGCCTCGGCGGGCTCGGGCTGGCCGGCCGCCAGGTGCAGGCGGGCGGCGACCCGGTGGACACCGGGCAGCCAGGGGCGCCCCGCCACCAGCGCCTCGACGCGGGGCAGGTGCGGCGCCGGCGGCTCGCCCGTGGCCAGGGCCAGCTCGGCCCGCGCCAGCACCAGCCGCGCGTCGGCGGGGCTGGCCGCCAGGGCGGCGGC
>JAKLKF010000040.1:0-5829 GCA_023150805.1 Myxococcota bacterium | reverse complement strand
AGCGCCGCCTCGTCGACCTGCCCCGCCGCCGCCAGCGCCCGGACCAGGGCCGCCTGGGCAGGCGCGGCCAGCGGGTCCAGCGCCAGCGCCTCGCGCAGCCAGGCCTCGGCCTCCTGCGCCTGGCCCCGCTCCAGCCACAGCTCGCCGGCCAGGGTGGCGGCCGTGCTGGTGGGGCTGCCGCGGTGGGCGGAGGTGACCTCGGCCAGGGCGCCCTCCAGGTCCCCCCGGTCGGCCAGCAGGGCGGCCAGGCGGATCCGCAGGTGGTGCATGCGCGGCTGCTCGGCCAGGCGCGCGCGCAGCCAGGCCACGGCGTCGCCCGGGGGCGGGTCGCCGCGCAGGGCCAGCAGGGCGTGGATCCCGTCGCGCGGATCGACCCCCTCCGCCGCCCCCGCGGGCGCGGCCAGGTAGCCGAGCGCCTCCAGCCGGGCGAACTCCTCGCGGTCCAGGGTCAGGGGCTGCGGCGCCCAGTCCGGGGCGCGGTCCGCGTCGGCCGCCAGCAAGGCCCGCGCCGCGTCGTCGACCTGCCCCACCACCTCGTCGCGGGCGCCCCGCACCAGGCGGCCCGTGGGCGTGGTGACGGCGGTCAAGGCTGTCCAGCCGTAGTGGATCTCGCCGTGGCGGGCCTCGCTGAGCACCCCGGGGCGGTCGGGCGGGGACAGCAGGTCCTGGCCGTCCAGGGCCCGGTCGGGGGGCAGCCCCGCGCGGGCCAACACGGTCGGCAGCACGTCGACCACGCTGGCGGGGCGCGGATCGACGGCGACGGGGACCCCGGGGCCTGCGACCAGCAGCGGCACCGCGAGCACGCCGTCGCTCAGGAGCAGCCCGTGCTCGGCCTCGCCGCCCTCGCCCAGGCCCTCGCCGTGGTCCCCGGCGACGATCACCGTCGTCTCCGCCGGCAGGGCCTGCAGCAGCCGCCCGAGCTGGGCGTCGACGAAGGCCAGCTCGCCGTCGTAGGGGTCGGCCAGCGCGTCGAAGGGGGGCGGAGGCGCGTAGGGGGCGTGCGCGTCGAAGAGGTGGACCCAGAGCAGGTCGGTCCCCTCGTCCAGCGTCGCCAGGGCCCGGTCGATCACCTCGTCGGCGGGCCGCTCCACCCGCCAGCCCAGGCGGTCGGCGGGCACGCCCAGCTCTGCGTCGTAGCGGTCGAAGCCCTGGTCGAAGCCCCAGCGGGGGGCGGTCACCCAGGCGCCGACGACCGCGGCCGTGCGCCAGCCCCGGGCCTGCAGGCGCTCGGCCAGGGTCCAGGCCTGGGGGGCGAGGTGCTGGTCGCCGTTGTCGTGCACGCCGTGGCGCGAGGGGTACAGGCCGGTCCACAGGCTGGCGTGGGTCGGGATGGTCAGCGGCGCCGGCGCCACGGTGCGCGTGAAGCGGGTGCCGCGGGCGGCCAGCGCGTCCAGGTGGGGCGTGACCGCGGCGGCGTGGCCGTAGCAGCCCAGCCGGTCGGCGCGGGTGGTGTCCAGCGTCACGACCACCAGGCGCGGCGTCGGCGAGACGGGCGGGGTCGAGACGGGCGGGGTCGAGACGGGCGGGGGCGGGTCGGGAGGGGGGGCGGCGGGCGCGCAGGCGAGCAGCCCCAGCAGGGGCAGGGTCAGTAGCTGCCCGTCCAGGACAGGGCCTCGACCTGGGTCGGGTTGTACAGCCAGTGGATGTCGGTCCCGGTGTAGCCGCCCCACTCGTACTCCTTGCCGACGTACTGCGCGGTCCAGGCTCCGTCGTCGTAGCGGTAGATCGGCACGGCCGTCTTGCTCATGCCCAGGACCGAGATGGGCAGCTTGGTCACCGGACACACCCCGCGCCAGACCAGGCCGGCGCCATCCTCGAGCGCGAGCTCGAACTCGTAGTCGAAGTCGGTGCCCGTCCCCAGGTAGGTGATGCCGGGGCTGGCGTACTTGGCGCTCCCGCTCATCGCGTAGATGTCCCCGCGGCAGGCGAACGCGTCCGATCCGTCCATGGCCTCGGCCTCGACCAGGACGCGGCCGGCGATGTAGGCGGCGGCGTTCTCGCCGTACTTCTCGCTGAACAGCGCGCCCCAGCCCCAGTGCAGGCCGTCGAGGGTGTAGGTGGCCCTCACGGTCCAGTCCCCCTCGCAGACCTCCGAGCCCGCGCACTCGTCGTCGTCGCAGTCGACCAGGCCGTCGCCGTCGTCGTCGACGGCGTTGTCGCAGTCCTCCAGGCAGGTGTCCGCGCAGTCGCCGTCCTCGCAGTCGACCAGGCCGTCGCCGTCGTCGTCGACGCCGTCCTCGCAGTCCGCCTCGGTCGCCGCCCCGCCGTCCCCGGTGCCGCCGTCGCCGGTGGTGCCGCCGTCGCCGGTGGTGCCGCCGTCGCCGGTGCCGCCGTCGCCGGTGGTGCCGCCGTCGCCGGTGGTGCCGCCGTCGCCGGTCCCTCCACCGTCGCCGGTGGTGCCGCCGTCCCCGGTGCCGCCGTCTTCGGCGCCTCCGTCCCCGGTTCCGTCGTCGCCGTCGTCCTTGTCGCCGCAGGCGAGCATCCCGGTCGACAGCGCCAGCGCTGCCAGCAGCGTCCAAGTGGTCATCGTGGCTCCGGTCCGTGCCCCGCCAGCGTAGCCGATCCCGGACGAACCAGCCTACTCGCAGCCCTCGCTGGTGCAGGAGAAGGTGCTGCCCGAGCCGTACTCCGACCAGGTGCCCTTGGGCGTCCAGACGTCGTCGGGGCTGTTGTCGTCGCCCTCACCCTTGCCGAAGTCGCCACCGGTCACGACCAGCGTGCTGTCCCCGTAGATCGCCGCGCCGCCGCCCTCGACCGCGATGTTGCCCTTCACGGCGCCGCTGTTGACCCGGAAGACCACCTCGTCCCCGGCCATGCCGCCGCCCTGGCCGCTGGCCTCGTTGGCCAGCACCTCGCAGGAGCCCAACGCGATCTCCGACTCCACGCCGGACAGGCCGGCGCCGGTCGTCGCCGTGTTCTCGGTCACGATGCTGTACTGCAGCTCGGCCAGCACGCCCTCGTCGACGAAGACGCCGCCGCCGCGGTCGGCGTGGTTGCCGTAGATCCAGCACTCCGAGATGATCGTCTGCACGGGGTTGCTGACGTAGACGCCGCCGCCCTGGGTGTCGCCCTCGTCGCGGTGGTCGGCGCCGGTGCCGCCGGTGATCGAGAAGCCCGAGAAGGTGACGTCTCCGTTCGTGATGGTCAGCGTCGAGCCCGGGGAGGCCGAGCCGTCCAGCACGGTGTACTCGGCGCCCAGCTCGGAGAGCACGATCGCGTTGCGGTCGATGACGAGCTGCTCCTGGAAGGTCCCCGAGCACACGCGCACGGCGTCGCCGTCGGGAGCCGCGTCGATGGCCGCCTGCAAGGTCTCGTAGGTCGTCTCCCCCACGGTGATCCACGCCGCCTCGTCGGTGGTGGGGTCGCAGTCGTCGTCCTTGCCGTTGCAGATCTCCTCGGCTCCCGGGTACACCTCGGGGTCGGTGTCGTCGCAGTCCTCGCCGTAGGGCGACCCGTCCTCGTCGTTGTCGACGGTCTTGGTCCCGCCGCCATCCCCGCCGGTGCCCCCGTCGCCGCCGCCGCCGTCTCCGCCGCCGTCACCGCCGCCGCCGTCACCGCCGCCGCCGGTGTCGTCGGTGCCGCCGTCCTTGTCGCCGCAGGCGACGCCGGTCGCCGCGGTGGCGAGCAGCAGGCCACCGAGCAGCAGGGCCAGGGCGGGGTTCGTGGGCAGCGTGCGCGGGGCCATCTCTCCTCCAGGGTCGGGCAGCGGCACTCTACCTGCTGGTCGGCGCGCCCGCCCGCTCGGAGGCCGGGGTGCCGGCTTCCGGGGCTTCGACCCGGTCGAGGTCCAGGCAGGTGGTGCCCTCGGGCACGCGGCGCATCGAGAACCAGCTCCGGTCGTCGTCGGGCGCCAGCGGCACGTTGGTGGCGAAGAGCGGGTTGCTGGCCCCCAGCGCGCGCTGCTCCAGCCGGGCCAGGCGGGCGCTGCCCCGGATCGTGTCCGGGTCGTGCCGCCAGCCGTCCAGGGCGGTCACGCTGTGCTGCACCACGTAGACCGAGACCTGGCCGAACAGTGGCGCGCGGACGTGCACGGTGACGCCGGGCTGGCCGTCCCGGTCGCCGTCGACCACCCCGGGGGCGTCGGCCTGCCGCGGCATCACCCCGCCGCTCTGGCCGGGGTCCCAGCCCAGGTGCACCGGCGAGACCGTGGCCGACACGTGCTCGCCCGCCGCCTCGGCGCGGACCTGCAGCCCGTACTCCTGCTCGTGCATCGCGGCGACGAAGGACGGTGGGAACCAGGTCTCGGCGACGCGGCGGTTGCTGCGCGCGTACATGCCGCAGGCCACGTGGGACTGGCGCAGGGCGCCGGCCGGGTCCCGCCGCACGGTCGCCAGCATCACCTTGTGGGTCTCGACCACCGCCTCGCCCAGGATCGGCACCTGGGCGCGGGTGGTCACGACCACGTCGAAGCGCCAGGACCCCACCAGGTCGGCGCCGACGGTGTCCTCGGCGCGGGCAGGGGAGGCGTGGAGCGCCAGGGCGGCCAGGCCGGCGAGGGCGGGGGTGGACATGGCCGGCGAGCGTAGCGCCGCGCCCGCCCTCTCGCCCGCCCCCTCGCCCGCCCCCTCGCCCGGCCGGGGGGACCCGCCGGTGGCGCTCAGGTCGCGTCGGGCAGCCGCCCGCGGGCCAGGCGCAGGCCCACGCCCAGCGGCTCGTAGGCGCCGTCGTGGTCGGCGCGGCACCAGGGCTCCTGGTCGGTCGGCTGGACTTCGGCGAAGCTGCCGCAGCCGCGCACCACGACCCGCGGGTGGAGGCCGTCGCGCACCTGCGTCCGCTCCGCGCCGTCCCCCGGCAGGCCACCCCAGACCCACTCCCGCGCGTTGTCGGCCACGCCGGCCAGCGCGTACTCCCGGTCGGTCCGGCCGGCGTCGACCAGGCCGACCCCGCGGTTGTTGCTCTCGCCCCGCTGAGGGGCAGGAGGGGGCAGGGGAGGGGGCCCGGAGACCTCGGCCAGGGCCAGCCACTCGGCCTCGGAGAGCAGGCGGAAGCCGTTGGCCTGCGTGTCCCAGCGGACCTCGCCGCCCCCCTCGCAGTCGCGGCCCACCCGGTAGGCCGGACGGAAGCCCTCGCGCTGGGAGAGGGCGTTGGCGAAGCGCAGCGCGTCGCACCAGGACAGCGCCTCGGCCGGGTGCTCCCAGTGGCCCGAGGTGCTGCCCAGGTCCATGCCCATCAGGGCGCTCCACTGCCGCTGGGTGACCTCGGTGCGCGCGACCTGCAGGCCCCCCTGGTCGTCCCTGCCTGCGGGCGGGGCGCCGATGGCGTGGAAGGCCATCGGGGCACGGTCGGGCAGGGCGAGGTAGCCCAGGCCGCCGCCGCCACCGGGCAGGGACAGGCGCGGGAGCTGCGCGGTGGGACCCTTGCCCGCCCGGGAGGCGAGGCGGTCGACCGGGCCGGCGCCATCACCCTCCGGCGGGGGGCCGCCGGTGTCTCCCGCCGCTCCGGCCGGGGGGGCGGGCGGGGCCTCGGCCTCGGGGGGGAAGGCCAGCTCCGCCAGGCCCTCGCCCGTGTCGCCGGCCTCCTCCTCCTCGCCGGGCGCGGGGGCGGGAGGCGCCGGGGCCTCGGCCTGCCGACGGGCCAGCCCGGGGGGGGGAGGTGCCGGGGGCCCCGCCTCGGGCGAGGGCAGGGCCGTCGTGGGCGCGGTGGGATCCAGCGGCAGGCCCAGCGTGAAGCGGGCTTCCCGGTCGGCCCCGCCGGGCGGCAGGACCGTGAGCTGCGAGGCCAGGGCCCGCGCCGCCGCGTCCCAGGCCAGCTGGGCCAGGTCCCCCAGGGCCAGGCCGACCGCCAGGGCCGCCACCAGCGCCAGGGCCGAGCCGGCGGCCTCCCGCCGGG
>JAKLKF010000003.1 GCA_023150805.1 Myxococcota bacterium | reverse complement strand
TCCTGGACCTGCTGCGCCTGGAGTTCCTGACCGAGGGCGCCAACGTCGTGCTCATCGGTCCCAACGGCGTCGGCAAGACCATGATCGGCAAGAACCTCGCCCACGCCGCGCTCACGGGCGGCCAGTCCGTCCGATTCACCACCGCCAGCGCCATGCTCAACGAGTTGGTCGCACAGACCGCCGGTCGGGGCCTCAACCTCGCCCTGCGCCGCTACTGTCGGCCTTCCCTGCTGGTCATCGACGAGATCGGCTACCTCTCCTACGACGCGCGTCACGCCGACCTGCTCTTCGAGGTGGTCAACCGCCGCTACGACCTCGGTCGCAGCATCGTGCTGACCACCAACAAGCCCTTCTCCGCGTGGGCTGAGGTCTTCCCGAACGCAGGCAGCGTCGTCGTCCTCGTCGACCGACTCGTCCACCGCTGCGAGGTCATCGAGATCGAGGCCGACTCCTTCCGACTGCGCGAAGCCGAAGAGCGAGCCAGGCGCAAGGCCGCCGCCAAGGCCGGGGCGTAGCCAGACCGATCGAGCGCGCGGTCTTCACCGGGATCGCGCGCTTCTTCGGCGACGGCAACACGGGCCAGGCGCCGCGGAAGGCGGCGGGATCGGCGCTCCACTCGACCAGGGGCCAGGTGGTGGGGCCCAGGCCGGGCGCGCGGAGCACCATGACGCCGCAGGCGCCCCAGGGGAGGGTGGGGAGGTCTAGCGGTGCTAGGCCAGAGCTGTGGTCTAACGGTGCTAGCCTGCGGTTGTCGTGTGATGAAGCTAGCGCTGCTAGGGAGCCATCGGGGGCCAGGCCGTGAGCCTGTCGCGCGTCGCGCACCTGGCGCCAGGTCTCGCCCTGCTCGTGGGGCCCACGCGCCAGGCCGTGGCGGATCGCGGGGCCGGCCCGGGCGGCCTGGAAGGTCGGGCCGCCAGGCCCCGGGGACCAGCGCGCCTGCTCCACGCAGTGCACCTCCAGCTCCGCCTGCTGGCCGGCTTCGAGCCAGGCGGGGGCCAGGGTCAGCCGGTCCTGGCGTCCGCCGACCAGCAGGCAGCCCTCGCCCACCAGCACGGGCAGCGGGCCGGTGTGGTGCAGCTCCAGCGCGTCGACGCGCGCGGGGCTCTGCTCAGCCACCCGCAGCGCGCCTTGCGCCAGGGCCGAGGCGGCGTCCAGGAAGGCCAGGGCGGGCGCCTGGCGGGGGAAGAGGGGGACCAGGGCCAGGCCGGCGGCGGACCCTTCGGCGGGAGAGAGGGACAGCGGCGCGCCCAGGTGCACCAGGGCCGAGAGGGGGATGGTCATGCGGTCTCCTGCACGTCGAGGTGGGGGTGGACCGTGAGCAGTGGGCCCGCTGGCAGGACCGCGGCGTGCAGCCGGCCGGTGCGGTCGACCTCGGCGCACAGGGCCAGGCGCCGGGGCGCGCGCAGGGCGGGCGGGGGCAGGTGGCGGTCGTGGGCGCTGACGACGGTGGCGGTCCAGGCCGGGTCCCAGGTCCGGCACAGCGCCCGGTCGCGCAGCGAGCCGGGGGTGTGCGAGGGGTCGGGGGGCAGGGTGCGCGCGCGCAGGGTGGCGAGCTGGGGCGCCAGCGGCCCCGGTCGCAGGCCGGCGTGCACGAAGACGTGGTCGTGGGCCTGGTGCACCCAGGGCAGGGACTCCAGCAGGGCGCGGTGCGGGAAGCGCTGGCGCCAGCCCTGGGCGTCCTGGGCGCCGTAGGCGGCGGCCGTGCTGCCGCCGCGGTCGTGGTAGCGGTCGGTCCAGCGGTCAAACCAGGCGGGGTCGTCCAGCGCGCGCAGGCCGGCCAGGTCGTGGTTGCCCAGGATGGCGACGAAGCCGGGGTCGCCCTGGCGCTCGGCCAGGCGGTCGAGCAGGCCGGGCACGTCGGGGCCGTTGTCCAGGTAGTCGCCCAGGAGCACCACGGCGTAGCGGCCCAGGCTGCGGTCGGCCCAGGCCAGCAGGGCGTCGAGGTGGCGGGGGTGGCCGTGCAGGTCGGCGACGGCCAGGGTGGGCAGCGCGGCGCTTGCCGGGGCGGGCGAGGGGCTCACGGGGACCTCCAGGGGGGGAGGGCCCTGTCACCTGGGGGCGGGCGGCGGCCCCGCCTTGACAAGCTTGTCGGGGGGCCGGCGCTTCAGCCCTCGCCCAGGACGTGGATCCCCCCTGGCGGCAGCTCGACGGTCCAGCGCGGGCTGCGGCGCGAGCCGACGGGTGTGGGCTGGAGCAAGGCCCGGCCGGGCCGGCCCACCAGGGCCTGCACCCAGGCCCGCCGGCTGCGGCTGGCCCACTCCGCCAGGCTCCTCTCGGCGGCCAGGACGGCGTCCGCCCCGACCTCCGGCCCGGCGTCCGCGCGCAGGGGCGCCAGGGCCCGGCCCTCCACCGCCTGGCTGGCCAGGCTGTTGGCGGGTCCGGGGCCGCTGGTCGACCCGAGCAGGGTCCGCCACCACCGCAGGAAGGCCAGCAGTCCGTCGACGTCCTGGCGCCCCACGCCGTTGCCACCCCGGGCCCGGTCGACCAGCATCCAGGCGATCCAGGGCAGGGTGGCGCCGGGCAGGGAGAGGGGCTGGCCGGACACGCGGATCTGCTGGGCCACCAGGTCCACCTCGACCTGGATGGGGCGCGCGGCCCGCAGGGCGGCTTCGGCCTCGGCCCGCGCGGCGGCCAGGTCGGTGAGCGCCTCCGGTCGCAGCAGCGGCCGCAGCCGGGGCAGCTCCACCGGGTCGAGCTGGACCTGGACCTGGTCGGCGCGGAAGGGCTGTCCGCCGCGGCCCACCAGGTCCTGCCGGTCCTGGGCCGGGAAGTAGAAGCCCGTGGCGCCTTCGGCCGCGCGCAGCGTCAGGCGCACGTCGACCAGGCGGTCCGGGGGGCGGGCCAGCAGGCCGAAGACGGCGGCGGCCATGGCAGCGCTGCCGCGCCAGCGCCCCCCGGAGAGGGCGACCACCACGGGCAGATCCTCCCGCTGGGCCTGGCGCAGCAGGTCGAACAGGGCCTGGCCGAAGGCCTCGGCGGCCGGAGGGGAGTCCGCGGCGGTGGCCTGCTCGACCCGCAGCGCCGGAAAGGCAGGCAAGGTGGGCAGTGCCTGCCGCAGCTCCTGCCAGGCGCCGCCGCCCAGCTCCCGCTCGAAGTAGTGGCGAGCCCGCGCGGACTCGAGCAGCACCCAGGCGCCCTGCACCGGGTGGCCCTGGGCGTGCAGGGCCCAGCACAGCTCGGTCAGGGCGGCGGGGTTGGGGCCCAGGGGGGCCAGGACGGCGACGGGGGTGGGCATGGGGGCAGGGTAGCCGGCGGGGAGAGGCAGGGGGCAGGGGGCAGGTGCGAGGTGCCGCTCCGCCCGCGGCCCGGCGCGGGGTAGGGTCGGTCGGTGCCTCCGCCGCGCGCCCTGATCCGCCTCGTGCCGCCGCTGCGCCTGCTGGGTGGGCTGTGCCTGGTCGGCGCCCTGGCCTGCCTGGGTGGCAAGGTGCTCCTCGACGAGGGCCACCGCCTGGTCCAGGCCCTGCTGATGGGCCTGATGATCCTGCTGGGTGGTGGCTGGGGCGCCGCCCTGGCCTTGCGCCTGCTCATCACCGGCAGCGCCCGCTTCGTCGGCGTCCACCCCGGGCAGGTCCTGCTGGGCCCCGCCGCGTCGCAGGACGACTGGCAGGTCCGCGTGCTGGGCGGTGCCTTCCTGCTGCCGGCGCTCCTGGCCATGGCCCTGGGCCTGGGGCTCCTGGCCTCGACCATGGGCGGGGCGATCCAGGGCCAGGGGCCCACGTCACCGCCCGCCTCGGCCCCGCCAGCGCGGCGGCGCTGAGCGCCCTGCTCAGGTGCCCGCGGCCCCGGCCAGCACGACCCGCGGGAAGAGGAGGCGGTCGGTGCCGGGCTCGCTGCGGGCGGTGTCCATGACGGCCACCAGCACCTCGAAAGGCACCCGCGAGTCGGGGGCCAGGATCACCACGTCTTCGTCGGGGTGGGCGTCCTTGACCAGCGACAGGGCCCGGCCCAGCGCGGCGAGGTCGTAGCTCTCCGGGCCCGCGCAGGCGCCTCCCCGGCAGCCCAGGGCGGCGCCCTCCTGCGGGGCGGGCCTGCCGTCGGCGTCCAGGGCGCCCTGCCGGGAGAGCAGCGAGATGCCCTCGCCTGTGATCGCGACCGTCAGGTCCAGGGGCTCCCGCAGCGGCTCCACGGGCGCCGGGTCGTCGGAGATGGCCGGCAGCGTCGAGTCGATCACCGCCAGGTTCACGAACTGGGCCGAGAGCAGCAGGAGCGGGATCAGGATCGTGACCATGTTCATCACGGGCAGCAGGTTGAGGTCGTCGCCCGGCCTGGTCTTGGGTCGGTCGCTCATGGTCGGCTCCGGTGTGGGGGTGGCGGTGGGGCCACCGGGACCGACCGCGCCGCGGCGGCGGAGTGCGCGGGAGGGGGGCTTCCTTGCAGGAGCCTCACAGGCTTGCGGGCTTGAGGTTGACGCGTCAAGGGCGAAGGGGCAAGTGTCAAGTCCCGACCCCCGGCCCCTGCCCTACACTGGCGCTCCCTCCCCGAGGCGCCTCGTGCTGCTGCTGCTGCTGCCCGTGACCCTGGCCGCCGAGCCCGATCCCCGCGACCTGCCCCCCGCGCTGTGGGAGCAGGCGCTCCAGGGGCTGGAGCTGACCGAGGCGCAGGTCGGCTACTCGCCGGAGCAGATGGCCCCCTACGGCGGCGCCACGGGGCTGCTGCCGGGGGTGCTGGAGCTGTTCGGTGGGCCCCGTCCGGCCCTGCGCGCCACCGGCAAGCTGAGCGACGACCTGGTCGCGGCCCAGGCGACCCCCGACGAGCAGCTCCGCCTGCTGTTCAAGCTGCTGGGCGCCTCGACGGGGCGGCGGGTGCCGGTGCCGGGCCTGGACCCGGACGGCACGAGCGGGGAGGTGCCGACCGAGGTCCGCGGGGCCACCGCGGGCCAGCCGGCGGTCTGGGGACACCCTGCGCTGCCCGACGGCACGCCGGCCGCCCAGGCGCTGGGTCGGCTGCTCACTGAGCAGCGGCGGGGCCGCAAGGACCGCGACCGGGCGCTCTCCACCTTCGCGACCCTGCCCGAGCCCGTGCAGCGGCTGGTGGTGCGGCTGGTGGTCGCCTCGCTGCAGGCGGGGCCCTGGGTGCAGGCGGCGGTGGCCGAGACCCCGGGCGCGGGGCGCTCGCCCCAGGACACGCACAGCCTGCTCTCGGCCCTGCGCGCCGAGGAGGAGTGGCCGGGCTCCACCGCGACCCTGCGGCGGGAGGCCGTGACTGCGCTGTCGGCGACCGACCTGGCCTACCTGGGCTTCGCCGCGGTGCTGTGGACCAAGCAGCTCCGGCTGGCGCTGGAGGAGTTCGACGCCGCCGGGGGCGCGGCCCTGCTCCAGGATCCGGCCTGCCGCGGCTTCGGCGCGCTGGAGCTGCCGACCCCGGGGGGCCCCCTGCTGCTGACCGACGGCGAGGGGCGGGAACACGCCCGCGACCCGGCGCCGATGCTGGTGGTGGACCTGGGCGGCGACGACACCTGGACCGGCCGCTTCGCGGTGTCGACCCCCTGGCCGGTCTCGGCGATGGTCGAGCTGGGCGGCGCCGATCGCTACCTGCCGGGCCCGGAGCAGGCCGCTACGCTGGCGACCGGAATGCGGGGAATCGGCGCCCTGGTCGATCGCGCGGGGGATGACCACTACGAGGCGCAGACCTCCTCGCTGGCCGCGGCCTGGCACGGCGCCGGCATCCTACTGGACTCGGCGGGCGACGACACCTACCGGCTGCACGACCGCTGGGGCTCGGCCGCCGCCCACGTCGGCGTCGCGCTGCTGGTCGACCAGCAGGGCCAGGACAGCCACCAGGCGGCGGGTGCGTCGCAGGGAATGGGCGGCCCGCTCGGGGCGGCCCTGCTGATGGACGTGGCCGGCGACGACCGCTACACCATCCCCGACGACGCCGAGCCCAGCGCGCTCTACCTGGGCCGCACGGTCGCGATGAGCCAGGGCTGCGGCTACGGCCGGCGGGCCGACATGGGCGACGGGCACAGCCTGGCCGGCGGCTATGGCCTGCTGATCGACGGGGCGGGCGACGACCGCTACCACGCGATGGCCTGGTCCCAGGGGGCGGCCTACTGGTGGGGGGTGGGGCTGCTGGATGACCGCGGCGGGGACGACGTCTACCGCAACGGGAAGTACTCGCTGGGGGCGGGCGCCCACTTCGGCGTCGGCGTCCAGGTCGACCACGCGGGCGACGACCGCTACAACGCCGAGCCCGAGCGCTTCACCGACCCCTTCCGCGGGGTGGAGGACCTGGTCGCCGAGAACCAGTTCCAGGGCCACGGCCGGGACGGCTCGCTGGGCCTGTCGCTGGACCTGGGCGGCGACGACGTCTACCTGCTGCGCAGCCACTCCGGCGGCTCGGGGGACCTGGGCAGCGTCGGCCTGTTCTACGAGCGCGAGGGCGACGACCGCTACCTGTTCCTGCCGCCCGCCGACCCGGCCGGCCTGGTGCCGGCGCTGGGTAGCACGACGCACTACCCCGAGCCCTTCCGCTCCTGGCGGGACGATCTGTTCACGGTCGGCGTCTTCCTGGACGGAGGAGGGCAGGACCTGTACGAGGGCCTTCCGCAGGGGCGGGGCGAGGGGTTGACCTGGACGGAGCGGCGCTCGGCGCGGGAGCGGGCGGTGGGCGTGGACGCGCCGGCGGGGGGCGACCCGCCTGCGCCGCAGCCGCGGTAGGGCCGGGCGCCAAGGGGACCGGGGGGACGGCGCGTGTACGTGCCGGCGGCGGCCGGGAGGGGATGTCGCACCCGTGGTGCCGGGGCACGTGGTTACGGACCGATCGCGAGTCCGCGCCTCCGCCCCAGGAGCAGCGTGACCCCACCTCCCTCCACCGCGCCTGCCCGTCCTCCCGGCGAGAGCCGCAGCGCCGCCCTCGACCTGGCCGGCCTCTCGGGGCTGAGCGAGGCCGAGGCCGCCCTCCGCCTGGAGCGGGACGGCCCCAACGAGCTGCCCACCCAGCGGGGCCGCGGGGTGCTCCACATCGCGCTGGAGGTCGCCCGGGAGCCCATGTTCCTGATGCTGGTCGGGGCGGGGACCCTGTACCTGTTGACGGGCGAGCCGGCGGACGCGGCGATGCTCCTGGGCTTCGTCTTCGTCGTGATGGGCATCACCATCGTCCAGGAGCGGCGGACCGAGCGCGCCCTCGAGGCGCTGCGGGACCTGTCGAGCCCGCGGGCCCTGGTCCTGCGCGGCGGCGGCCAACGCCGCATCCCTGGGCGCGAGGTCGTCGTGGGCGACCTGGTCGTCCTGGCCGAGGGCGACCGGGTCCCCGCCGACGGCCTGCTGCGCCAGGGCTTCCACCTCTCCGCGGACGAGTCGCTGCTCACCGGGGAGTCGGTGCCGGTGCGCAAGGCCCCCTCGCCCGCCGCCGCCGCCCTCGATCGCCCCGGCGGCGACGACCGGCCCTCGGTGTTCTCGGGGACCCTGGTGACCGCGGGGCAGGGCATCGTCGAGGTCCTGGCGACCGGGACGGCGTCGCAGCTCGGGCGCATCGGCACGGCGCTGCAGCAGGTCGAGGTCGAGCCGACGCCCCTGCAGCGCGAGACCGGCCGCCTGGTGCGGACCTTCGCGGCCGTCGGGCTGGCGGCCTGCGCGGTGGTGGTCGTGGCCTACGCCATCACCCGCGGCGGCGGGGCGCAGGTGTGGAAGGAGGGGCTCCTGGCGGGCATCGCCATGGCGATGGCCACCCTGCCCGAGGAGTTCCCGGTCGTCCTGACCGTGTTCCTGTCGCTGGGGGCCTGGCGGATCTCGCGCAGCCACGTGTTGACCCGCCGGATGCCGGCGATCGAGACGCTGGGCTCGGCGACCGTGCTGTGCGTGGACAAGACCGGGACGCTGACCCAGAACCAGATGACCCTGCGGGTCCTCCACGCCGGAGCGGGCCCCACGGATCTCACCGAGGTGGAGGGAGCGCTCCCCGAGCAGGCGCAAGCGCTGCTGGAGCACGCGATCCTGGCGAGCCGGCGCGACCCCTTCGACCCGATGGAGCGGGCGTTGATCGTGGCGGGCGAGCGCCACCTGGCCGGCAGCGGGCACCTGCACCCGGGCTGGGTGCTGGAGCGGGAGTACCCGCTGACGCCGGGGCTGCTGGCGGTGACCCAGGCCTGGCGCACCGGCGACGGGGACGACCTGGTCGTGGCCAGCAAGGGGGCGCCGGAGGCCATCGCCGACCTCTGCCACCTGCCGCAGGCCGAGCGGGCCCGGTTCGACAGCGAGGTCGCGGCCCTGGCGTCCTCGGGGTTGCGGGTGCTGGGCGTGGCCTGCGGCCGGGTGGCGGGCGCGCTGCCGCCGGCGCAGGCCGCCCTGCCGCTGCGGCTGGTCGGCCTGCTGGGCCTGGAGGACCCGCTCCGCCCCACCGTGCCGGCGTCGGTGGCGGAGTGCCGCGCCGCGGGTGTGCGCGTGGTGATGATCACGGGCGACTACGCGACCACGGCGCAGAGCATCGCCCGGCAGGCGGGTATCGACGGCGTCGAGCAGGTGATCACCGGACCCGAGCTCGACGGCATGCCCGACGACGTCCTCGCCCGCAGGGTGCGCGACGCCCGGGTGTTCGCCCGGGTCGTGCCCGAGCAGAAGCTGCGGATCGTCCAGGCGCTCCAGGCCAACGGCGAGGTCGTCGCCATGACCGGCGACGGCGTCAACGACGCGCCCGCCCTGAAGGCCGCCCACATCGGCGTCGCGCTGGGCGGCCGGGGGACCGACGTCGCGCGCGAGGCCGCGTCGCTGGTGCTGCTGGACGACAACTTCTCGTCCATCGTCGCCGCGATCCGGCTGGGACGCCGCATCTACGGGAACATCCGCAAGGCCATCGCCTTCATCCTGGCCGTGCACGTGCCCATCGCCGGCCTGTCGATGCTGCCGGTGTTCTTCGCCGACTGGCCGCTGCTGCTCCTGCCGGTCCACGTCGTGTTCCTCGAGCTGGTCATCGATCCGTCGTGCTCGCTGATCTACGAGGCGGAGGAGGCCGAGGCCGACGTCATGCAGCGCCCGCCCCGGCGCCCGGACGAGCCGCTGTTCTCGGCGCGGGTCGTGGCCCTGTCCGTCCTCCAGGGGCTGAGCGTGCTCGTCGCCTGCCTGGCGGTCTTCCTGCTCGCCCGCGGAGGGCACGGCCCGGACGCCGCGAGGGCGCTGACCTTCGCGACGCTGGTGGTCGCGTTCCTGGTCATCATCGTCGCGAACCGGTCGTGGACCCGCTCGCTGTTCTCGATGATGCTGGTCCCCAACGCCGCCTTCCGGTGGGTGGTCGGCGGCACCGTCGCGGTGCTGGGCGCCGTCCTGTTCGTGCCGCCGCTGCAGCGCCTGTTCCACTTCGCGCCCCTGCACCCGCTCGACCTGGTGTACAGCGTGGTGGCCGGGCTGGGCTGCGTGCTGTGGTTCGAGGTCCTCAAGCGGTTCCGCCGGGCGGAGGCCTGACTCGGAGGGTCGACCCCGGGTTCTCATCCATTCCCCATCCGGCCAGGGTCGGGCGCTCACGCGCGGACCTTAGGGTCCTGGCACCCCAAGCGAGAGGTGAGACATGACGCGAGTCCTGGTGTGGGACGTCCCGACCCGGCTGTTCCACTGGCTCCTGGCGGGCGCCTTCCTGCCTGCGTTCGTCATCGCGCTGACGACGGACGACGACGGCCGCCTGTTCCCGGTCCACATGCTGCTCGGCCTGGTGGCGGCATTCATCGTCGGCCTGCGGCTCTTGTGGGGCGTCGTCGGCTCCCGGCCGTCGCGGCTGTCCTCCTTCGCGCTGCGCCCCTCTGACCTGTGGGCCTATGCCCGCGGCGCGATCACCGGCGGCGCCCGGCGGCTGTGGACCGGCCACAACCCGGGCGCGTCCTGGGCGGCCCTGGTCATGTTCGCGTGCGTCGTCGGCCTGGCGGCGAGCGGGATCCTGATGTCGAGGGGCGTCGAGGCGGTGGAGGAGGTCCACGAGGTGCTGGCCTGGACGTTGATGGGCACCGTGGGCGTCCACCTGGCGGGCATCGTGCTGCACACGCTGCGGGAGCGCGAGGTCATCGCGCTGTCGATGCTCGACGGCCGGCGCGTGGGCGCCCCCGGCGACGCCATCGCCTCGCCGCGGCCCATCGCCGGCCTGGCCTTCCTGGCGCTGACCGGCGCCTGGACCGGCGGCCTGGTCCAGTCCTACGATCCGGCGACGAGCAGCGTGGTCGTGCCGGTGATCGGCGCGCAGCTGCTGCTGGGCGAGGGCGGCGAGGGCGGCGAGGGGGATGATCACGAGGACGAGGACGAGGACGACTGAGGAACGCGCCGCGCCAGCCCGACCGATGCCCCGCGACGATCCGGTGTCGGAAGGGAAAGTGTCGTTGCATCCATTTCTATCGTGGCGTATGTGCGCGCCCCCACCCGAGGTGCCTCGTGCCCAAGCTCATCCTGCCCGGCGATCTCGCCACCAACAAGACCTACGTCACCCAGACGCTGCCCGTGCGGGTCTACGAGACCTTCATGGACTCGCAGATCGGCGGCAAGCTGGTCCGGACCAAGCTGGGCGGCGACCCGATGAAGAACGTCAAGATGCTGACCGACGACGGCGGCAGCGTGTCCTCGTCGGTCTTCCTGGGCGGCCCCAGCAACGACTTCAAGGTCGGCATGCGGCGCGTGCAGGTCTCGGCCCGCACCGAGGGCAGCGAGACCGTGCTCGAGCTGGAGGAGACCAAGAAGGGCGGCCTGGTCGTGGTCGTCGTGCTGGTCGGGCTGTCGCTGTGCGTGCTGCCGGGTCTGTTCTTCATGGTGAAGAACATGATGGCGACCAAGAAGCACAAGGGCCTGCTGGAGCAGCTGCAGGCCGAGGTGCTGGCCAACGTGCCCGGGTCGCGCGCCGCGGAGTGAGCGCCGCGGGGTGAGCGCCGCGGAGTGAGGTCCTGGCGACCCGGTTCAGCCCCCGCCGAGCGCGTCGGAGAGCTGGCGGGTCCGGTCCGGGTCCTCGCTGCCGTAGATGAGCAGGCCGCCGTCGCGGTACAGGTACAGCCACGGCGGCTGGTCGGTGTGCAGCAGGAGCTTGACGCGCCCGTGCTCGCGGGTCTGGAACCAGCCCTTGAGCGTGCCGCCCAGCGCGTAGCCGTTGGTGCGCAGGGTGATCGTCGGCAGGTCCTCGCGCAGCTCGACCCGCTGGATGGTGCTGCGGTCGATCCGCTCGCCGTACATGCCGCCCAGCTCGACGGCGTCAGCGGTCACGGTCAGCGTGGGCTCGGCGCCGCCCCACTCCAGGAAGGGCCCCAGGGCCGCCAGCAGGCCGCCGCCCAGCAGGGCGTAGAACAGGCCCGAGGCGACGACCACCTGGCGGGCCAGGCGGTGGTAGCGGGTGGCGCGCTGGTCGGCGGCAGCGTCGACGGGTGGGGGTGGCCGCCCGGCGAGCTGCGCGGCCGCGCCCGGGTGGGACCAGCAGGTCCAGAGGGTGCAGGCGCCGTAGGCGGTGCCGAGCGGGGGGTTCGAGGTCAGCGACAGCAGGGCCAGGGCCGTGTGCAGGCCGCGCCCCTGGCCCACCGCGGCGCGCTGGCCCGCGAACCACAGCAGGGCGGCGCTGCCGAGGGTGAGGGCCAGGACCAGCGCGGCGGTGGCCGCCAGCAGGGCGCCGAGCGCGTCGTCGGTGGTCCACAGGCGCAAGGCGGACGGCAGCAGGCCGACGCCGCAGGCCAGGCCGATCGCGAGCTGGGCCAGGGCGAAGGTGCGGTCGAGGCGGCGCTGCAGGTCGAGGGCGAGCATGGGGACCTCGTGTCCGGCAGGGGAGGGGGCGGCGCGGTGGGCCGGCCTCCCCGCCGTTCGGGTCAGAGGTCCTTCTTCACCAGGTAGAAGTCGAGCCTCTCGACGCCCTGCAGCGCGTTGCGCTCGGCGACCTGGGCGACCGTCTTCGGCGGCGGCACGATGACCTTGTCGCCCGGGGTCCAGTTGACCGGGCAGGCGACGCCCTTGCCGTCGGCGGTCTGCAGCGCCTGGAGGGTGCGCTTGACCTCGTCGACGTTCCGGCCGACGTTGAGCGGGTAGTAGATGATCGCCCGGATGGTGTTCTTCGGATCGATGAAGAACAGGGCGCGCACGGTGACGGTCGCGCTCTCGCCGGGGTGGATCATGCCGTACTTGCGCGCGACGTCCGTCGTCAGATCGGCGATCATCGGGTAGGGCAGCGCCACGCCCATGATCTGCTTGAGGTTCTCGATCCAGGCGAGGTGACTGTGGATCGAGTCGATCGACAGCCCGATGAGCTGGCAGTCCAGGGCCGAGAACTCGTCGGCGCGGCGGGCGAACTCGGTCAGCTCGGTCGAGCAGACCGGGGTGAAGTCCGCAGGGTGGGAGAACATGATCGTCCACTTGCCGGCCTTCCACGCATGGAAGGCCAGGTCACCGTGGGTGGTCGGCGCGGTGAAGTCGGGGGCCACGTCCCCGATGCGGGGCATGGTGGTGGGCGCGTCGGACATGGTCGGCTCCTGGGGGTCTGGGGGGGCAGGCGCGGGCCGGGTCGGCCCCGGGGGGTGGGGTCGCGCGAGGCGGAGGCGGGCGCGCCGGCTCAGAGCTCGTCGCAGTGCTGCTCCGCCTCCGAGGGGAAGTCCGCCAGGCGCTCCATGGCGACGAAGGTGTCGCCGACCGGCTCGGCCAGGCCGATGGTGGCCAGCCCGCGGGCCGGGTCTGTCCAAGTGAGGGTGATCGTGGCCACCGCCCCCCCGCGGTCCACCTCCCAGCGTGCGCCGCCCTCGGTCCGGGTGAAGCCACGCACGGCGAGCACCTCCTCCTCCTGTCCCCACTGCCAGCGCACCTGGTCCTGGCCCGGCTCGGGCAGGTGCACCTCGACCGGGTCGGCGTTGCACCAGCGGTAGTCGACCAGGCGGCCCTCGCGCGAGGTCAGCCGCCGCCAGGAGGAGGGCAGGGCGCCGGCCGGGTCCGAGGCGGGTGCCGGCGCGGGGGCGTCCGGCGAAGACGCGGCGGAGGGGACCGCGGGCGGGGTCGCGGGTGGGGCGGGGGGCGAGGTGGTGCAGGCCAGCAGGAGGGCGAGCGGCGGGAGCATGGGCGGGCCGGGAGCGGGGGTGCGGGGAGGGCCGCGGCCATCATCGCGGATTCCGGGCGCGATGGGCGGCCCCTCCACGCATCAGCACCGGGAGGGGCGTCCCTCCTGCAGCGACCACAGCTCCACCTCGTGGAGCCCGGGGGGCAGGTGATCGTGCACGATCCTCCGGACCGCGCGCAGGCGGCGCTCCACCTCGGCGCTCGGCGCGCCCTCGCCCCAGGCGACCGCCAGGCGCAGGTCGCCCGCCAGATCCGGCGTGGTGGCCGGCGCCAGGCCCAGGCGGCGGCGGGCTTCGAGCAGGCGGCGCAGGGAGGGCAGCAGGCCCGGCAGCGCGGCCTGCCACTCCCAGGCGTAGCGCAGGGCTTGCAGCGGGGCGGTGACCACCTCGCTGGCGCGGGCGTGCTTCAGCTCGACCAGGACCAGGCGGCCCTGGGGATCCACGGCGAGCTGGTCCAGCTCGTTGGCGCCCCTGGGGGCGTGGGGGCGCTGCCAGCCCTCGGCCTGTGCGAGGCGGTCCACGGCGAGCGAGGCGGCGTGGACGGCCGGGGCGACGAGGGCGTCGGCGCGGGCGCCGGAGCTGGCGCGTCCGATCACCGCCTCGCGGTCGAGCGGGATCCACGGCGCGCGCAGGGCCATCCAGGCGGCCTGGACGCGCCCCTCTCTGTCCACCTGGCGAGGGTCGACCTGGACAGAGGACAGGTAGCCCTGGAGCGCGTCGGCGAGGCCCGGCTCGGCGGGCGCCCAGGTGCGGAACAGGGCCGCGGCGCAGGGCTGGTCGGTGTAGGTCGGGTGCGCCCGCAGGCGGACGCCGGCGCGGGTGGGCTGTGCGGTCAGCAGGCGGGTGAGGCCGCAGTACAGGTGGACCTGGTCCCCCTCGCGGAGCTGCAGGTCCAGCGGCAGGCCCGCCACCGTCCACGGCCGGCGCAGGGGCGAGAGGAGGGCGCCGTCGGCGAGCAGGGCCAGCAGGGCCTCGGAGGGGGCGCGGTCGTAGCGGGCGGTCATGGGGTCCCGAGGCGGGTGCGATCGGACATCCAGGCGGCCCAGGCTGGGGGTCACCCGCCGGCGGGCGCGCCGGGCAGGGGTGCCTCGCGGCCGAGCGACGCCATGGCCGCCTCCGGGTAGCGGGCCCCGGCGGCGCAGCCGATCGGGAAGGCGTCGTCGAGCAGGGCCATGTCGGTCTCGTCGAGCTGCACCTGCAGGGCCTGCAGGTTGCGGTCGACGTTCTCGGGGCGGCCGATCCCGACCAGGGGCACCAGGTCCTGGCCCTTGCGCAGGATCCACGCGAGCGCGACCGAGGACATGGAGGCGCCCTTGCGGGTGGCCAGCGCCTCGAGCGGCCCCAGGCGGGCGACGTTGGCCGCCAGGTTGTCCCCCTGGAAGCGTGGGACCTGCCCGCGCCAGTCGTGGGCGGGCAGGTCGGCGGAGGTCCGGATCCGCCCGGTCAGCAGCCCCCGGTGCAGCGGCGAGTAGGCGACGAAGGTGACGCCGAGCGCGCGGGTGATGGGGAAGAGGTCCCGCTCGGGATCGCGCTGCAGCAGGGAGTACTCGGTCTGCAGGGCGGCGATGGGGTGGGTGGCGTGCGCGCGGCGGATCGTCTGGGGACCGGCCTCGGAGAGGCCGATGGCGCGGACCTTCCCGGCCTGGACCAGCTCGGCCATCGCGCCGACCGAGTCCTCGATGGGGACCGCGGCGTCCACGCGGTGCAGGTAGTACAGGTCGACGTGGTCGAGGCCCAGGTGCTTCAGGCTGCGGTCGATCGCCTGGTGCAGGTAGGCGGGGCTGCCCGCGCTGGCCTTGGTCGCCACGACGGCCCGATCGCGCCGGTCGCGGACCGCGCGGCCGACCAGCGCCTCGCTCCTGCCCTGGCCGTAGACCTCGGCCGTGTCGATCAGCGTGATGCCCTCGTCGATCGCGCGCTGGATCGCGCGCACGCCGGCCTCGTCGTCGCTGGCGCCGTACCAGCCGGCGAAGGCCATGGCGCCGAGCGCGATGGCGCCCACCTGGACGCCGTCCTGCCCGAGCTTGCGGGTGTCGATCATCGTGCCTCCCTGGGCTGAGGGGGGCGTAACGCAGGCGAGGGGGGGGGACGGAGGAGCGAGGGGCGGCGATCAGCCGCCGGCCGACCACACCCCGGCCACCGAGCGGGCGCTCATCCAGCCGACGATGGCGTAGCAGGGAGAGGTCACGAAGGCGACGCGCCGGGGTTGCACCTGCTCGATGCGCGCGCCGAGCAGGAGCGGTTAGACCGCGCGCAGCAGGACACAGGCGCCGCCGAGGACGGCGGCCCCGCCGGGCGAGACGACCAGCGCGTACATCCACAGCGACGCCAGGAAGGGCACCATCTGCTCGTGGGTGTTCTGCACGGCCCGGTCGGCCTTGAGCATCTCGGGGTCGGCCGAGCGGTACCGGTCGAAGACCTGGCCACGGGCGGCGTACTCGCGGCGCAGGCGATCGTGGCCGCGCTCAGCCCCGGACGGCGCGCCAGGCTCGCGACAGCCACAGTCCTGGGCCGACCAGCAAGCACAGCACCAGGAAGAAGGCCGCGTTCTCCGCCCCGCCCTGCAAGGCCTGGCGCAAGCCGAGCCCGTTGACACCGTCGATGACCACGCGCAGCAGCCCGCACGCACCACCCAGGAGCACGAACGCGACCGCGACGGCGGCCCCCGTCCCCGGCGCTGTCCGCCGCAGCTCCAGCAGCAACGCGGTCCCTGTCCCGCGCGGCGGGTTGCGGGGCCAGGGCAGGCCCAGCGTCCACAGCAGGACGCCGAGGCCGAAGGGGCCCATCCACAACGACGACAGCACGGCGCCCGCCGCCGCCAGCGCGGGGCGGCCCGCCAGGACGCCGGGCAGGCCGAGCACGGCCGTGGGAAGGAAGAACGCGACGGGCACCACCACCCAGGCCAGGACGTAGGTGCGCAGCACGCCCGGCAGCCCGAGGTCGAGCCCCGCGACCCGTTCGAGGACCAGCGACTGCCAGCCGGGAAAGGAGCGGCGCCGCTCGACCAGGCGGTACCGCGCCCGGTGCAGGGGCAGGACCGGCATGTACAGCAGGGTCACCCACTTCGTGGCCTCGAAGACCCCGTCGTCGTCGTGGCGCGTGCAGGAGCGCAGGGCCGTGCCCGTGCCGCCGACGCTCCAGACCAGGGGTTCCACCAGCGCCAGCCGACACCTCCTTGACCAGGGCTGCTAACGCTGGTCGCGGCGGGCCGATGGGGGCGAGCGGGTCGCCCGGGGCGGCGGGCGAGGCGGGTCGTGGGGGGAGGGCGCGGTGGTCGCAGGGCAAGGGAAGCGCCATTGACGGGCCAGGGCCTTGACGCTATCGTGATAGCATGGAGGTCGAAATGGCCCAGCTCATCGTGCGCAACCTCGACGAGGATCTGGTGGAGGCGCTCAAGGCTCGGGCTGCGGCCCATGGCCGCTCGGCGGAGGCCGAGCACCGCGCCATCCTGTACGAGGCGCTCCACGGGCCGGCTGCCGGGAAGTCGCTGTGGGACTGGCTGGCCGCGATGCCCGACCCCGGCGACGACGAGACCCTCGCGCGTCAGCGGGACCTCCCCCGGGACGTGGAGCTGTGAGCTGGCTCCTCGACACCAACGTCATCTCCGAGATCCGGAAGGGCCCGCGCGGTGATCCGGGCGTGCTTCGGTGGGCTGGTCGCCGACAGGGCGATGTGTGGCTCAGTGTGCTGACCGTGGGCGAGATCCGTCGGGGCATCGAGCTCAAGCGTCGCAAGGACGAGGTCACCGCGCGGCAGCTCGAGGTCTGGCTGCAGGGCCTGCTCGGCAGCTTCGCGTCGCGCATCCTGCCGATCGATGGCCGGGTCGCCGAGGTGTGGGGGCGCCTGAACGTGCCGGATCCGCGCCCCACGGTGGACACGCTGCTGGCCGCGACGGCCATCGTTCATGGCCTGACGCTGGTGACGCGCAACGTGGGCGATGTCGCGGGGACTGGGGTGAAGGTGTACAACCCGTTCGAGGGGGGGTGAGGGCGGCGGGTCGTGGTGTGTGGGGGTGGGGGATCGGGGGCGCCCCCTGCTGGACCGTGCGCGCCGCCGGCCTGCGGCCGACGACGCTGCCCATCCAGCCCCGTCCCGCCTCCGGCGGTCCGGGCGCGTCCGCCTGCGGCGGCCGCTGGGGCCGCCCGCTCCTCGGCTGCGCCTGTGCAGTGGCGCCCCTGGGGCTTGTGTAGCGAGAGCTTGTCGGACCTCGTTCGCGTTGGTTCGCAAGCGGCGTTTGAGCGATGAAATCGGCGAGAAGAAGGAGCGGAGGCCAGTCGGGTGGAGGGCTCGGGAGTGGCGGCGGATGTTGGACGACGAGGTCTACCGGAACCAGAGCGAGCTGGCTCGGGGCGAGGGGGTGCCGACGGCGGCGGTTAGCATCGCGTTGAGGAAGTTGAAGATGTGCACCAGGGGCGAGTGATCCACGACGACCGCACACGCCAGCCCCCTACTCGTGAAGGACACCCGCGTAAGCCTCTGCCAGGGCCGACGCAGACAGTATCAAGACGCCCAAGGCGTCGTCCATCTCGGCGTGGCACAACGCCAGAATCTCGTCGAGCTTCCGCTTACCCATGGGATCGATGCTGGCGCACCGCGCCTGCTCGGGGCGAACCTTGTACTCCTTCTTCGCCTTGTCGATCAGGTACCGCCAAGCGTTGTCTGATACGATGAAGCCGTCCGCCACGGCGCTGCTCTCGAAGAATCCCCAGCCATCACCAACTCCGCCCTCGTGCGTGAAATGATTCCGCACGATGTACGACACACCGATCGGCCATCCGTAGCACTCCTTCAGCACGTGTACAGTCAGCCACGGCGCCGACTCTCCGTTCTTCATGAAGTGCTGCCACAGGTTTGGCGTCTTTGCTGCGTTCTTTACAGGCCCTTCCGTACAGAGGATGCGGCCCGCCGCGCGCGTAATCTGATCGGCCAGCGACCAATGAGATGCAAGATAGGCCTGCGTAGTCAGATATCTCGCGTACTCGAAGTTCATCTCGTGGCCATTCAGCCGTGAGCGATCTGTGGAGGCGTCCGAACCGTCCCTGACGGCCACAAGCGCGTTCCAGCAGGCCTCCCTGTGCGCCAGGAGGCCCTCTGCACCGCGTAGACCTGCGGCACCGCTCGCCGCCTCCTCGAACAGCGCGCCTGCAGTACCTACAAGCTTGCCGGTCCGGGTTCCGAGCAAAGTCGAAATCGCATCGAGTCGGGCGGCTGAACCTTGGAGACGCCCTCGCAGCGTGTCAGCGGTCATTCTCCCCGGTCCTCCTTGGCACGCTCGACCTCGTCCGCGAGGTCAGCCTCGGTGACCTCGACCAACCACTTCCAGAACGGCATCAGATCTGCATCTGACTCCCCGTCTCGGCTCTCACGAGCAGTTTGCGCCCGGTCAATGTAGACCTGTGGTACCTCCCCGACGTTGGCCGAGTAGGTCATCCCACCGGTATCCAAGAGAGCACGAAACAGAGACCGACGTTCCTTCTCGGGAAACCCCACGGCGAGCGGCACCACGGCCTGCGCGATGCGGCGCCATGGTCTGCCATTCAGCGGGTATCCGCCTGCAATCCGAGCGAGTCGCCACACCGCATCGGTGTTGCCACGACGCTCCATCAGCCGCTGGACAACGGCACCCGGCGCCAGCACCCCCGCAGGATCGAGCTTCGCGATGATTCGCGGAAGGTGGTATCCGATTTTGCCGTCACCGAGGGCAAAGTCCACCAGCGCGGCCACGGCCTCCACCGCCGCCGCGTCGCCGCTGTCCGTGGCAGCGATCGGTCGCACGAAACTGCTCAGCCCAGGGCTACGCCCCGCCGGCGCGAGTGCCTCGTAGTTGGCACCCCGCTGGACCGAGCGAACGAACCACGCGACGTCCGGAGCGGCAGTTCTCTTCATGATCTCTGTCAGGTGATGACCGAGCATACCCCCACGGCCCAGATCCGGTGTCGCGAGGAGGCGGTCCAACACCCATCGTCCCATGTCGTCCGGGAGCGGATCCGGGGTGTCCCGCGTGCCCCAGTACACCGACTCGACGAGTGCGTGGGTTGCCCATCCGACCTGATCGGCAGGCAATCGCCCGAGCGTGGCCTCCGCGAGTGCCTTCCAGCGGTCCCAATCGAAACGGAAGGTCCACCCGATCGCTTCCAGGAACGCGGCTCCCGCACCCGACCTCAGGAACAGCTCCATGAACCCGTAGAGTTGGAGAACCTCCGCTGGAGTAGGCTCGCGAGCCCAGTTCGGAACGGGCACGAAACCATATATGCGTCGGAGGACGAGGACTCTCAGGTCGTCCCTCGCGCAAGCGTCTACCCACCCTGCCACCGCCTGCGCCACGTTCGTCGCATCGGCTGTCCGCATGGCCCATGCGTGTCGCGACAATATTACCGCCGCGAAGGCGTGGTAAGCGGGTCCGGCGTCGTTCCGGAGTACATTCACACTGTAGGAGACCGCCGGCCCGCCAGGAGGGGCCGTGCGTCCGAGGTCATGGGCGACGTGCAGGACGTCTTGAATCCGATCGGCCGTTCCTAGGAACCGAACAGCCCTCGTGACGAACTCATGAATCCCGGCCTCTCCGCCGGCTGCAAGTTGTTCGGCCTTCGCCAGAGCGCGTGGTGCACGCTCCTCCCAGTCATCGTGACTGGTCAGTGGCGCGAACTCCGCAGCAAGGTCGTTCGCCGCGTAGATCTCTTCTAGACGTTCAGCGACATCCTTCGCAGAGCCAGTGTCGAAACGCCGGTGCCAGTCCCATAGCATGCGCGCCGCGGTGAGCTCCGCGAGCGGAGCGCTTCTCGCGGACAGGGTTGAATACGCCCACCCGAGGTCATCCATTGATCGGTCCAGCAATGGATTTGCTTGCCCTTCAGGGATGTTCGACGCCGCACGTCCGAGGCTGCTGTGGGCCTCGGCCAACACCTCCCAGAGTACTGCTCGGTTCCGGAGTGGAGTCTCTTCGCGCTGCAGCAGGCTGCAGATCTCCTTCAAGACTCTTTCGCGAACCGCCCAAGCGGGGTTGCCAGGCAGGATGATGTAGTTGTGAATCTGAATGGAATGCCCTTCCGAACGAATCTCGTGGCGCTCCACGGCCGTAGCGGGCTGTAGAAGCGCCTTCAACAAGCTGATGCGCGCGGGGGCGGCTTCATGATCGCGAATCGAGCCGAGGAGTTCGAGGCAGAGCTGTTCAGCAGCGTCGTCGAAGGGTGCCCAGAAGTCGGGGCCTCCTTCAAGGACCCTGCCAACGAGCTGGCCCGCTCGCTTCCCGTCATTCGGAAGCCCGCGCGTGCGCTCGCTTCCGATCTCGGCCTCGAGTTCGACCAGGGTCACGAGTTCTCGCATCACGTCGGCACGGCATTCTGGCGTTCTGGCGCCCATGGCGGCGTGGAACACCGGCCACGCGAGCTCCAAGACGACGTCTTCGTGGGTGACTTGCCGTTCACCGAAGTAGGTCTTGATCACTTCAGTCGGAGCCATGGCGGTCCGGATCATGCGCGAGAGGTTTACGACCTCACTTGGACGCAGTTCAGCAACCGTCGTCAGAGTCTCCGCTAGGAGGATGCGCGCGCTCGCGGTGGTCTCCTGCAGACCCTCCTCTAGAGCGTGAAAGAGCTCGGTGAGGATGTCCACCGGGGCGGCACTGTGCGCGAGGATCGCTTCGGTCCTTGTGAGAGCCACCAGCACCGCTTGCCCCTGCCGCGTGAGACTACCCGACTTGATGCCGTTCGCGACGATGTCGGTGAGTGCTGACGCCGCGTCGGACGGGACTGCCGCGGGTTGGTCGGTACCGATGTCCACCGTGAGCCAGCGCCGCAGCACGTGGTCTCGGAGCACGTCCGGCTTGAGTTCGACGAGACGACCGCGCGCGCCTCGTGAGGTGAGCGCGCGTCGCTTGATCAGCCGTGCGATCGCCGCACGAACTGCTGTTTCCGTACCAAACTCAGCCGCTGCCGCCAGCGTCGCAAGCGCAGCCTTGTCTTCGAGATTGGCGGTGCCGAGTAGCGCAATCCACCGCAACAGATTGACGAGCTTGTCGAGGTCGAATTCGTTCTGGGACTCGACGATCTCGGTCAGGTAAAGCTCTGCCAGATCTTCAGCCGTGTCTGGAACTCCACCGAGATCCCCAGCCTGCTCAAGGACATGTACCGCCAGTGCAAGCCAAACCGGGTGATCGTCAAACCGTCTTGCGAGTTCGGTGGCCACACGGGCCAGTGCCTCGGGCGCAGTGGGCGACAGTGGACCCGTCGAAAGAAGTGTCTTGCACATCTCAATGGACGCGTCGCGAGGAAGCGCGCCGATTGCGAGGTTCTGGACCTGCGTCTTGACCTTCGGTCCACTCAGAAACCGAAGGACCGGGTCCTTTGGGGTGCGCACGGAGACCGCGATCTTCCAGTCGAGCGCGCCGCCGGCACTGCCGACCTGCTCGACGAGCTGGCGCAGCACCTGCTCCGATTCAGGTTCGTCAACGATGACCAGGGTCTTGCGGCCAGGGACGATACCCTCGTACCACGACCCGCTCGACTCCATGGTTGAGGTGTTCGCCCAGAGGACCTGCCAAGCGGATCGAGAGAGAAGTTCTCCCGCTTCGAGCAACAGGCGAGTCTTCCCGATCCCTCCCGGTCCGTGCACCACGAGGAACGCTTGCGTCCCATTCGCGAAGTCCAGAACCTTGGCGATTTCGCCAGCGCGCCCCTCAAACCCAGCCGCCGCGCCTCTTGCGATGAACTCCGGTTCGAACGAGGGACGCCCCCGAACCTCGGGCAACGTAAGGAAGACCCGGTTCTCGCCGCCGAAGAACGCGCGATCGACTTCCGGATGCTTCGCCAGTAGCGCTTCGAGCGTTGCTAGCTCCCACAGCGACGCTTCGAGCCCCAATGCCTGGAATGCTGGAACGACCTCGGTATCCCAGCGCTGTTGGTCTGCCGGATTGAAACTGGCGTTCGTAACCAGCCGCCACTTCTTGACGGCGGACCACTCCGCGTACCGACCATGCGCAGGGTGTCGGTACTCCTTGATCTTTGTGGCCTCAGCCTTGGCGTCCGAGATCGCCTTAGACGGCGTTGCGGCCACGTGGTGCTTCATCTGATAGACGAGGGTGCCGTCACCCGAACGGGCGTCTTGACCCCCATCGGCGCCGGCGCGACCAAACAGGGAGGCTGTCGGATCCTCGAAGTAGATGATCGTGGTGACCAGCCCCTCAAAGGCGCCGCCGCTACCGATCTTGGACCATTCGCGCTCAATCGGCATTTGCGTGCTCCGGCGAGGAGGGTCGGCAGGCTCCAACAGTCCAGCTGCCACAGGTCACGCCGCCTCCGGCGCATCATAGGTCTCGTTGAACACCATGTCCGACAGCCACCGCTTGAACCCGGGGTTGTCGGTGAACTGCTTGAACAGCTCGGTGTCGTCCTTCATCAGCCCGAGGATCACGCGCAGCAGCGCCTTGTCGTGCTCGATCCGCGCGTTCTGCTTGTCGGAGTTCTTCCGGGCGTTCTGGTAGGCCACGTCCTGGGCCACGCGCTGCGGGATCTCCTCGGTGATCAGCTTCCGCACGCGGTCGGCGTCCTGCCAGGGGATGTTGCCGAAGTGCTCGTTGAAGGCCTTGAGGATGTTCGACAGGCGGTCGAGCTCGGGCTCGGGCTTCCGGCCGCCGCCGGACACGGGCACCGGGTCGACCTCGCCGTCCTCGTCGGCCAGGACGAGCTTCATCGTGGCCTGCTTCTCCGTGCGGTAGCTGTCCATGTCGATGGACTCGAGGATGCCCTTCGACAGGTCCTCCTCCTCGGGCGCGGGCAGCTTGGGGATGAGAAAATTTAGGAAGATCGAAAGCTTCTCCCACTCCACGTTCGAGTACGGCAGGATGGCCGACAGGAAGGCGTAGGTGCGCGCGAAGGCCTTGGCCTTGCCCTTGAAGTCGATCTGGCCGTCCTCGTCGAGCTCCTGGTCGTAGGCGGCCACGCAGGCGTCCAGGATGGGGTCGAGCTGGTCGCGATCCGCGCCGCCGAGGTAGCGCGCGACCAGCTCCTCCACCTGCGACGGGTCGTAGACCTGCCGGGCGTCGAGCGCGTCCTTGAGGTCGTGCAGCTTGTTCGGGTCGGTCTCGCCGGACAGCACGGTGGTCCGGTAGAAGGGCTCGAACGAGGCGCGGATGGCCTCGGTGTCGTTCATGAAGTCCAGCACGAACACGTCGTGCTTCTGCGGGTGCGCGCGGTTCAGCCGCGACAGCGTCTGCACGGCCTTCACGCCGGCCAGCGTCTTGTCCACGTACATGGTGTGCAGCAGCGGCTCGTCGTAGCCGGTCTGGAACTTGTCCGCGCAGATGAGGAACCGGTACGGGTCCTCCTGGATGCGGTCGGCGATGTCACCGGAGGGGAAGCCGTTGAGCGTCGCCTCGGTCTCCTTCTTGCCGTCGAGCTCGTGCTCGCCCGAGAAGGCAACGATGGCCTGGTAGGGGCTCTTGCGCTCGACCAGGTAGGCGCGGAAGGCCAGGAAGTACTGGATGGCGCGCTCGATGCCGTTGCAGACGACCATCGCGCGGGCCTTGCCGCCGATCTTGTTCTGTAGCAGCACCTGGTCGTGGAAGTGGTCGACCATGATCTCGGCCTTGAGCCGGATCGCGTGCTCGTGGCTCTCGACGTAGCGGCGCAGCTTCTTCTGGGCCTTCTTCGTGTCGAACTCGGGGTCGCCCTCGACCGTCTTCACGAGCTTGTAGTAGCTCTGGACCGGCGTGTAGTAGCGCAGCACGTCGAGGATGAAGCCCTCGTCGATGGCCTGCTTCATCGTGTAGCTGTGGAAGGCGCGGCGGCGGGGGGCGCCGTCGGCGTCGACCTCGCCCGGGATGACGGTGCCGAAGGTCTCCAGCGTCTTGTTCTTCGGCGTGGCGGTGAACGCGAAGTAGCTCGCATTCTTCAGCAGCTTCCTCCCCTCCATGATCTTGTTGATCTGGTCCTCGGTGGTCTCCTCCTCGTCGGACTCCATGCCCGCGAGCGCCCGCGACATGGCCGCCGAGGTCTTGCCGCCCTGGCTGGAGTGGGCCTCGTCGATGAGGATGGCGAAGCGGCGCGCGGCGTGGTCGCTGCCGATCTCGTCGAGGATGAACGGGAACTTCTGGACCGTGGTGATGATGATCTTCTTGCCGGCGGTCAGGAAGCGCCGCAGGTCGCCCGAGTGCTCGGCGTGGCCGAGGGTGGCGCCCACCTGCGCGAACTGCTTGATGGAGTCGCGGATCTGCTGGTCGAGGATCCGGCGGTCGGTCACCACGATGATCGAGTCGAAGACGTGCTGCTCGCCCTTGCGCAGCCCGATGAGCTGGTGGGCGAGCCAGGCGATGGAGTTCGACTTGCCGCTGCCCGCGCTGTGCTGGATGAGGTATCGCTTGCCAGCCCCGTGCTGCCCCGCGTCGGCGAGCAGCCGGCGCAAGACGTCGAGCTGGTGGTAGCGCGGGAAGATCTGATCGCGCTTCACCCGCCTGGTCTTCGGGTCCTTGCGCTCGACGACCTGGGCGTAGTTCTCGAGGATGTCGGTCAGCCCGGCCGGCGTGAGGATGCGCTTCCAGAGGTAGTCGGTCTTGAGCCCCTCTGGGTTCGGCGGGTTGCCGGCGCCGTCGTTGTACCCGCGGTTGAAGGGCAGGAACCACGAGCCCTTGCCCTTGAGGTGGGTGCAGAACCGCACCTCGGCGTCGTCGACGGCGAAGTGGGCCACGCAGCGGCCGAACTCGAACAGCTTCTCGCGGGGGTCGCGGTCGCGGCGATACTGCTCGATGGCGTCGGCGACGGTCTGCTTGGTCAGGCTGTTCTTCAGCTCGAAGGTGAAGACGGGCAGCCCGTTGAGGAACAGGCCGAGGTCCAGGGACAGCGCCGTCTCGTCCCGGCTGTAGCGGAGCTGGCGGGTGACGCTGAACCGGTTGGCGCCGAAGCGCTCCTCGGCGGTGGCGTTGCCAGGCGTCGGGGTGCCGTAGAACAGGGGGACGTCCTGCGGGCCGTGCTTGATCCCGTGGCGCAGCACGTCGATCACGCCGCGGGCGCTGATCTGTCCCTGGAGGCGGGCGAGGAACTTGCGCCGGGTGGGTCCGTCGGTGTCCAGCGCGAAGGTCTCGACCAGCTCGGGCTGGGTGGCGAGCAGGAAGCCGCGGAGCTGGACCAGGTCGATGCAGTACTCGCGGTCGTAGTGGGCCGGATCGCCGAGCAGCCAGCCCGTGCCCCCCGTCACCGGGACCGCGCCGTCCGTCACCGGGTGGGGCGGTGCGAGGAGGTCGGTGCGGCCGGTCATCGCGCGCACGATGAGGGCCTCGAGGCCCTTCTCGGAGGTGTCGGTGCTCATGGGACGCTCCAAGGCGGGAGGCAATCCATGCGCGTCGGCATCAACAGCCCGTCAACACCCGGTGGCACGCGTCGAGCGCGACACCGACGACACCTTGGGTCACCCCGGACGCCGCGGGAGGCGCTGGCGATCAACACGCCATCAACACGGGCGGGGCTCATCGGGCAGATCCTGCCGCCCACCATGGGACGTACTGCATCTGGCCGGGGCCCGCGTCGGGATCGCGAGGCAGGATCACCCCCGCTTCGACGGCGTCCCGGATCAGCCGCGAAGCGGCGGCCCGGTTGGTGAAGGAGATCCCGAAGCGCTCGCGCACGGACGCGTTGGTCAGGGGCTCGTGTTGCTGGAAGCGCAGGCAAGCGTGCCAGTAGCAGATCTGGACCCGCTCCTGTCGTCCCAAGGTGGTCAAGGGGCGGGGGCCGAACAGGACGGCGCGCGTGAAGCCCGGGGGCACCTGGAAGGCGGGCGCTGGCAGGCCCGCCGCCTCGACGTGGAGCAGGACCTTGTCGATGCCGCTGCCACGCTCCTCGCACAGGTCGAGGCGGCGCATCGTGCTCGCCAGGGCGTCGTTCCGCGTGCGTGGGGGCGAGTCCAGGAACCGATCGGTGGGGACCAGCGGCTCACCGGGGTTGGTGAACTCGACGCGGTCCTCGAAGACCTCGACCATGGGCCCGGCGCCGGTGACAGTGAAGTCCTGGTGGATGAGCGCGTTGGCGAGCAGCTCGCGCACCGCCGGCTCGGGGTAGTCCGGCCGGGCCCGCTGGAAGGCCCCCTCCAGGACCTCGCGGGCGGGCAGACGGGCCATCACCATCCGCACGGTGGCGTCCAGCGCCAGGGCGTATCCCCGCGGCTCCTCCAGCTCCCGCTCGGTCTCTGCGCGCGTGCGCCCCCGGTAGAAGATGGGGCGCACCGCCTTCCGCGCCAGGCCGGGGAAGTCGGCCAGCCGGTGGGCGAGCAGCACCGCGCCGAGGTTCGTGATGTCCCATCCGCCCGCGGGGCAGGGCCGCACCAGCGCGTTGTCGGCCAATCCCTCAAGGATGTGCTGGTGGCCGTCCGGTAGCGGCTGCCGCAACAGGTCGAAGAATGCCGGCGCGTCGAGCAGGCGCAGGACGTCGGAGGACGACAGGTGCTGGGCGGCGATCCCCGCCTCGAAGGGCACCCGGTCGAACACCCGCCACAGGGCGCGCTCCTTCTCGGGGTAGTCCTTGAGCGGCTTCTTGTAGGTGCCGACCCGGATGTACTCGACGCCTGAGAAGCGCACCGGGTGGCGCTGCGCGGCGGCGATCTCCAGCAGGACGACGCGCTGGCCCTCGACCTCGACCGCGTCGAAGCGGAAGTCGATGCGGGGCTCCAGCAGGCGCAGGAGCCAGCTCTCCAGCTCCTCGTTGCCCTTCTTCGCGGTGCTGGGGTCGAAGGTGGTGCCGCTCAGGGCGTGGTCGTCGTCGCGCACGCCCCACAGCAGCCAGGCGCGGGTCTTGCCGGCGAGGGCGGCGGCGTTGGCAAGGGCCGAGAGGTACTCCCCGATCTCCTGCGGGTGGTCGTTGTTCGCCTTGAACTCCACCCACTCCGTCTCGCGCGGGAGCTTGCACAGCTCGCGCACTAGGCCCTGGAGGTACGCGGTGGAGCGGTCGGCGGTCATGCGTCCTCGTCCTCCGGGGCGTCGCCATCGGCGTCGAGGTCGTCGTCGAGGGGCTCGTCGGGGTCGTCGATGGGCTCGTCGTCGGTGGGCTCGTCGGGGAGGGCGGCCGTGGCGGCGCGCACGTCGAGTTGGCCGGTGACGACGTCGGCGATGAGGCGGGTGCGGAGTTCGCGGAGGAGGTCGACTTCGTTCTTGGCTACCGCGAGGGATGACCGAAGATGGGAAGTCCTCAGTCCAACGGCGGCCATGATCGCGTCTTGTTCAGCGGCAGGTGGAACGGCGAGCTGAACGCTCATGAGCCGGTCCTTGGTCAGCTTGGGCTGCGCCGCTCCCGTAATCCATGGGGAGTAGTCGATGCTCTCCATCATGCACGCGAGGAAGTCGAGGTTCCCGCGCCGAGGCTTCAGGATGTGCGCGTGATTGTTCACCCAAAACCGACCACGCGCAACGATGGCCAACGGGAGGTTCCTGAGCACCAAGTTGGCCCCGTCTTCTGCGATGAGCAGCAGCTCATCATCGAAAATGAAGTCATCGACCTTGTCGATAATCCCGGAAGCTCCGTAGTAGTCGTACCTCCGCAGGGTCATCTTCCCCCGCTCGGTACTGCTGAGCGGGACGCGTCGGGCGTTGAGCGACGCGAACTCGCCTTTCACACGGCTAATCCGCCAGTGCTGCGGGACACCACCAATCCAGGGAATCCCGCTTTCCTTCTTCGGCACGCCCGGGTCGAGACCACGGGTCACGGCTTGGTGAATGATGGTCTGCTTCTGCTCCTCCAGCAGCTTGATGAGCTTCTCCTTGGCGCGGATGTAGCGCCGGATGCGCCGGTCGGCGTGGTCGAGGAAGCGGACGATGGCGGCCTGCTCGTCGGGTGGGGGGACCGGCAGCGGTGCGTCCAGGAACGAGGCGTCGGTCAGCTGCAGGCGCGAGATCCAGATCCCCTTGGATCGGACCTGCAGTTCCCACTGGAATGGCGTGGATCGCACAAGCTCATGCAGATACCCAGAGTGAAGCTCGTTGGGGTCCCGGCGACGGTACACGCCGTAGGCGGTGCTGATGATGCCGTGCTCTCGGGCCACGCCCAGCCCACGTCCCCATGCCCAGAGGCTGTTGATCACGAGGTCGTCGGGCCAGCACAGCTTGTGCCCGACGTAGGACTCGGCCTTGAACATGGTCACGGAGGCCGTGCGCCTGGGAACCACGCCGCGCTCCGACGAGACGGTCAGGAGCTCTTCCTCCCCGGTCTTGGACCGCACGTCGACCGATCTTAGCACGGACTTGGCACGCACCACGCTCCAATGTCGCGGGATCGTTGGCAGCCAGGGCAGGCCCGCTGCGCGATACTCCGAGTACGGCTCGAGCCCCTCGATCATGCCGCCACCACCTGCTGGAACCACAGGATGGCCGCCTCGCCCTCCTTGCGGGTGATCTCATCGACCTTCCGGCTGTGGCGAATGCTGTTCCGAAGATTCGCGATCTGGCCGAACCGCTGTGCCAACAGCTCCTTGCTGGCGAATCGGCCCTGAAAGGTGGGCCAGAGCGCCTTTGCCGACAGGATGTCCTGAAGCTCCCGAAGGTCAGCAAACTCGAGCATACCGGCCAGCGTCGCGTAATGCTCGCCGTCCAGGGCGGGGTTGCGCTTCGCGGCGCCTTGCAGCCGCTCATCGATCTTCACGCGTACGTGCGGCGGCAACTGCCCCGGGTCGCCGCCCAGCGCCGCCCGGATCACCTGCCGCAGCGCGAGTTCGACCGCCTCCAACTGGGCGTCAATCTCGCGGAGGCGCGGCGGCAGGTCCAGGCGCTCCTTCACGAGGAGGTCTTCGATCGCGTCCTGCAGCGTGCGCTGCCGCTCCGCGAGGAAGGCCTCAAAGTCGTCGGGCGTGAAGGGTTCACGGAGCAGGATGTCGAAGGCAGCCGGCGAGATGAAGTGGGACTCCAGCGTGGCTCGCACTGCGGCCTCGCCGCTCTCGGCGATCAGCTCGGGTAGGTACTCGTTGGGCAGCCGCTCCCGGATGACGTTGCGGTTGGTGTCTGCGGTCAGCGGGGTTCGGTTGAGGATGCTGTCGACGACGGCGTGGTGCTCGTGCGCCTTGCCCCATGACTTTGGGACGATGTGGTGATCGTCGAGGTCGCCGTGCTGCGGCACGTTCCCCGTCATCCAGTCGCGTGCGCCGCGCAGGACCAACAGGTTGAAGATGCCGTTGTAGACGGACGAGCCGCGCTTTACCTCCCGCCGGAGGTCAAGGCTGCGGAACCGGGCCTGGAACTCGGCGATGAGCCCTGGCGTCTGGGCGTCGTCCTCCAGCCAGGCCCGCACATCCAGGAAGTCGCGCGCGGCCGTGGATTCGACTGAGCCTGAGTAGCGGTTCGTGAAGACGCTGGCCCAGTACCAGTGCCGGAGCTTTCGCTGGGCATCGAGCTGCCGGGCCTTGGGCAGCTCGCGGATGGCGGCCTGCAGCGCCGAGAACACGGGCAGAATCGACACGTAGGGCAGGTATTGCGACGAGGTCGCCCCGAACTCCTGGGGGTGCTTCAAGAGCGCGATGGCATGCTCCATCGCGTCGACGGCGGCGTTCCAGCGCTTCTCGAAGTCAACGATGTCGGGCACCAGCACCTCGCGCCGGAGGGACCCGTCGGGCTGCCGCACCTTCTTCTCCTGCCCCGGCAGAAGGTAGTACAGATACTTCGGCGAGCAGTATCCCTGGCGCAGGATCGACATCACCTGGAGCAGGTAGACGTTGAGCCGCTCGCTCTCCACGAAGTCGAGTCGGGAGGCCGCCTCGCGCCAGAGCGCCTTGAGTTGCAGGCCGCGTGGCTTGAGGAGTGCGTTGATGAGGTCGAACACGTCCAGACGAATGCCGCGGCTGTTGATCTGCGTGAAGATGTCGCAGACCTTGTCGATCTCGAGGTCCCGGTCGAGCTCGATGTAGGCGACCTGGTACTGCTCGGTGATGCCCTTGAGGTGCTCGCCAAAAGCTCGCGCGTTGGCGGCATGGTGGACCGCAGCGTGCATGGCCTCGTCGTCGCCTTCACTACGGGCGGCCGCTTCGCGGTCGCGCCAGAACCGCTCGTAGCCTTGAACCCAGTTGGGGAGCTCCCAACCGCCTTGGCCGACGACTGAGAGTGGGAAGTAATGGTTCTCAAACTGGGCCGCCTGGTCGGTCAGCAAGTTCACCCCTCTACGCGTCCAGTCATACTCGAACGCATCGTCATGGTCCTCGGCCATGAACCGATCGACGCGCACAAAAAAGAGGAAGCGGTTGGACCGGTTCGGCAGGGGGATATCGGGGGCCAGGAACACGTAGTACATGGCCGTCAGCCGCTGCTGACCGTCCAGGACGATGTGGACTGGGTCCTGCCGTCCGCCGAACCCGTAGATCGGTTCACACGCGAGCGCTTGGAAGTTCTCGGACTTCCCCTTCCACAGCAGCAAGCTTCCGATGTAGTAGTCGAGAAAGATCGAGCGGACGAGTTCCCGGATGTCGCTGGGTCGCCACTCGAAGTCGCGCTGAAAGTCGGGGATGACGAACCGCCCTTCCCGAAGTCGTCCAATGAGCGTCGTAAGCGTGACGTGGTCGGCCTTCTGTGCATCTCTCACTGGGCACCCCCAAGGATCTCCGCCAGCAGGCCATCCGTCTCCTGCTCCAGCGCCCGGATGTCGGCCTGGATCTCGTCCAGGCTCCGCAGCGGCTGCGGCTTGTAGAAGTACCGCGTGAAGCTGATCTCGTACCCGACCTTCCCGCTGCCCGGGTCGTACCACGCGTCCGGTGCGTGGGGCAGCACCTCGCGGCGGAGGAAGGCCTCGATGCCGCCCTCCTCCAGCAGCGGCACCTGCTCGGTGTCCCGCAGGTCGGTGTCGGGCTCGTACTCGACCACGCAGCGCTTGCCGTCGACGGTGGCCTCGAACAGCCCGCGCAGTGAGTCGGGGTCGGTGCCGCGCTTGTGGACCTTCTTGATCACCGGCGGGGCGCCTTCATCGACCACGCCCGTGGCCTTCAGTTCCTTGATCTCCTTGGCGGTGTAGACCCGCGCGGCGTCGATGCCGCGGATGCGCAGCGGACGCTCGACCGTGACCTTGTGGTAGCCGAAGGCCCGGTTGTCGAAGATCTTGGACTGCTCGGTCTCCTCGAAGGCGAGGAAGGTGTCGCAGATGCGCGCGATGTCGGCCTCGGCCAGCTCGCAGCTCTTGGCGCCCAGGTTCTTGCGCAGCGGCTGGAACCACCCGGTGGCGTCGATGAGCTGCACCTTGCCGCGCCGGTGGCCGGGCTTGCGGTTGGTCAGCACCCACACGTAGGTGGCGATGCCGGTGTTGTAGAACATGTTCAGCGGCAGGGCGACGATGGCTTCCAGCCAGTCGTTCTCGAGGATCCACCGCCGGATGTTGCTCTCGCCCTGGCCGGCATCGCCGGTGAACAGCGACGAGCCATTGTGGACCTCGGCGATGCGGCTGCCGAGCTTGGTGCCCTCCTTCATCTTCGCGAGCATGTTCGCGAGGAACAACATCTGGCCGTCGCTGCTACGGGTGACCAGCGAGTACTCGGGGTCGCCGGCGTGCTCGATGACGAAGCGCGGGTCCTTGAGGTCCTTCTTGCCGCCCATCCGGTCCTGGTCGGTCTTCCAGCTCTTCCCGTAGGGCGGGTTCGACAGCATGAAGTCGAACTCTTGGCTCGGGAAGGCGTCGTTGCTCAGGGTGGAGTGCTCCGGGCCGCCGACCAGGTTGTCCGCCTCGTCGCCCGCGCCCTTGAGCAGGAAGTCAGCCTTGGCGATGGCATAGGTCTCGGCGTTGATCTCCTGGCCGTAGAGGTGGGTGACGACCTGCTTGCCGTGCTGGGCCGCAAGCTCCTTCAGGGTGTCCTCGGCGACGGTGAGCATGCCGCCGGTGCCGCAGGCGCCGTCGTAGAGCAGGTAGGTGCCGGACTCGATCTGCTCGGCGATGGGCAGGAAGATGAGCCGCGCCATGAGCTTCACGGCATCGCGAGGGGTCCAGAACTGGCCAGCGGCCACGTTGTTCTGCTCGTTGAACCGGCGCAACACCTCCTCGAAGATCGTACCCATCCCGTGGTTGTCCAGACCGGGCAGTGACCGCACCGGCTGCGGCGAGAGGTTGATGCTCGGGTCGAGGAACTTCTCGATCAGCAGGCCCAGCGCATCGGCTCGGGAGAGCCGGCTGATCTGGTTGCGGAACTCGAAGTTGTCGATGATCTCCTGGACGTTGGGCGAGAAGCCGTCGAGGTAGTCGCGGAAGTCGGCCTCGAGCTGCTCGCGCTTGGCCCGGTTCTTCAGGTCGCGCAGGGTGAACTTGGAGGTGTTGTAGAAAGCCTGTCCGGCGGCCTCGCGCAGGGCTGGGTCCTGGTGGACCACGCCCGCGTCGTCAAGTATCTTCTTCATGGCCAGCACGGCGGACTTGCTGCCCTCGAGCACGGCGTCGAGGCGGCGGATCACCGTCATGGGCAGGATCACGTCGCGGTACTTGCCTGGTTCGTAGAGGTCCTTGAGGCAGTCGTCAGCGATCCCCCAGATGAAGCTGACGATCCGGCTGTAGGTTGCGTCGTCCAAGGTATGGGCTCCCGGTGAGGTCGGGGAGCATAGTGCATGGGCGGAGGTGGTTGGCCCTAGCGGTTGTTCTCCTCCTCTTCAAAGAGGGTGGCCACCACGAAGACCGCCAGCCCTGCAAGCGCAGTGACGCCCACCAGGGCCAGGAGCGCGCCCCAGTCGGGTCCGGAGGACCTGCCCGTTGCCTGGGCGGCCGTGGAGCGCATGCGGGTCAGCCCTTGCGAGGTGAGAGCGTGGAGCCGGTCCACGGAGACGCCGAGCGCAGCGGCGATGCGGCTGAGGGTGAGGGCGTCGGGCATGGTGCCGGCCTCGATGCGCGACAGCCGGCTCTGCGGGACGGCCACCAGGTCGGCCAGGCGAGCCTGGGTCAAGCCCTCTCGTTCGCGCAGGTGCGCGATGACCTTGCCCAGGACGATGGCGTAGCCGGCATCGTCAGGGGGGAGCGGAGCCATGGTCGCCCTTTGGGTCGCAGGGTTGCGTTGCGATTTTCTTACCCATAGATAATATGCGTGAACGACTGGATAGCCAGCCCCAGCAACCCCTACTCCTCCGTGGAGCGCCGCAGTGATGGACCTGCCCTTTCACGTTCGCCGCCTTCGCCTGATGAAGGTGCCGATCTTCGCCACTGGCCTGACCCAGCACTACTACCTTGATCTCGGCGACGGGACCGGCCTGCACCTGGCCGAGCTCAACGGATGGGCGCGGCGGCAGCACATCCGCGACATCACGATGGGACGTGAGGCCACAGTGGTCGCGCACCTGCCTGCCCAGGGTTGGAGCTCGATGCGGGAGCGGGCGCGCAGGGTCCTGGGCCGCCCCTACTCACTGGTATCGTGGAACTGCGAGCACTTCGCGCGCTTCGTCGCCTTTGGCGAGCGGCGAAGCGGCCAGATCGCGGTCGCTGTGGGCGTCGGGTTCGCAGCAGTGGCCCTGCTGGCTCTCGCTGCGGTTGTCGGAGCCATGGGGGCCGCTGGGACCCCGCAGCGGAGCAGGCAGCTGCGTTGAGTTCGACGCTCCCGATGGTCAGCCAGGCCCAACAAGGCGCCCCCTGCTGGACCGTGCGCGCCGCCGGCCTGCGGCCGACGACGCTGCCCATCCAGCCCCGTCCCGCCTCCGGCGGTCCGGGCGCGTCCGCCTGCGGCGGCCGCTGGGGCCGCCCGCTCCTCGGCTTCGCCTCGGATCGGGCGCCCCCTGCTGGACTCGAACCAGCGACCCTCGGCTTAGAAGGCCGATGCTCTATCCACCTGAGCTAAGGGGGCCCGCGATTGCCTAACCGCCCGCGCCGGCCCTGACCGGGTGGGCCATGGCGTGGGCGCCCAGCTCGTCGACCAGCGTGTCCCAGATGCCGGGGGGCAGGCTGTGGCCCCAGCCCTCGACCAGGCGCAGGCGGGCACCGGGGATGGCGGCGGCGGTGGCGCGGCCGCCGGCGGGGGGGATGAGGGGGTCGTCGGCGCCGTGCAGGACGAGGGTGGGGGCCTGGATGGCGGCGAGGCGGCGGGTGCGGTCGCCGTCCCGCATGATGGCGGCGAGCTGGCGGGCGAAGCCGGCGGGGTTGGCGCCGCGGCGGAAGGCGCGCCGGGCGAGCTGGCCGAGGGCCTGCTCGTCGACGGGGAAGGCGGGGCCCTGGACGGCCCGGGAGAAGCGCAGGAACCAGGCCTCGGCCTCTTCCTCGGTGCGGGGGCGGCCGGCGACGAGGGCGCGCATGGCCTGGGGCTTGGGCACGCTGACCCAGCGGCCGCCGGTGGTGCTCATGATGCTGGTGAGGGTGGCGACGCGCTCGGGATGGGAGAAGGCGAGGTGCTGGGCGATCATGCCGCCCATGCTGGCGCCGACGACGTGGGCGCGGGCCCAGCCGAGGTGGTCGAGCAGGCCGACGACGTCGCGGGCCATGTCGGCGAGGGTGTAGGGGGCCTGGAAGGGCAGGCCGAGCCAGGCCCGCGACAGGACGGCGCCGGGCGCGGGCACGGGGGCGTGGTCGAGCCAGGTGCTCTTGCCGACGTCGCGGTTGTCGAAGCGCAGGACCTGGAAGCCCCGCGCGGCGAGGCGGGCGACGAGCTCGTCGTGCCACAGGATGAGCTGGGCCCCGATGCCCATGATGAGCAGCAGGGGCTCGCCCGCGCCGGTCAGGTCGTACTCGAGCTCGATCTCGCCGAGCGGGGCGCGCGGCATCGTGGCTCAGCCTCCCGCGGGGGGCGTGGCGGGCGCGGCGCCGACGGGGGCCTCGACCCACAGCACGCCGCGCAGGTCCTCCTCGGCGTAGCCGGTGGCGGCGTCCTGGGGGTAGCGCTCGGCGAGCAGGGCGGTGATCTCGGGCTTGAGCCCCTCCTTGGGGCCGTGGCAGTTCAGGCACATGGCCTCGACGGGGATGGGCACGGCGATGCGCGCGACCTGCTGGCCGTCCACCTCGGCGATGGTCTTCATGGTCTGCACGCCGGCGGCGCTGCGCTCGCCCTGCTCCTGCAGCCAGGCCTGGACCCAGTCGGGGCCGGCGTTGTCGGGGTTGCGCAGCCGCAGGCTGGAGCGGCCGAGCTTGACGCCCTTCTCCGCGGCCAGCTCGGCGGCGATCCGGGGCGCGTCCTGGTTGCAGACGGTGATGGCCTCGGTGGGGCCGCCCTTGTCGATGGCCTCCTTGACCCTGGCCTTGAGCGCGCCGCCAAAGGCCTTGCCGGCCTCGCCGGCGGCGGCGAGGGCCAGGCCCTCGGGGCTGTCGGGCGCGGGCGGGGCGGGCGGCGCGGGTGGGGCCGGGGCTTCGGCGACCGGGGGCGGCGGGGGCGGCGCGGGCGGGGCGGCGGGCTCGGTGGCGCAGGCGAGCAGGAGGGGCAGCAGCAGGCTCATGGCGGGCTCCAGGGGTGGTTGCGCGTGATCCTGGCCCAGGACGGGGGCGGGGCAAGGACCTGCGACAGCGCGTGCCATACTGCGCGCCCTGGAGTCCCCCCGACATGGACACCCTCGCCCGGACCTGCGGCTGGTGCGGCAGCACCATGCTCGACGCCACGCTGACCCACTGCTCCTCCTGCGGGGGGCCGCTGCCCGCTCCTCGCCCGGATCCGACCGCGCCGGTGGGGCTGGGGCCGCCGCCGCCGCCGAGCCCTCGCGTGCTGCCGCCGGCCTTCCGCCGCGACGTGCTGGTCTGGAAGAACGTGCTGGTGATCATCGGCGGGATCTTCACGTTCTTCTTCGGCTGGACCATCGTCTTCGCCCTGATCGGCGCCCCGATGCTGTACTTCGGCTGGACCCGTGCCCAGCGGCGCCTGCAGGTGCTGGAGCAGGGGGCGCCGGTGCCCGGCCGGGTGACCGAGGTGGACCGCGACACGTCGGTGAAGATCAACAACAAGAGCCCCTGGCGGATCCGCTTCGAGTACGCGGGGCCGAAGGGGCGGGAGGAGGGCTGGGTCCACGCCTGGAAGCGGCCGGAGCTGCGCGAGGGGGACCAGAGCTGGGTGCTGGTGATGCCCGAGGACCCCTCGCAGGCCTGCCTGTGGCCGCCGGTGAAGTAGGCGCCCCTACTCCCCCCCGCGCGCAAGCCGGACCGGCACGGCCAGCAGCACGAAGAGGCCGGCGGTGACGGCCTGGCAGGCGCCGACCGGGAAGGAGAGGAAGAAGGCGGCGAGGTAGCCGAGCCCGCCGGCGAGGGCGCCGAGCAGGGCGGCGAGGGGGAAGGCCCAGCGCAGGTGGCGCACGGCGAGCAGGGCGGCCAGGGCGGGCAGCACGCTGAAGGCGAAGACGGGCAGGGCGCCCAGCGCGCGGGTGCTCACGGCGACCATGACGGTGACGGCGACGAGCAGGCTCACGTCGAGCGCCCGGACGGGCAGGCCCTGCACCCGGGCGCCGTCGGGGTCGAAGCCCGCGAAGACCAGGCCGCGGCCGGCCCAGGTGGCGCCGGTGGCGACGAGGGCGCCGACGCCGAGCACGGCGCGCAGGTCCTCGGGGCGCACCAGCACGGCGGTGCCGAACAGGATGCCGGCGATGTCGTGGGCCTCCTGCGTGATGCGGTCACCGACCATGACGGCCAGCCCGCCGGCCAGCAGCCACAGGGTGGCCAGCACGCTGTCCCGGCTGACGCGCAGCCGGCGCGTGTCCAGGCTGACCAGCACCGCGGCGAGCAGGCTGAGCGCCAGGGCGCCCAGGACGGGGGGCACCTCGGTGCCCAGGTGGATGCCGGCGAAGAAGGCCAGGGCGACGCCCAGGCCGCTGACCTGCGAGAGGGTGGCGGCGACGAAGACCATGCGGCGCAGGACGACGTGCACGCCCAGCAGGCCGAGCACGGCGCCCGCAGCGACGCCGCAGATGACCGGGTCGCGGAACAGGTCCCAGGCGCCCACGAAGTCGGCCCAGGCGGGGATGGGCGGGTTCATGGCAGGACCCCGGCGTGGCGATCCTGGTAGCGGGCGCGCCAGGCCTCGCTCTGCTGGATCTCGGCGACGGTGCCGACCTCGACGCCGACCTCGGGGTCGAGGAAGAGGATGCGGTCGGCGTGCCGGAAGGCGACCTGGAGGTGGTGGCTCACGACGACCAGGGCCAGGTTGTGGGCCCGCCGCAGGCCGTCGAGCATGGCCATGGCCTCCTCCTCGGCGACGGCGTCCATGGCGGCGGTGGGCTCGTCCAACAGCGCGATGCCGGCCTGGCTGCACAGCATCCGCGCCAGCAGCACGCGCTGCTTCTGCCCCTCGCTGAGCGCGCGGAAGTTCCGGTCGCGCAGCTCCCAGGCCCCGACCTCGGTCAGCGCCTGGCGGACCCGGTCGCCGCGGCCGCCGCCGGGCGACAGGAAGCTCCACCCGCGCTCGGCGCCCATGGCGACGACCTCGCGCACGGGCACGGGGTACAGCTCGTCGAAGGCGCTGCGCTGCGGCACGTAGGCGATGGGGCGCCGCCCCTGGGGCCAGGCCACCTGTCCCGAGACGGGGGACAGCAGGCCCAGCAGGGTCCGGAACCAGGTGGTCTTGCCCGAGCCGTTGCGCCCGACGACGACCCAGAACTCGCCGGGGCGGATCTCCAGGTCGACCGGCGGCAGCACGGGGCGGCCGCCGTAGCCGACGACGAGGCGCTCGCAGCGCAGAAGCGGGGTGGAGGACATGGGGCGCTCGGGGGACAGGGGCAGGGAGCCTACTCCTCGTGGCCGTGGCCGTCCGAGGAGCTGGCCATCAGCCACACGCCGTCCACGGCGGCGGGCCCGAGCTGGAGCACGTAGGCGCCGGCCTCCAGGTCCAGGTCGAAGTGCTCGGGGATCTCGGTGGCGCAGAACTCGTTGGGCGAGCCGGTGGGCAGGGTCAGCTCGGTGTCGCCCAGCCACAGGCCGGTGACGACGTCGGCGGTGTCGGCGAAGAGCAGCAGCTCGGCGGCCTCGTCGGCCTGGATGGCGACGTAGCCGACCTCGCCCGAGGTCAGGGCCACGGTGAAGCCCTCGCCGATGTGCAGCTCGGGGGCGTCGACCGGCTTGGCGGCGGCGGTCAGCGCCTCGCCGGTGCCGACGTTCTCGCAGGCGTGCTCGCCGGGGTCCTCGACGGCGCCGGTGTCGTCGGCGTCCTTGTCGCCGCAGGCCAGGAACAGGAGGGGCAGGATGGACAGGGTCATGGTCGCTCCGAGGGGGAGGGGGTCAGTCCGACCGGGACACGGTCGTGGTGGGGAAGGTGGCGAGGGCCTGCTCGACCAGGCGCTGGCCGGGGCCGCCGTCCTGGGCGTCGTCGAGGTGCACCGGCTCCAGGCCCAGGTCGGCCCAGGCCGTGCCGTCGAAGAGGGAGCCGTCGATCACCACCGCGGTCTCGACCGACAGCCCCTCGGGCTGGTCGCGGTCGACGGGCGCGTCGACCGTGGTGGACCAGCCCTCGAAGGGCAGCTCCCAGCTCAGCTCCAGCGGTGCCAGGAGCGCGTCGCCGGTGACCTGGGCCTGGCCGCGCAGGGTGGTGGCCACCACGGCGAGGCGGGTCAGCTCGGCCTGGGGGAGCAGCGCGCCCTGCAAGCCCAGGTCGCCCGGGCCGCCGGCCAGCAGGTCGATCTCCAGGTCCAGGGCGGCGGAGACGATGCCGACGTACTGCGCGCTGCCGCCGGACAGCTCGGCGATGATCTCGTCGTAGCCGACCAGGCTGCCGTCCTCGGCGTGGCAGTGGCCGCCGTGGCAGAGGCCGTAGCCCTCGGGCGGGTTGGCGGGGTCGAAGGTGACGCCGCCGGCGCCCTGCAGCTCCTGCAGCTCGACCGTGGAGACCACGACGGAGAGCGCGGCCAGCGCGACGTGGTCGCCCTGGTCGGTCAGCACCACGCCGTCGCCCAGGTCGCGGGCGGCGCCGGCGTCGAAGGACAGGTCGGCGGAGAAGGCGTCGAGCCGCCCGAAGGCGGTGCCGGGCTGGAAGGTGCAGCCCGTCAGGGCCAGCGCGAGGAGGATGGGGCTCACGGCGCACCTCCCGGGACGAGCTGGGCCAGCAGGCCGACGAACTCCTCCATGTGCTCGACGTAGGTCTCGCCCTCGACGAAGTGCACGCCGCCGGGGATGCGCAGGATCTTCGCCCCGGTGCGCTCGCTGATCTGCTCGACCGTGGCGTCGCTGTAGTAGGCCTCCTCGATGATGGCGGGCACGCCGTGGCGGCGCATGGCGCCCAGGACCTGGGCGACGTGGGCGGGGTTGGGCGGGATGCCCGGCTTGGGCTCGACGTACTCGACGATCTCGAAGCCCAGCCAGGCCTCGGCGTAGGGCCAGCTCTTGTGGTAGGCGACCAGCTTCATGCCGCGCAGGGGGGCGAGGCGCGCCTCCCACTCGGGGATCTTGCGGGCCAGGGTCACGGCCAGGGTCTGGGCGCGGGTGAGGTAGGCGGCGGCGTGATCGGGGTCCAGCTCGCCCAGCTTCCGCGCGATGCCGTAGGCGATGGCCTCGACCGAGCGCGGATCGTGCAGGAAGTGCGGGTTGCCGCCGGGGTGGATGTCGCCCTGGCTGCGGTCGACGGGCGCGGTCGGCGCCTCCCGCAGGTTCACGAACTGGCTGACGTCCAGGTAGCCCTTGCCGCCCCGCTGGATGGCGGCGTTGCGGCTGCCGGTCTGCAGGTTCGGCAGCCAGCCGACCTCCAGGTCCAGGCCGACGACCAGCAGCAGGTCGGCGCGGGACAGCTCCAGCGCCAGGTTGGGGCGAGCGTCGACCCAGTGCGGATCCTGGGTCGGCAGGACCAGGGCGGAGACCTCGGCGTCCTCGCCGGCCACGTCGCGCGCGACGGCGGCGAGGCTGGGCACGGTGGCGACGACGCGGGGCTTCGCGGCTGCCGGGGAGGGCAGGGCCAGCAGGGCCAGCAGGGCCAGGAGCAGGCGGAGGAAGGCGCGCATGGGGGGCCTCGGGGAGAGGGGGTTCAGAAGGCGTGGGCGCCGTGGGCGCCGACGCTGAACTCGAAGGCCAGGAAGACGGACCAGTCCGGCTCTTCGCGCCAGCCCACCAGGTCGGTGGCGCCCTGCAGGCGCAGGCGAGAGAACTCGGTGGGCCAGAAGGTGGTGGCCGCGGTGATCCGCTGCCGGGTCGAGGTCCACTCGGGATCGAGCGTGTCCAGGGTGCCGGCCAGCTCGCCGTCCTGGGTGGTGGCGGCGGTGCCCAGCTCGTGGCGCGCGGCGATCGCCCAGCGGCGGGCCATGCGCCAGGTGAGCTGCTCGTATGCGTTCCAGTCGACCAGCACGTCGCCGGGCACCTGGCGGCGGCGGTGGATGCCCTCGGCCTGCAGGGCGACGTAGCCGGTGCTCGCCCGCGAGATCGGCCGCCACTTCAGGTACAGATCGCTGCCGTACAGCTCGCTGCGGTTGTCGCGGCCGGTGGGGTTGGGACCCCCCGCCCAGGACAGGCCCCAGAACAGCGACCAGTCGTCGGAGAGCGGGAAGAACTGCTTGAGCGCCACGGTGGTCTGCAGGTCGCCCAGGCGCTGCACGCCCAGGTCCTGGGCGCCGTAGAAGCTGCGGGCGCTGGCCTCGCCGGCGGCCATGGTCTCGCTGGCGACCAGCTCGACGTACCAGGGCAGGGGCAGCAGGGCGCTGCCCTCCACGCCCAGGCCGCGGTTGCCCTCGCTGCCCATGACCCGGCCCAGCACGAAGGTCTGGTCGACGAAGTCCCAGCCGTGGGGGTGGCTGTTGTTCAGGCGGCCGAAGCGGGTCAGCATCTGCCCGATGCGGAGCTGGCTCCTCAGCGGCAGGCCCAGCGTGGTGGCGTAGGCCTCCTCGACCTCGACGCCGTAGAGGCTGAAGACGATGTTGGCGTCGAGCTTGAAGTAGGGGTCGACCGTGCTCTGCACGCTCATCTCGAGCTGCTGCAGGTTGAAGCCGTCGACGGTCGGGTCGTGGCCGCCGGTCTGCAGGGGCTCGTCGGCGGTGAAGTACGCGGCCGCGACGTCGGCGATGAGCGCGATGTCAGGGTTCATGCTCTGCCCGGCGCCACCCCCTCGCAGCGCGGGCGCAGCCGCAGGCGCCGGCGCTGCGGCGGCCTGGCTGCTCAGCTCGATGGCGAGCGCCAGGTCGGCGAGCTGCTGCTCCAGCTCCTCGACGCGGGCCTGCAGCGCCTCGTTGTCGGGCGCGGCCGCCTCGGGCGCTGCGGGGTCGGGCGCCGCGGCGTCGGTGGCGGCGGGGGGAGGGGAAGGGGGAGCGCCGGGATCCTGCGCAAGGGCGGACCCGGCCAGGACGGCCAGGAGAAGTGGGTGCAAGGGGCTGCCGAGGAGGTCGTGGGGCGGCGCGAGGGCCGGTCGAGGGAGACCGGTTCACGTCCGAGGCGCGCACGACCCACCGGCCGCGCGCGGACGACGTCTCAGGCGAGGGCGGGCGGGCTGGTCTTGGGGGCGTAGGAGAGGGGCGGCCCGCGGGCGAGCGTGGCCAGGCCGAAGGTCCGGATGGGCAGGTCGACGCGCGGCGGCGGCTCCAGCCGGGCGACGGCGGGGGCCTCGGCCACCTGGGGCAGGGCGTGCAGCGCGCAGTGGCCGCTGTGCTCGCCGCAGTCCGGCGGGGCCTTGAGCTCGTCGGCGGCGCGGGCCTGTTCCCCATCCCCGCCGCCTTCGGTCAGCGAGCGCTCGATGGTGTGGCCGTGCTCGACGCACTGGACGTGCAGCACCTGGAGGCGGTGCACGCTGGACGCGACCTGTCCGCCGGCCCAGGCCACCAGGGCCAGGAGCAGGGCGATGCGTGCAGCGATGGCACGGGCGGTTCGCATCCAGGGCTGGAATACGCGGGCGGCGCGCCGCCGTCAACGAGCCGGGGCAGGATGACACGCAGCTTGCACGGCAACGGCGCGCTGCTTGACCCCGCGCGCATCCGAGGGCATACCCTCGGGGCGTCGCTGGAGGTCCCACTGTCGCTGCTCCCTTCTACTGGGTCGAGCTGAGCACGGCCGCGGCGCCCTGAGGCCACGATGCTGCTGCTGGCCTGCCTGCTCATCGCCACCGTCGAGGCCCACGACGAGTACCCGGAGCCGACCTTCCGGATCTCGCGAGCCGAGGGCCAGGTGCACGCCGCGCTGGGCGCGCGCTGGACCGCGGCGGTGCAGGACGAGGCGGACCTCACCCTGCTCGACCCCGTCGCCAACCCCCAGGTCGGCCTGGCCCAGAGCGCGCTGGAGGTGGGGCTGTCGAGCCCCGTGGACCCCCAGGGCCACGTCCGGGTGCAGGCGCTCCTGCGGGTGGAGGAGGGCATCGTGCACGCCGGCGGCCTGGAGGCGGGCGAGGCCTGGGTGGGCCTGGACGCCCTGGACCAGGTGCTGGCCGTGCAGCTCGGCCGCGACGACCTGCCGGTGACCCGGGACCGGCTCTCCGAGCTGGAGGACCAGCCCCACGCGCTGCGGCCGGCCCTGTCGCGCAGCGCGCTGCCGGTGCACGCCGACGGGGCGGCGCTGGCCCTGGCCTGGCCGCGGATCGCCAGCGCCCGCGGTGGGCTGGCCTGGCAGACCCGCACGTCGGACGCGCCGATGCAGTGGGCGCGGCTCAATCTCTCGCCCCTCGGACGCGCCGAGGGCCCCCTCTCTGTCGAGCTGGGCGGCGCCTTCCTGCGCCACCCCTCGCCCTCGCTGGGAACCTCGGTCCTGTGGGTGGCGGACGGGCAGCTGCGGGCGGGGCCGGTGCGGGTGGGCGGCGGCTGGCAGCGCTTCGACCGGCCCACGGGCCTGCTGCAGGAGATCCTGGCCGAGGTCGGCCTGGACCTGCCCCTGGTCGGGCTGCACCACCTGGCCCTGGACCTGCGCGGCGAGCGGGTCGTGGGCCTGGTGTCGGGCGAGGACGCCCGCTGGCTGGGCACCGGCCGGGTGGCCTGGGCGCACCAGGCGGATCCGGACGTGCAGGGCTACGTCGAGGCCCTGCTCAGCCGCGAGCAGGGCACGGTGGCCACCGCCGACGTGCAGGTCCTCGACGACCGCATCGAGCGCCGCAACGACGCCCTGGCGCTGGGCATCCTCACCCGCTGGTAGGAGCCGCCGTGCCCTCCCTGCTCTTCCTCTCCGCCGCCCTGCTCTCGCCCGCGGCCCGCGCCTGGGACAGCGTCGGCGCCACCTGGCCCGCCGAGGCCTTCCCCATCCCCTGGTGGCTGGACCAGGACGCCGCGCTGGACGGCGCCTCGGACGAGGAGCTGGAGGCGGCCGTGCAGGCGGGCTTCGACACCTGGACCCAGGTGGCCTGCGCGCCCGGGGTCTCCTACGCCTACCAGGGGCGCAAGGACGGCGCCTCCTTCGGCGCCCAGGACGGCGCCAACGTCGTCTTCCTGGTGGAGCAGGGCTGGCCCGAGGACGCGGGGCTGCTGACGGCGCCGACCATCTTCGTCGCCGGCAGCGAGCTGGCCGAGGTCGACATCGCGCTGAACCTCCAGCACTACGCCTGGACCCTGGACGGCGCCGACGGCACCAGCAGCTTCGACGTCCAGGCCGGCGTGGTGCACGAGGTGGGGCACCTGCTGGGGCTGTGGCACAGCGCCGTGACCGGGGCCAGCCTGAACCCGGCGATGGACGGCAACCCCGAGGCGCGCAGCCTGGAGGCGGACGACGAGGAGGGGCTGTGCGCGCTGTACCAGGACCTGGCCGTGGCCGGCACCGGCGAGGTGGGCGAGGCCTGCGGGACCACCGAGGACTGCGTGGCGGGCCTGACCTGCCTGGTGGACGGCGCCGAGCGGTACTGCACCCAGGCCTGCGAGGAGGCGGCCGACTGCCCGGCGGACATGGACTGCGTCGCGCTGTCGACCGGGGAGCAGGTCTGCGCCCGGGGCGAGGAGGAGCCGGGCTGCGGCTGCGCGACGGGCGGCGGCTCCCGCCACCGCGGGGCCCTCGCCCTGCTGCTGCCGCTGTGGCTCGGCCGGCGCCGTCAGAAGGCGTAGGCGGGGTTGTCGTCGCTGAAGTCGGCGTCGGTCAGGCCGGGCGACAGGTTGATGTTGCGGAACTCGTAGTCCTCGACCTTGCGCAGCTCGCCGTCGGCCTGGTCCCAGGCGCGCAGCCGCGTGAGCAGGCCGGTGCGCTCGCTCAGGCACATGTCGACCCGGTAGGCGTAGAGCCGGGTGTCCTGGTCCTTGGGCAGGTCGATCTGCACGCACCAGCTCGCCTCGCCGTTGACGGTCTGGGCGCCCTGGGGGGTGTAGGTGGCCGACAGCGTGGCGCTGGCCTCCAGCCGGTCGGTCTGGTCCAGGATGATCGCCGCCACGTTGGACAGGTCGATCATGTCGATGCCGTGGCGGCTGCCACGCATGGCCAGCTTGCCCTGCGGGTCCAGGCTCAGCGTCGGCACCATGGGGCCGGGCTTGACCATCATGTCGCCGTCGTTCCAGCCCTGGCGGTAGAGCAGCTCGCGGCCCTTGTGGGTGTCCCCGACCCACTTCATGTAGATGTCCATGGGCTCGCGGAACTTGACGGCCATCTCGTGGGGCGGCTGCTGCCTGCCGTCGGTCCACTCGTGGCGGCGGAAGGTGTAGGTGCACTGGCTCACGCCCTCGGCCGCGGTCCGCAGGCGCTCCAGGCGGGCGCGGATGTCGGGGGGCGTCTGGCCGGCCAGGGCGGTGGGCAGCAGGAGCAGGGCGAGCAGGTGGGTCATGGGCGGGGCCTATCTCCCGGAGGGGCGGGCTACAGCAACCACTCGCGAGGCCGGCCTGTTCCCTTCAGGGCAGGCGCAGAAGGGTGGCGGTGGGCTGGTGCCTGCGCCAGGCCAGGATCTCGGCCCGGCCGTCGCCGGTGAGGTCCTGCACGAAGAGGGTCGCGCCGACCGAGGCGACGGGCAGGTCCAGGCTGGCCAGGGGCTCGGTGGCGAAGGCATAGGGGCGGCCCAGGTGCACGGCGACGCGATCCTCGCCGCCGTTGCTGACCAGGTCCACGATGCCGTCGCCGTCCAGGTCGTGCTCGACGTCGAGCTGCATCCGGTCGCGGTCCTCGACGGGGACCTTGAGCTTCTCCAGGTGCACGGGCGCGCCGTAGCGGCCCTCGTGCATCACGTAGAGGACCGGGTCGATGCGCACCGCCTTGCTGACCAGGGCGCTGGCCAGGTTGCCGACGCTGGTCTCGACCTGGGGGACGAGCAGGTCGAGATCCCCGTCGCCCTCGAAGTCCAGCGGGAGGACGTCGACGGCGGCGGCGTCGGTCTGCAGGCGCTGCGTGACGGGGAAGGCCGCGCCGGTGCCGACGGACACCACCAGCTCGGCGGTGGTGCCGAACCAGCTCCCGCGGGTCACGGTGCGGTGGATCAGCAGGTCGGCGCGGCCGTCTGCGGTCAGGTCCTGGAACCAGGCCCGGGCGACCCGCCGCTCCTCGGCCTTCCGGTCGATGTCGCGATCCTCGGGCGGGTCCAGGTCGTGCGGCAGCGCCACCGGGTCGACGCGGCTGCCCAGGCGCCCGTCGCACCAGCCGACCCGGGCCTGGGCGCCGGCGGGCAGCACCAGGTCGGCGACGCCGTTGCCGTCCAGGTCGGCGACGGCCAGCGGCGGGGGCCGGGTCGCGGCGACGACGCTGGTGCCGCCGGCGCGGTCGGTGGGGGAGAGCTGGCCCTCGGCGGGCGCGGCCAGGGCCCCCCAGCGGCGGCCGTCCGCGCCGATGACGTGCAGGGCGCCGTGGCTCCAGACCAGCACCTCGGCCTGCCCGTCCTGGTCGAGGTCATGGGCGAGGTCGGCGGCGACGGGCGAGGTGGGGCCCAGGCCGGACAGGGGGGTGGGCAGGCTGGCCAGGCGCTCCCGCCGGCCGTCCAGGTGCAGGCGCAGCACCCCCTCGCCGTCCAGCGCCCACAGGCCGCCCTGGATGTCCCAGGCCAGCGCCTGGGCGCCCAGGGCCAGGGTCTGGCGCGCCTCCTCCCGCCCCTCGGGCGACAGGTGGACGACGGTCAGGGTGACGGGCGGCGGGGACCCGGCCCGGTCGGGGCGGCTGACCAGGACCAGCTCGTCGCGGCCGTCGCCGTCGACGTCTCCCGCGCGCACCTCGACCAGGTCGGGGGGCATGCGGAGGTCGACGGCGAGCAGCGGGACCGGCACGTGCGGGGCGTAACCGCGGCGCGGCCGCTGTCGTGGGCGGGTCGGTCCGTGGGCTCAGGCGGGTCCGCGCGCCTCGAGGTCGCGGGCGGTCGGCGAGCGGGGGACCTGGTCGGCGTCGGGCAGGGTCCCGAGCACCCGGTCGCCCAGGTGCAGGCTGACGCCGTACCAGTAGCGCTCGTTCTTGTAGTGGTGCAGGCGGTGGTGCTTGACGCGCGAGCGCCACCACCAGGACTTCGGCGCCCAGGGCACGTGGCAGGCGTAGTGGGTCCACTCGTAGGCCAGGGCGATGGCCGTGGTCGACAGCAGGCCCGTGAAGGCGAAGGGCAGGTCGGGCGAGAGCAGCAGCCAGGCGGCGGTCACCAGCGCCGCACCCGCCCACAGGGTCGGCAGCGGGATGAAGACGAGCGGCAGGTGGGGCGGGTCCTTGTGGTGGGCGCGGTGGTCGCGCGCCGCGACCGTGTCCAGCGTGAGGCCCAGCACCTTGCGGGGCCGCCAGTGCAGCAGGAAGACGTGGATCAGCCACTCGGTGAAGGGGTGCACCGCGAGGAGGACCACGGGGATCAGGGCGTGCCAGGCGCTCCAGGCGCCCAGCCACAGGCGGATGGCCAGGACCACGACCAGGAAGGTGGCCAGGATGCGGGGCGAGGGGAAGCGCCAGAAGGTGGTGATGGCCTGGGAGAGGGGCCAGGGGCCGCCTTGCGGCGTGGTGGCGGGCTTCACGGCTGCACCTCCAGGGCGAGCGCGACGGCGGTGAGCGCCTGGCCGCCCACCGAGAGCAGGGCGCGCGCCTGGGTGAAGGCCGCGTCGGCGTCGCGGTCGAGGATGGCCTGGACCACCACCTGGTGGCTGGCCACGTCGTCCAGCTCGGGCGCCAGCACCTGGGCCAGCAGGGCCTGGACCGGCTGGTAGGCGCGCGTGAGGCTGTTCATGGCCAGGCGGTAGGCCAGGTTGTCGCTGGCCTCGATCACGGCCTGCCACAGGTCGAGGGCGGCCTGCTGGCGGGCCGACAGGTCGGTGGCCCGGGCCATCTCCTCGGCGCAAGCGGACAGCCTGGCGGCCGCGGCGGGGGTGAGGCGGGTCGCGGCCAGTCGAGCGGCGTCGGCGCCGATGCAGGCCCGCAGCTCGGCCACGGCGCGCACGGCGGGCCCGTGGATGCCCGCCTCGCCTACCAGCAGGGAGGGCAACAGGTCCAGCCCGGCCTGCTGGCGGAAGTCGAGCACCACGGTGCCGGCGCCCTGGCGGGACGCGACCAGGCCCTCGGTGGCCAGGCGCTGGATCGCCTCTCGCACCGCGCCGCGGTTCACGCCCAGCAGCTCGGCCAGGTTGCGCTCGGCGGGCAGGGCCTGGCCCGGGTCGTAGCGCCCGGTGAGGATCTCGCCGCGGATCTGCTCGTGCACGGCGTCGGCGACCGAGCTGCGGCGGATGGGCTGGAGAGTCATGACCACCTCTCGCCGCCAGCATAACGCGCCACTGGTCGGGTGGTCAGACCAATTTTGCCCCGGCACGAGAGAGGGCGCCACGGTGGGCGCCCTCGTCGCGCGTGGCCCTGGGGCCTCAGTCGAAGATCTGCTGCTGGGTGAGCATGGTGAACTCGCCGGTCGTCATGGTCGGGATCATCGGGAGCAGGCCCGTGAAGGGCGTGTAGGGCACGCCGACCGAGACGCGCAGCATCATCCAGCCCTCGTCCTCGTACCACTCGGCGTCCAGCTCGCAGCCGTCGCTGCCGCAGGACACGCCGGCGTTGTCGAGGACCTGCTGGGCGTGGGCCAGGGCCGCGGCCTTGATCTCGCTGCCGTCGGCGCCGGGCCCCTCGATGACGCCCGACCCGATGCGGCAGCCGTCGCGCGCGGCCCGGCTGAGCACGTACATGCGCGACTGCAGCAGGGACAGCTCGATGATGCCGAGCGCGACCAGGAGCATGAAGGGCAGGGTGAGCGCGAACTCGATGGCGGCCACGCCGCGTCGAGCGGCGCGGTTGCGCCCGGGACGGAGGGGCTTCATTCGGGCGCCGCCTCGCGCTGCCACTCCAGCCGCGCGATCTGCTTGGAGGAGAGGCTGCGATCGTCGTCCACGAACATGCCGATCAGCGGGGTGAAGGGGCGGCTGACGTCGCAGCGCAGGCTGCGGCCGGGCGGGTCGCCCCAGGTCGAGGCGGACAGCGCGCAGTTCGCGCAGGCCTCGCCGGAGGGGTCGAGCAGCGCCTCGCCCATGACCTGCAGGACGCGGGCCTTGACCGCGGCAATGTTCTCGTCGGCGTCGCCGGGGTCGATCAGGGAGCCGGCGCGACAGCCCAGGTTGGCCGCCGCGTCCAGCGAGGTCTGGTTGTAGAACAGCCAGCCGAAGTCCATGATCGCCATGACGACGGCGAACCAGATCGGCAGGCAGAGGACGAACTCGATGGCGTTGTTGCCTCGGCGGCGGCGGCTGGTGCGCATGGCGGGCTCCTACTCGACGATGGCCAGGGGCATCTCGCTGATGATCTCGCTGATGACGGCCGTGAGCTGGCTGCTGTCGTTGACGATGACCTTGTAGCCGTCGCCGCGCAGCATGTTGTCCAGCATCGGGTCGTCCTGGACCAGGGTGACGGCCCAGGTGTGCACGTCCAGGCCGTTCCAGAGGTCCAGCGTCGCGGCGACGGTAGCGTTGCGGATGTCGGTCTTGGACCGGGGCACGGGGCCAAGGTACTCCCGCCACCGGTCCTCGGTGTAGCCCTGGGTGATGCGGATGGCGCCCGAGCTGGCGCCCAGGTCGTTGGGCTTGCCGTCGGTGATGACGATCATCGCCCGGTAGACCGCGCCCGTGCTGGACTCCTCGAACATCTGCTTGGCCAGCAGCACGCCGGTGCTGTGGTCGGTGCCGGGCTCGTCGGTGTACTCGCGCGGCATGTCGGGGTAGCAGCCGCCCGCCTGCGGGCTGTTGAAGTCGTTGCCGTAGCTGCTGTCGCAGTTGACGCCGTCGTAGGCGTTGGCGTTGAAGCTGCCGACGGGCGCCTTGCTGGCGATGTTGAGCTTCTCCCACTCGGTCTTGATCGCGGCGGCGTTGGCCGGGATCGCGATCTGGGTGAGCGGCGTGTACTCCCAGGCGTAGCGGTTGGTGAAGATGGTCATGCCGACCTCGTCCACGCCGCTGGCCGACTCGGTGACCATCGAGTGGGCGGCCAGCATCGCCTCGCGCGCGTCGGCGAACTTCGCCTCGCCCCAGGAGCCCGTGATGTCGAGCACGAAGACGATCTGGAAGCTGCGGGTGGCCGACACGGCGCTGGCCCGGACCTCGAAGTCCTCGTAGTCCCAGATCCGGGCCAGCAGGACGGGGATGGCGCTGCCGCCCTCCCGCCCGACGGTGACGCGGACGGCGTTGGGCACGACGGGGTCGACGGTGAAGGCCGGGCTCGCGGCCTGGTCGTCCCAGTTCCCGAAGGTGATCTCGACCAGGTCGGGCGCCTGTCCGGCGACCGAGTTGTCGTTGATGACCCGCATGGCGGCGTCCTGGGCCTGGGCCTGGTCGCCCGTCTGGCGCAGCACGATGAGGGCGGCCTGGCTGGCGGCGTCGGCGATGTCCTGGGCCTGGGCCTGGGACAGGCGCATGTAGGCGACGTCGATCGACAGCGCGCCGAAGCCCAGCAGCGCGATGACGGCGGCGGCCAGCATCAGGCTGTAGTTGCCCCGGCGCCGGCCGAGGGGCCAGCGGGGGTGGTGATGGCGCATGGGACCCTCCGAGCACCGGGATTGTGGCTCCAGGCTACCCCCTTTGGCAAGGGCCGGAGTGTCGCTGATGGTGACAGTCTCGTGGGAGGTCGGGGTGTCCGCCCCCGTCCGCCTGCGACGAGGACGCGCGGCCGGATGCCATGGGTTCGGCTTAGGAGTCGAGGACAACCGGCCATCTCAGGGAGTCGCCATGACCGCACGCCCGCTTCCCGTCGCCGTCGGCCTGCTCTTCACCTTCGGCTGCGAGTCCATCGACTCGACCGACATCCTGACCAGCGCCATCTACGCCGACCTGGCCGCGACCAGCGACGGCAGCTCCACCCACGCCACCGCCACGCTGCGCTCGGGCGGCGCCACCTCCAACACCTTCGTCAACCTGGAGGGCGACGACGTGCTCACGGTCACGGCCGAGGGCGAGACGAAGGAGATGGACGAGGGCTACCTGGGCGACCTCTACGTCTACGACGCCGACTTCGACCTGTCGGCCCAGGACACCGAGTTCCTCTTTGCGCTGGAGCGCACCGTCGACGCGGGCGCGCCCGACAGCCGCTGCACCCTGCCGGCGCCCTTCGACCTGACCGCGCCCGAGGGGGGGGCCCCCTTCAGCCGCGAGCTGGACGACCTCACGGTGAGCTGGGCGCCCGCGGGCGAGCAGGACCCCGTGCGGGTCACCGTCAGCGGCGACTGCATCTGGGACGAGGTGGTCGACGTCGAAGGCGACCCCGGGACCGTCGTCATCCCCTCGGGCACGCTCTTGTCCCTGGACGAGGACAACCCGGCGGCCTGCGACGCCACGGTGACCGTGCAGCGGCGCCGCTCGGGCAGCCTGGACGCCGGCTACGGGGAGGGGGGCACCATCTACGGGATCCAGGCGCGGCAGATCGAGATCCGCACCGATCCTTGATCAGCCGGCCTCGTCCTCCAGGAAGCTGGCGACCGCCTGGTTGGCCGCCCGCATGTTCGGCTTGAGCCGCTCGATGACGAAGCGCTCCATCGCCGGCGCCAGCTTGCGGGCCAGCACCGTGGGCACGAAGGTCAGCCCCTCGGGGTGGATGTTGAACTCGCCCTCCATGTGGATGACGGTGACGTCCCCCTGGGCCTCGTAGCGGTTCAGGCCGCGGGCGCTCACGCCGCCGGGCAGGGCCTTGAACTCGTGCCGCCACTCGCAGGTGTGCTGGTTGCCGTCCCAGGTGGCGTGGTCGATCCAGACCAGCAGGTCGGGGCGCACCAGCGGGCGCAGGGCCGAGGGGATCTCGTCCGACGAGCCGCGCCAGCGCTTGACCGAGCGCTTGATCCCGGCGTCGACGTGCTCCTCGAGCACCTGGATCTCGGCGACGTTCTCCAGGTAGGGCAGGAAGTCGAGCGTCCGGTCCCGCAGGGTCGGGTACACCAGGTCGCGGGGGAAGTCGATCTCGTCGGTCAGGGTGAAGCGCATCGGGGCTCCTGGCGCGGAACGGCGCCTTAGCCGTCGTGCGCGGCGAGGCCAAGCCGGCGCCGCGACCCGGGGGGTGCGTAATCGGTTTCGCAGTTGACCGCCGGGGGGGCCCGACGTAGGTGGGCGCCTTGCCTCCGCGCCACGCACCGCCGCGGGTCGCGCGCGCGGACGGCCCTCCCCCGTGGCCCGGCCCCAGCGGCCGGAGGACCGGCGATGAAGCGCATCTCGTCCATCAAGAAGCGCTGGTCGATGGACCAGCTCATCACGGGCATCGAGCTGCCGGAGTGGCTCGAGGTCCTCCAGAAGAACGAGTTCCAGGTCGACACGACCTATGCCCACCGGGCGGCGTGGATCTCGGCCCTCTCGGTGCCGACCACGGCGCTGGGGCGGCTGGAGGACGCCCGCTACGGCCGGCAGCTCGCCGCCATGGAGATCGAGCCCACCCCGCTGTTCGTGCTCGGCCACTGGCGCAGCGGCACGACCCACCTGCACAACCTGCTCGGCCGGGTGCCCCAGCACACCTACTCGACGGTCTACCAGGTCGTGATGCCGGGCAACTTCCTGACCACCGGCAAGGTCCTGCCCGACCTGACCGGCCGGTTCATGGACGACACCCGGACCTACGACAACGTCAAGCAGGGCTGGCACGAGGCGGCCGAGGACGAGATCGCGCTGGCCAAGCTCACCGGCCTGTCGCCCTACATCTCCTTCATGTTCCCCGACAAGGCCCCCAAGTACGAGAAGTACATCGACTTCCTGGAGGCCACCGCCGCCGAGCGGGAGCGCTGGAAGGAGGCCCTGCGCTACTTCCTCAAGAAGATCATGCTCGCCACGGGCGGCAAGCGCGTGATCGTGAAGTCCTGCACGCACACGGCCCGCATCCGGCTCTTGCTGGAGATGTTCCCCGACGCGCGCTTCGCCTTCATCCACCGCAACCCCTACGAGGTCTTCCTGTCCACGCTGCACATGCGCAACCACACGGACTGGGAGAACTTCTTCCACCTGCCCGAGGAGACCTGGGAGGGGCAGCGCCAGCAGCAGACCCTGATGCTCGGCCAGCGCATCTACGAGCGCTACCTCGAGGACCGGCACCTCATCCCGCCCGAGAACCTGGTCGAGCTGGCCTACACCGACCTTGTCGGCAACGAGATGGCGGTGATGGAGGCCATGTTCGACAAGCTGCGCCTGCCTGGCTGGGACTCCGCCGCGCCGGTGCTGCAGCGCTACGTCGACGGGCTGGCCGGCTACCAGACCAACAAGCTCAAGAAGATCGGCAAGAAGGAGCAGGACGCGGTCTACGAGCACTGGCGCGTGCTCTTCGACGCCTTCGGCTACGACCGGCAGTACCCGCCGGCGCCCCGGCTGGCGGCGCCCGCGGCGGCTGCCCCCGCCGACGACGATCACCCCTCCCAGGCCGAGACCCTGGACCCCGAGGTCGTGGGTCGGGCCCGGGCCGCCGGCATGACCGAGGACGGCCCGCCCCCGGTCGACGCCGAGGAGCTTCCCCCTTCCGCTTCCGCCCGGGCCGCTTCCGCCCCGGCGACCGAGGAGTCGTCCACATGATCGACATGCGTTCGGAGATCGAGGCCCAGCTCGACCAGGCCAGCGCCCAGTCCAAGAAGTACGTGCACCCCAAGCTGCTCAAGATGTTCGAGCTGGCGGGGATGAACGCCACCTTCGTCCGGGCCGAGGGCCAGTACCTCTGGGACAGCAAGGGCAACCGCTTCCTGGACTTCCTCACCGGCGGCGGCGTCTACCTGATCGGCCGCAACCACCCGACCGTGCGCCAGGCCATCAAGGACGCCGTCGACATGGACCTTCCCAACTGGTCCATCGTCAACCCGGCCCTGCTCTCGGGCCTGCTCGCCGGCAAGCTCATCGAGAAGGCCGGCGACCACTACGGCAAGGTGATCTTCAGCAACACCGGCACCGAGTGCACCGAGGTCGCCGTGCGCTTCGCCCGCTACGTCACGCGGCGGCGGCGCTTCCTGTACCTCGAAGGCGCCTTCCACGGCCGGACCTACGCCGCGATCAGCATGTGCGGCTCCAACGCCCTGCGCGAGGGGCAGGACCCGCTGATGCCGACCTGCACGCCGCTGAAGCCCAACGACATCCGCCAGCTCAAGCGCGAGCTGTCGATGGGCGACGTGGCGGCCTTCATCTACGAGCCGGTGCAGGGCATGACCTGCGAGGTGCTCGACAAGGCCTACCTGCGCGAGGCCGAGATCCTCTGCGAGCAGTACGGCACGATGCTGGTCGCCGACGAGGTCCAGACCGGCCTGTGCCGCACGGGCCCCTGGTTCCGCAGCACGGCCGACGGCATCCGCCCCCACATGCTGACCTGCAGCAAGATCCTGTCGGGCGGCGCCATCCCGGTCGGCGCGGTCCTGGTCAGCGAGGACGTCTACCAGAAGGTCTTCGCCAAGTTCCAGAGCGGGCCCTTCTACTTCTCGACCTTCGCCGAGGGCAACCTGGCGATGGCGGCGGCGCTGGCCACCATCGACGTGCTGGAGGAGATGGACGCGCCCGCCCGCGTGGCCGAGCTCTCCGCCCGCATCGAGGAGGGCGTGGCCGAGCTGGCGAAGCGCTACGACTGCATCGAGGGGCTCAAGGGCGAGGGCCTGATGCGCTGCATCTACTTCAAGGACAGCAACAGCCCCAAGCTGCGGGTCGAGCAGAACCTGCTGGCCGCCGGCGACAAGGCCGCCTTCGGCGCCGCCGTGCACGTCGACCTGTACCGCGAGCACCGCATCCTGCTGCAGGTGCCCGGCCCGGGCGCCAACGCCATCAAGTTCCTGCCGCCGGCCACCGCGACGCTGGAGGACGTGGACTACTTCCTGGCCGCGCTCGACGACGTGCTGAGTCGCTACTACGCGGTCGAGGGGCCGGCGATCAACCTGGGCCGCACCGCGATCAAGGCCACGGTGGAGCAGGCCGCCGGCATGATCCCCGAGCAGTACATGCCGCCCTTCCTGCGCAAGGCCCTGGGCTCGACCGCCAGCAAGTAGGGCGGTCTGCTGGCCGCCCGGCCAGCGGACCGTTCCGTGCTGGAATAGGCTGAGGGGGCCGCCTGTCCCACGGCGGACCCTCGCCCGGAGCGCCCATGCCCGCCGTCCTGCCCGTCCTCGCCCTCGGCCTGCTGGGCTGCAAGCGCCCGCCCGAGGCGCCCGCCGAGCTGTCCGAGCTGTGCAGCTACGTCTTCGAGCACATGGGCGACGAGGACGACGCCGAGCTGGCGGCCGGGGTCGAGAACCTGGCGGCGTGGTTCTCGGCGAACGGGCTGGAGGCGCCCGAGGAGGGCTTCGAGGTCACGCAGATCTCGGTCGAGACGGCCTACGCGCTGCCCGACATCGACCTGTCGGACCTCACCCAGGAGGAGTTCGAGGAGGGGCTGGTCGGCGCCGCGGTCGTCAACCAGCACGGCCACAGCCTGGACGACCTGGCCTACGCCATCGTGGAGGCCGACCAGGAGGTGGTCTTCCCCGACGACTACAAGGAGTTCGAGCGGACCTTCCTCACGGACCTGGACTGCTTCATGGACCACAGCTGCGACCTGGTCGAGGCGCTCAACTACAGCGAGGCCAGCTACGCCGGCGTGCTCAACGTGAAGTCCGAGAACCACGCCCAGTGGCGCTGGGTCGAGACCGGGAACCGCTCCGCCCTGGTGCACCGCGCCTGGCTGACCGGGCCGGCCGACATCAGCCCGGCCCTGGCGACCATCCCCGCCGAGTTCTTCACCACCGTCACGATGGAGCTGGACGACGGCACGATGATCCGGCTGCAGACCGTGTGGTTCGTGGCCCTGCTGGCCACGGTCGAGGCCAACGCCTTCATGCTGAGCAGCTTCGTCAACAGCCTGTCGAAGTCCGGCGACCAGATCGAGGCCTGGCTGGACGAGCAGTAGGCCATGCGGACCGCCATCACCGGGGCCAGCGGGCTGGTCGGCGGCAACCTGGCCGCCGCCCTGCGGCAGGCGGGGCACGAGGTGGTGGCCACGCGCCGGCCCTCCTCGAAGGTCGGCCACCTCGACGACCTGGACCTGCGCTGGGTCGACGCCGACCTGTCCTCGACCGAGGCGCTGGCCCGCGCCTTCGACGGCGCCGAGGTGGTCTTCCACTGCGCCGCGGCCGTCAGCGTGCGCCGGGTGCCCCCGCCGTGGATGGTGGACGCCAACGTCACCGGCACCCAGCGGGTGATCGACGCCTGCCGGCAGGCGGGCGTGCGGCGGCTGGTGCACTGCTCGAGCACCGTCGCGGTCGGGGTCTCCGAGACGGCCGCGCCCATCGACGAGACCGCGCCCTGGAACCTGCCGGCCCACGGCCTGGACGACGCCTACGCGGTCACCAAGCACGACAGCGAGCTGCTCGTGCACGCCGCCGTGCGCCAGGGCCTCGACGCCGTCATCGTGAACCCCGGCTACATGTTCGGCCCGCGCGACGTGCGGCCCAGCTCGGGGCGGCTGATCCTGGAGGTCGTGCACGGCCGCTTCCCCGGCATGACCACCGGGAGCAACTGCTTCGTCGACGTGCGCGACGTGGCGACCTCGATGGTGGCGGCGGCCGAGCGGGGGCGCAGGGGCGAGCGCTACATCCTGGGTGGCCAGAACCTGACCTACGTCGAGGTCTTCGGGCGCATCGCCCAGGTCGCGGGCGTGCGGCCGCCGCGCTTCGCGCTGCCGCGGTGGCTGTCGATGGCCGCCGGCCTGCTGGGAGACGTGCAGGAGCGGCTCTCCGACGCCGAGCCCTTCCTCAACCGCAGCACCGTCGCCTGGGGCTACGAGCCGGGCTTCCGCTTCGACAGCGCCAAGGCCCGGGCCGAGCTGGGCCACCAGGCGCGCCCGGTCGAGGAGGGCCTGCGGGCCGCGCTGGACTGGTTCTCCGCGCACGGGATGCGCTGAAGCTCAGCCCCCGCTGTCGCCCGGGTCGGTCCCCGCCTGGCCGCCCACGTCGATCTCGTAGTCGACCTGGACCGCCATGCCCGGCCGCGGGATGGCCCGCCCGGTGAAGACGACGGCGTTCTCGCCGGCCGACCAGGTCCAGCCGTCCTCCTCCCGCTGGGGCATCAGGACCTGGTCGACGCGCACCTGGAGGGTCTCCACCTCGGGGATGCGGCTGAGCACGAAGCGGTCGTTCCACTGGGCCACGTCCAGCCCGACCTGGCCGAGGACGGGTGTGTAGTCCACCGAGCAGACCGAGCCGCGGCGCCCGCCGGTGCTGCCCACCGCCTCCAGGTAGCGGGGGCCCGGGTCGGCCGCGCTGGTGCCGCTGGCGCAGCCGGCCGGCATGTCCCCCACCAGGCCGTGCACGGTCACGCGGTCCTGGCCCGCCAGGGACTGCAGCTCGTGCAGGTACCAGGCGACCTCCTCGTCGCCCTGGTCGTCCTCGTCGCTGACGACCAGGACGTGCAGCTCGGCGCCGGGGCGAAGGAAGCCGGGGTTGATGGCGGGGTTCGCCGCCAGCAGCGCCTGGATCAGGCCCTGCTCCACGCGGTCGCCACCGGTGCCGACCGCCACCGCCTCCAGGAAGGCCGCCGTCAGGTCCTGGCTCTCGGGGGTCAGCACCTCGCCCCGCAGGGTCGCGCCGGCCTGGGCGTCGGTGGTGACGATGCCGAGCTGGAAGTCGGCGCTGGTCGTCTCCAGGACGTCGGTGAAGCCCGCGAAGCCCGCGACCAGCCGCTCCTGCTCGTCGGCCATGCTGGCCGAGTCGTCCACCACCAGCAGCACGTCGCTCTGCACCCCAACACCGCCCTGCTGGAAGATGTCGGTCACGCTCAGCTCGGCGTAGCCGTACTCGTTGCAGCCCGGGGAGCCGAGGATCGACCCGAGCAGGACCGCCACGGCCAGGCCCGGCGCGCGCGATCCACGAGGGGGGCAGGGCATGTCGCTCCCGAGGTGCCAGCCGCATCCTACACCGGGCGCCGCGGCGCGGGTGGAGCCAGGGCCGGCGCGTGGTAGCCTCGGGGCGGCACCCCGGATCCCGATGCACCTCCTCCTGGCATCCCTGCTGCTCGCCTGCGCCGAGCCGCCGGTCGCGTCCGCGCCCGTGCGCGCCATCGCCGCCCTGGAGATCAGCCCCGGCGATCGGACCGTGCGCACCCACGCCGACGGGGGCGACGGCCTGCAGTTCGCCGCCACCGTGACCTGGGACGACGGCGAGGTCGAGGACGGCACCACCCTGGTCGAGTGGTCGGTCTCCAACGAGACGGCGGGCACCATCGACGACAGCGGCTGGTTCCAGCCCGGCACGACGGGCGGCGGCGTGACCTGGGTGACCGCGGCCCTGGCCGGCGTCGAGGCGACCGCGACGGTGACGGTGCTGTGGGAGGAGGAGCGGGTCGAGGAGGGCGCGCATCCCGAGGCCTTCGACGCCGCCACCGCCACGGTGCAGGCCGAGCTGTGGCTGTACCCCGAGGACGGGGTGAACCTCCCGCGCAACACGCCGGGGATCACCTTCCAGTGGGCCCCGCCCGCCAAGGTGACGCCCGAGTCCTGGCGCCTGCGGTTCCGGTCGGCGCTGACCGAGGTCACCGTCTACACGGCGGCCTCGTCCTGGACGGCCGACGAGGAGACCTGGCAGGCGATCACCAGCACCAACGCCGGCGGCAGCCTGGACCTGTCGCTGGCCGCGGTCGCGGCGGGCACGGTGTACGAGGCCCTGCCGCGCGAGGTGACGGTCAACCGCCTCGACGCCCGCGGGGCCATCGTCTACTGGTCCTCCTCGGCCGGCGGCTTCATGGAGATCCCCTACGGCGAGCCGGCCCAGGACTACCTGACCCAGGCGCAGACCGGGTACTGCGTCGCCTGCCACGCGATCAGCGCCCAGGGCGACGTCGCCTTCACCTACGACGGTGGCAACGGGCGGCTGGGGGTCAAGGACGCCGAGGGCCAGGACCTGGTCGCCTACGACAGCGAGCAGTACGGCAACTTCAAGGCCTGGTCGCCCGACGGCTCCCGCATGCTCAGCACCTTCTTCGGCGACCTGAGGCTGTGGGACGCCACGACCTGGACCGTGCTGGGCAGCCTGCCCATCACGGGGGGCACCACCCACCCCGACTGGTCGCCCGACGGCACCCAGGTCGTGTTCACCCACACCGACGCGCTGACCTACGACTGGGTCTTCAGCGGCGGCAGCATCGCGGTGGTGCCGGTGCTGGCGGACGACCAGTGGGGCCCGATGCAGGTGCTCTACACGCCGCCCGCCGGCTGGAACGCCTACTACCCGGCCTTCTCGCCCGACGGGGAGTGGATCTCCTTCAACCTCTCGACCGGGGACAGCTACAACGACCTCGACGCCGAGCTGTGGGTGATCCCCGCGGCGGGCGGCGCGGCCATCCGCCTGGACGCCGCCAACCAGGGCGCGTCGCTGACCAACTCCTGGTCCCGCTGGGGCCCGCTGCCCGACGACGACATCCTGTGGCTGGCCTTCTCCTCGACCCGGGCCTACGGCGCGGTCACCGTGGGCAACCCGCAGATCTGGGTGGCGGCCTTCGACCCGGCGGTGGCCGAGGTGGGCGGCGACCCCAGCTACCCGGCCTTCTGGCTGCCCGACCAGGATCCGGCCCAGAACAACCACGTGCCGGTGTGGACGCAGTGAGCCCGCTGCTGGTGCTGCTGATCGGGTGCAGCGGCGAGTTCCGCGCGCCGGAGGAGGCGCGGGTCGCGACCTGGGCCGGGCCCGCGGGCACCTGGCTGACCCTGGGGCCGGAGGGCGCGCCCGACAGCGTGCCGCTGATGATCCACGTCGAGGAGGACGCCTGGGAGCTGCGCTACGGCGAGCCCTGGCGGACGGCGACGGAGGCGGGGACCTACGACGTCGCCACCGACGCGGTCGGCTACCGCGTCGACGACAGCCTGCTGCTGCCGGCGGGCCTGGAGGTCGGCAGCAGCGCCGACGGCACCACCATCGTCGACCAGGGCGAGGTCGAGGTCTGGTACGGCACCTTCCCCGACGCGCTCACCGTGGAGGTGGGGCAGGGCACCTTCCAGGGAGAGGCGGTCTTCGCCGACGGGATCGGCCCCATCCTGCTGCGCTACGCGGGCCGGACCTGGGAGCTGTGGGGCTACAGCCGCGACTGAGCGACCCCGGGTGGGCCGTGCTCAGAGGCCGGCCGCGGTTCCCCCCGGGCGGCCCACCATGGCCAGGAACTCCCGGCGGACGGGGTCCTCGCGGAAGCAGCCGAGCAGGCGGCGGGTGACCATCGTGACCCCGGGCTGGTGCACGCCGCGGGTCGTCATGCAGGCGTGGTCGGCCTCGATCACGACGCCGACGCCGCGCGGCTTGAGCACCGTGTAGATCGCGTCGGCCACCTGGGCGGTCAGCTTCTCCTGGATCTGCAGGCGCCGGGCGTACAGCTCGACCACGCGCGCCAGCTTGCTGATGCCGACGACGCGGTGGTCGGGCAGGTAGGCGACGTGGGCCTTGCCGATGATGGGCACCATGTGGTGCTCACAGTGGCTCTCGATGCGGATGTCCCGCAGCAGGACCAGCTCGTCGTAGCCCTCGACCTCGGTGAAGGTGCGCGAGAGCACCTCGACCGGATCCTCGGCGTAGCCGGAGAAGAACTCGCCGTAGGCGCGCACGACGCGATCGGGGGTGTCGGCCAGCCCCTCGCGGCCGGGATCGTCGCCGGCCCAGCGGATGAGGGTGCGCACCGCGGCCATCGCCTCCTCCTGCGAGGGGCGGGCGACGGCGCCGGGGGCGACCAGCTCGAGGGGCGGCTTGCGCGACATCGCCCCCGGCTAACCGGGCGCGGCGGCGCTGGCGCGGACGCGCGAGCAGTCTAGAACCCCGTCGTGTCCCCGCCTCCCCCCGCACCGCTGGCCCCCGCCCTCCCCGGCACCGCCCTGGCCGCGCCCAGCCACCAGGACGCGGGCGTGGGCGTCACCCTGGCGATCAGCCTGATCTCGGCGTGGATCTGCACGCTGGCCTGCGCCCTGGCCTGGCCCGTGCCCTGGCCCCTGGTCCCCTTCGTGGTCCTGCTGCGGACCTTCCTCTGCACGGGCCTGTTCATCACCGCGCACGACGCCATGCACGGCCTGGTCGACCCGGGGCGGCCGCGGCTGAACCGGGCGCTGGGCGCCCTGTCCGTCTTCCTGTACGCCGGCTTCTCCTGGCGTGCCCTGCTGGAGGCGCACCACCAGCACCACGCCCGGCCGGGCACCGCCAGCGACCCCGACTTCCACGGCGGCGACCCGCGCGCCGTCCCGTGGTTCCTGGCCTTCATGCGGCGCTACATGGACCTGGCGCAGCTCGTCCGGGTCGCGCTGCTCTTCCAGGTCCTGGTGGTCGCGCTGGGCGCGAGCCCCGGCCAGGCGCTGCTCTACCACTCGGTGCCCGCCCTGCTGTCGGCGGTGCAGCTCTGGTGGTTCGGCACCTACCGGCCCCACCACCCCGGCGCCGACCCCTTCCCGGATGCCCACCACGCGCGCAGCGAGGGCTGGCCGCGCTGGGCCACCTTCCTGACCTGCTTCCACTTCGGCCTGCACCACACCCACCACCTGGCCCCGTGGGTGCCCTGGTGGCGGCTGCCCCGCGCGCGGGACGCCGTCGCCGCGCTACTCCCCGACGGTGGCGGGGGGGGCGTGGGCGGCCGCGGGTAGGGCGCCCCGCGCCAGGTAGCGGGACAGGGCGGCGCGCTGATCCTGGGCCGTCAGCGCGGCCACCCGGTCGGGGAAGGACAGGTCGGCCTGGGCGCGCACGATGCGCTCCTGCAGCAGGGGGCCGACCTTGGGGTTGCCGACCGGGTCTCCCACGTGCTCGGCCACCGCCTCGTAGAGCCAGGCCTCGGCCAGGGCCGCGACCATGAAGTTCTGGCTGTAGGCCGGGTAGTTCCACAGCAGGCTGGAGAGCAGGGCCGGGTCGTAGGGCAGGCCCGAGGAGCTGGCGGGCGGCGCGGGCTCGAGGGTCAGCGCCGCGCGGGTCTGCGAGGCGAAGGCCGCGACGGCCACGAGGTCCTCGGGATCCTGGTACAGGCGCCGCTCGACCTGGGTCTGCACGATGGCGTCGGAGATCGCGGCGACGGCCTTGGCCGCGCGCCAGGCCGAGAGCCCCTCGCGCCGCTCGGGCGGCACCTCGGGCACGTAGGCCGACAAGAACGCGGGCTCGTAGAGGATGCGCTCGAAGAGCTGGGCGAAGCCTTCGAACCACGGGTCGGGCGGGCTCCACAGCGTCGGTGACGAGGCCTGGATCGTCGACAGCATCCGCCACCAGGCGGCGTGTCCCCCTTCGTGGGCCAGCGCCTCGTACTGCCAGGTCGACCAGCGCCGATCCTGGCTGAGCACGATGGCCAGGTGCTCGGGCGGGCGGATGGGGAAGCCGTAGACGCCGGGGCGCGCGTAGCGGCGCGGCTCGGTGTAGACCTGCCAGCCCCAGGTGTCGATGCCCATGTCGCGGAAGGCGGTGAGCACGCGGTCCTCGGCCAGGTCGGCGTCGAACCAGCCGTCCGCCTCCTCCTGCCCCAGCTCCAGGCCGGCCCTGCGGCGCAGCAGCGGCAGGTTGGCGGCCGTCAGCGGGATGCCGGTCGCCGTCGCGGTCTGCTCCAGGCGCGCGGCCACGGCATGGTGGTGCGGCCGCACCACCTCGGTCAGCGAGGTGATCAGGTCGTCGACCTCGGCCGGGGTCAGGCCCTGGCTGGCCAGCCCCAGCGACCACCAGTCCTCGAAGCCCTCCCGCCGCGCGACCTCGTTGCGCAGCTTGATCAGCGCGCGCAGGTCGGCGCCCACCACCTGGAGCTGCTGCTCGACCAGGGCCGCCAGCAGCGCGTCCCGCTCGGCCTGTGGCCAGCCGTTCGCCGCCCGGCTGACCTCGGTCCACGCGGGGGCCAGGTCCACCTCCAGGCTGCCGTCGGGGCGCTTCCAGGTCGCCGGCACGCTGGCCTGCTCCTCCAGGCGGCCCAGCAGGCGCACCTCCTCGGCCTTCTCGCCCTCGGTCCAGGGGCGGCTGGTGATCATCTGGCGCCAGTAGCCCTCGGCCTTGGCCTTCTCGATCGGGGTCGGCGGGCTGGCGCGCACCTGCTCGATGACGGCCTGGACCTGGGGGTCGCGGAAGAAGGCCGCCTGGCGCTCCTCGGCCTCGGCCTTGCGGGCGCGCGCCTCGGTGCTGCGCACGTTGCGCGCCGTGTCCCGGTTGGCGACGCCCAGGTCGACCAGGATGTCGACGTAGCGATCGTCGACCTGGGCCAGGGGGTGGTCGGCGTCCTGGCAGCCGGTCAGCAGCAGCAGCCCGAGGGCGGGAAGGGTCGCGGCCACGGGACCTCCCTGGCGACGAGGACGCCGCCGTTGCTGCCACCCTACCGCATGGCGGCTGCCCGAGCGGGCGTCAGAATGCCGCCCAGAACCGGTAGGACGCCCAGACCCCGTTGTAGGCGAAGGGGTAGAGCGCAAGCATCTCGGGGTCGTTCCACAGCAGGCGCATCTGCACGTACATCGGCGTGCCGTCGCCGAAGGCCTGGGTCAGCTCCAGGCGCGCCGTGCCGTAGATGCCGCCCTCGACGCCGTAGTACCAGAGGTCGGGCAGGTTCACGACGCCGCCGCGGACCAGGAAGCCCGGCCGCGCCTGGCCCAGCAGGCCGGCCTCCTCCTCCTCGTCGGCCTGGGCCTTGCGGGCCTCGTGGTAGCCCTTGCTGTGCACGCCCACCTGGGCCTCGAAGAGCCCCGGGGTGGGCTTCCAGGCGCCCGCGACCAGCACGTCGGCCACCCCGCCCAGGTTGAGCTGCTCCAGGTGCGCCGTCTGCAGGCTGTCCTCGATCTCCGTGTCCCCGTCCCGCTGCGGGGCGCCGCTGCCGTCGCCGTAGCGGGGCATGGCCTGCAGGGGCAGCTTGCGCGCGTAGACGCTGGACAGGCCGGCCTTGCTCTCGACGCGGTCGGCGCCGGCCTTGAAGAAGGGCAGGCCGTCGATGCCCTTCTGGACCAGGGCCGAGCCGAAGAAGCCGACCGTGCCCTCCTGCACGTGGCCGTAGAAGCCCGTCGAGCCGACGTAGCCGGCCTCGGCGAAGAGGTAGCTGGCGTCGACGGTGGCGCCCAGGATCCAGTCCGGCGAGATGGTCGAGACCCCCTGCTCGTACTCCCAGCCGCCCAGGGCCGGGGCCGCCGCGGCGCCCACGCCGCCCCAGATCAGGTAGCTGCCGGTCATCATCCCGCGGGCGGCGTTGTTGGCGAAGGCCGACGAGGACCAGGTCAGCGAGCCCGCGTAGAACAGGCCGACCCGCCCCTTCTTGACCGCGAAGCCGAAGTTGCTGGCGCCCAGGTCCAGCGCCCGCATCGTGACCCGGTAGTCGTAGGGGCAGTCGCCGAAGGGGTAGCCCGACTCGACCGAGGGCACGCGGGTCGCCGTGAAGACCAGGTTCGTCTCCATCGCGCCGGCGCCCGTGGCCTTCTGCGGGCGGTCGCGGCGGTGCACCATCGGGAACAGGTTGCGCTCGGCCCACTGCGCGGCGCCGTAGGTGGTGGCGTTGGTCGTGATGGCGGCCGAGGCGTTGCGGTAGCCGGCGGTGCCGGCGATGGGCGCGTTGCTCTGGCAGTTGCTGACGCCGTCGGGGTCCCACCAGCGCTTGTCGCCCCCGTCGCCGTAGTTGATGCCGCCGGTGGTGTCCTGGGCGCGAGCGGGTCCGGCCAGGCTGGACAGCAGGGCGGCGCCCGCGACGAGGAGGCCGGCCCTCACCGGCCGCTCCCGCTGTCGGCGCCGCCGCCGGAGGAGAGGGCGCTGCCGTCGGCGTAGGTCACGACCAGCCCGCAGGCCGGCGAGGTGGACAGGAAGCAGTCCAGGTCCTCGCCGCAGGCCAGCACCTGCTCGCACTCCATCGCGCCGATGGTCAGCGAGCAGTGGAACAGGTCCTTCTCGACGTTGCTGCCATAGGGGTCGGGTTCCTCCTCCAGGTCCCAGAGCACGCAGGCGTACTCCTCCTCGAAGCGCTCGTAGGTGGCGTTGGCCAGGTCCCCGTCGGCCGTGCAGTCGAAGATCCGGCTGGCGATGGCGTAGCCGGCTTCCTTGCAGGGCTGGTCGGGCGGCATCTGCTTGAGGTTGATGCAGCCGGTGGCGGCGGCGGCGAGCGCCAGGGGCGCGGCGGGGACCCTCACGGCGACACCTCGACGATCTCCAGCGTCTCGTCCACCAGCAGCTCGGCGAGCAGCTCGCCGCTGCCGAGCACCCGCACCCGCCAGGCGTGGTTGACGTAGGTGGGCTGGTCGTAGGACTGGCCGCCCTGGAGCTGGGCATAGGGCAGCTCGGCGCAGCTCGTGTCCACCCAGTACACCTGGACCGGCAGGGTGCCCCGGTTGCTCACCCGCAGGGTCGCCTGGGGGCCGCCGGCGGGGTCGCTGCACAGCTCGCCGCCGCCGCCGCCGTCCCCGCCACCGTCGGGTGCCGTCCAGCCGCTGTCGCCGCCGATGGGTTGGGGCACGTAGGTCTCGTCGCCGGCGCAGGCCAGCCACAGGGGGAGCAGGAGGAGCGGGGACGGAGTCACGGCCGCGCAGCGTAGCCACGGCTACGCTGTCCCTGCATGTCGGAAGCTGTCGTGCCGCCCCCCGAGGCCGCCGCCTGGCGTCGGCCCCCGGCGCGGTTCCACCTGGTGCGCTTCGCGTTCCTTCGGGGTCTCGGCCTCATCTACGCGATCGCCTTCGCTGGCCTGCTGTGGCACGCCGCGCCGCTGTGGGGGCGGCGGGGACTCTCGCCGGTCGAGCCCTGGCTGGCGCGCCTGGTCGAGGTGCATGGCGCGCAGGCCCCCTGGCTCCGGCCCAGCCTGTTCTGGCTCGACGCCTCGGACGCGACGCTGCACGCGGCGGCGGGGCTGGGCCTGGTGGCGTCGCTGGCGCTGTGCGGAGGCCTGGCCAACGCGCCGCTGCTGGCCCTGCTGTGGGTGCTGCAGCTCTCCTTCGTGCACGTCGGCCAGGTCTGGCTCGGCTACGGCTGGGAGACCCTGCTGCTGGAGGTGGGCTTCCTGGCCATCTTCCTGGCCCCGCCGCTGGACCCGCGGCCGCTGCGCGCCGGCCCCGTGCCCGCCGCCGTCGTCTGGCTGCTGCGGTGGGTGCTGTTCCGGCTGTACCTGGGCGCGGGCCTGATCAAGCTGCGGGGCGACGACTGCTGGCGGGACCTGACCTGCCTTCGCTGGCACTACGAGACCCAGCCCAACCCCCATCCCCTGTCCTGGCTGTGGCACCAGGCGCCCGACGGCCTGTTGCGGCTGGGCGTGGCCTGGAACCACGTGGTCGAGCTGGTCGTGCCCTTCGCCCTGTTCCTGCCGGCGCCCTGGCGGACCGGCGCCGCCCTGGTCCTGGCCAGCTTCCAGGTGCTGCTCATCTCCAGCGGCAACCTGTCCTGGCTGAACTGGCTCAGCCTGGTGCTGTGCCTGGCGGCCCTGGACGACGACGCCCTGGCGCGGGTCCTCCCCGGGCCGCTGGTCCGCCGGGCCCGGGCCCTGCCGGTCGCCCCGCTGTCGCGGCCCCGCGCCGGGGTCGTGGCGGGGCTGTGCCTTGCGGTCGGCCTGCTCAGCGTCGGACCGGTGGCCAACCTGCTCTCGGCCCGCCAGGCGATGAACACCAGCTTCGACCCGCTGCACCTGGTCAACAGCTACGGCGCCTTCGGCAGCGTCGGGCAGCAGCTCCACGTCATCGGGATCGAGGGCACGGCCGACGACCCCGACGACCCGGCGGCGACCTGGCGCCCCTACGAGCTGCCGTGCAAGCCGGGGCCGGTGGACCGGGCGCCCTGCCTGGTCACGCCCTGGCAGCCGCGGCTGGACTGGCAGGCCTGGTTCGCCGCGATGCAGTCCCCCGAGCGGGCGCCCTGGGTCGTGCACCTGGCCTGGAAGCTGGTGCACGGCGAGCCGGCCGTGAAGCGCCTGCTCGCCGCCGATCCCTTCCCGGACGCGCCGCCCCGGGCCGTGCGCGTCTCGCTCTACCGCTACCGGTTCACGACCTGGGGCGAGGCCGGGTGGTGGCGGCGCGAGCGCGTGGGCACCTGGCTGCGGCCGGTGACCGCCCAGGACCCGGTCGTGCGGGACTTCCTGGCCGAGCGCGGCTGGGGCGGGCCCTGACGGGGCCCCGGGCGGCGCGTCAGCCCAGGACCTGCTGGGCCAGGCGGCCCACCGCCTGGTCACTCCGGGCATGCATGGCCGCCACCAGGGAGGCCGCCTCGGGGAAGGCGCCGCGCGGCACCCAGCACAGGGGGGGGGCCGGCCAGGCTGGCCTCGGCCAGGATGCCGTCGCCGGGCTTGGTGAAGACCGCGGCCGCCGGAGCTGACCCCGGGCGCCGCGCGCCTGGCGCGCCTGGCCCAGGGCGAGCTGCCGGGCCTGGTGCCCGAAGCCGTGGGCGGAGCAGACCAGGGCCACGCGGGCAGGGCGGGCGGCGGGGGAGGGGAGCGCCATGGCGTCGCGCCCGTAGCCCGGCGCGGGCGGCTGTTGCTACGATGACCGTCCATCCCCGCCTTCGGGCGCACCGCGGAGCCGCCCGCCGCCCTGCACCCTCCCTGGGAGGCGCCCTCGCCGGCCCTCTCGCCTGGCCCACGAGGTGTCCTCATGAACGCTGATGTGCTCCTGGTCCCCGTCGACCTGGCCGGCCCGACCCAGCCCGTGGTCGACATGGCGGTGAAGCTGGCGCGCGCGCTGGACTGCGTGGTGACGCTGCTGCACGTGGTGCACCTGCCGGTGGGGGTGCCGCCCGCCGGCGCCCTGCCCGTCGGCCTGATCGACACGGAGACGGCGCTGGGGGTGCTCGACCAGGAGGCCGGCAGCCACCTGGACGGGCTGGCCGCGGCCTTCCGCAGCCATGGCCTGCCGGTCAGCCACCTGGTCCGCCACGGCGAGCCGGCCGAGACCATCATGACGGTGGCCGAGGAGCTGGGCGCGCGCCACATCGTGATGGGCACCCACGGGCGGCGGGGCCTGGAGCGCGCCCTGCTGGGCAGCGTGGCCGAGCGCGTGATCCGCCGCGCCGGCTGCCCGGTGACGATTATTCGGACGCCGGAGGCGTAGGGCATCCGGACGCCGCGGGAGCGGGCCGGGGTCGGACCGGGAGGCTACAAGAGGGTCATGACCACGCCCCTGCTCCGCCGCATCGTGCTGGCCACCGACCTGGGACCGGGCGCCACCGACCTGCTGGCCCACGGCTTGCGCCTGGCGCTCGACGCGCGGGCGCGCCTGTGCGTGGTGCACGCCCACCGCGGCCCGGGGCCCGCGCGCCCCTGGGACGTGCGGCCGCTCGTGCGGGACCTGCTGCGCGTGTGGGGGCACCCGCAGGCCGAGGACCTGGCCGGCCTCGACCTGGCCCAGGTGGCGGCCGAGGGCCCCGACCCTCTCCACGCCGTCATCCACGCGGCCGAGGTCCTCGGCCCGGACCTGCTGCTGCTGGGCTCCGAGCGCCGGCAGGGCCTGGACCGCCTGGTCTTCGGCAGCGCGGCCGAGCGCCTCGCCCGCCACTTCTCGGTCGGCACGCTCTTCGTCGGCCAGGGCACCCGCGGCGTGGTCGACCCGACCTCCGGGCGCCTCGCCCTGCGCCGCGTGCTGGTGCCGGTCGGCGACGACATCGCCGTGCAGGACGCGGTGGACGCGGCGTGGACCTTCCTCGTGGCGACCGGCACGACCTCGGCGCAGCTCGCGCTGCACCACGTGGGCACCGTGCCCGACGAGCTGCCCGCCGTCCTCACCCCGCCGGGCGCGCTCATCCAGTGGCGGTGGAGCCGGGGGCCGGTCGTCTCCTCGATCCTGGTCGAGGCCCAGGAGAGCGACGCCGACCTGATCGTGATGGTCACCCGAGGCCACGACAGCCTGGCCGACGAGGTGATCGGCAGCCGCACCGAGCGCGTGATGCGGGACGCGCCCTGTCCCGTGCTGGCCGTGCCGTTGAGCCTGTAGCGGCCGCTTCACCTGGAGGGGGCGACATGGAGTCCGTGGAGACCGTGGTGGTGGGGGCGGGCCTGGTCGGCGCGGCCGTGGCTGCGCGGCTGTCGGGCTCCCTCCGGGTGCTGGAGCAGGGGTCGCAGGTCGCCAGCGAGGCCAGCGCCCAGAACGCCGGCATGGTGCGCCTGCTGGTCGAGGACCCGGTCGAGCGGCGGCTGGCCCTGCGCGCCCACGCGCTGCTGCGGGAGCTGGAGGAGGGCTGGCAGGTGCTGCCGGCGCGGATCACGGGCGCCGTGCACGGCCTGGTGCACGAGGCCCAGGAGCTCGACGACGCCGTCGCGGCGCTGCGCGCCTCGGGCCACGAGGTGATCGCCCTGGACCTGCCCGACCGGGTCGCGCCGGCCATGGCGGGGGTCCACCTCAAGCGGGCCTGGTACGTGCCGGAGGCGCGGGTGGCCGATCCGCACGCCCTCGCGACGGGCCTCTTGGCCCCCTTGCAGGGGCGCGGCGCCTTGCGGCGCGGCGTGCGCGTGACGGCCCTGCAGGTGCACGGAGGGCGCGTGGTGGGGGTCGACACCGACCAGGGCCCCCTGGCCTGCGACCGGGTCGTGCTGGCGGCGGGGGCCTGGTCCGGACAGCTCGCGGCGCCCCTCGGCCTGCGGCGGCCCCTGTACCCGATCCGGCGCAGCCTGCTCTTGACCACGCCGCATCCCCTCGCCCGTCCCGGGCACCCCTGGTGCTGGCTGGAGGACCTCGGCCTGTACGTGCGGCCCGAGGGAGGGGGCTGGCTGGTCAGCGGCTGCGACGAGCGCATCGACCCGCCCGCGCCCGGCCCGGGCTCGACGGGGCCGGTGGCCGACGGCTGGCGCGACGAGGTCGGCGAGCGCCTCGTGCAGCACCTGCCGGCCCTGTCCGAGGTCGGCTGGACCGCCGGCTGGACGGGCCTGCGGACCTTCGCCCCCGACCGCCGGCCGATCCTGGGCCCCGACCCGGACCTGCCCGGCCTGCACTGGGCCGCGGGCCTGGGCGGCTACGGGCTGACCAGCCACCTGGCGGTCGGCGAGGCCGTCGCCACGTGGATGGAGGGTGGCGAGCTCTCCTGGCTGCGCCGGCAAGACGTGAGCCCGGGGCGGATCTTCCCCAAGCGCTGGGTGATCCGGCCCCGAGGGACCCACCATGGCGGGCGGCTGGTCGAGGGCTGAGGGTCCGGCGCGTCGCGGGTGACGACCTCGTGATAGCGCCCTTCGGTCCCCCAGGAGGTGCTGGTGCTCCCCATCCTGCTGACCCTGCTGGCCTGCACGGGCGACCCCTCCGACGACACCGGGGGAGGGGACGGCGGCGCCGATGGCGGCAGCCCCACCTACGAGGCGGCCTGGCCCGAGTGGGCGTGGCGGCACTGGGTCTGGGAGGGCGAGTCGACCGAGGACAGCCTCTTCGAGATGGTCGACGGCTACGCGGACAACGGCATCGACGTGGCCGCCGTCATCATCGACTCGCCGTGGGAGACGGCCTACAACGACTTCCAGTGGGACCCCAAGCGCTTCCCCGACCCGCAGGGGACCATCGACGCCCTGCACGCGCGGGACATCCGCGTCTTCCTGTGGATCGTGCCGGCCATCAACGTCGACGCCGGGCCCATCTACGACGAGTGGGCGGAGAACGGCTGGTTCATGCAGCAGGACGCCGACAGCGGTCCCGCCGTGGTGAGCTGGTGGAAGGGCGAGGGCAGCCTGATCGACTACTGGAACCCCGACGCGCTGGCCGCCTGGCACGCGCTGATGGACCCCGTGCTGGCCCTGGGCATCGACGGCTGGAAGTGCGACGGGCTGGACATCAGCGCGATCACGGCGAACTACAGCCCGGGCCTGGGCGCGGAGGTGGCCCGCAACGAGTACAGCGAGGCCTACTACCGGGACTTCCACGACTACACGCGGCAGGTGCTGGGCGAGGATCGCATCATCACCGCGCGGCCCGTCGACACCTACGGCGCCGACATCGGGGGCGCCGGCGTGTCCTTCGCGCCGGTCGACATCACCTGGGCCGGCTGGGTCGGCGACCAGGACGCCACCTTCGACGGGCTGCGGATGGCCCTGCGCAACTTCTACTGGTCGGCGGACGCCGGCTACCTGGCCTTCGGCAGCGACATCGGCGGCTACCGGACCGAGGACCACATCGAGGGGGGGCGCACCAAGGAGCTGTTCCTGCGCTGGGCCCAGGTCGGCGCATTCAGCCCGGTGATGGAGAACGGCGGCGGCGGGGAGCACTGGCCCTGGCGCTTCGACCCGGAGACGGTCGAGCTGTACCGGGACCTGGTGGACCGCCACCACGCGATGCTGCCCTGGCTGACCGCGCGCGGTGCCCAGGCCTTCGCCGAGGGGCGCAGCCTGATGACCTTCCTGGACGACCAGGGCTACGCCTACCTGCTGGGCGACCAGGTGCTGGTGGCGCCGGTGCTCGAAGAGGGCGGCACGGTGACGGTGGACTTCCCTGAGGGCAGCGACTGGCGCTGGCTCTTCGGGGACGGTCGCGTGTTCCAGGGCGGCACGACCGAGACCCTGACCCTGGCGCTGGACGAGTTCAGCGCCTTCGCCCAGGTCGGCAGCGAGGCGGACCTGGCCTTCGGCGGAGGGTGAAGCGGATGCAGCTCAAGCTCATGGAAGTCACGATCCCGGCGAAGCAGTACGCGCAGACCAAGTTCTTCTACAGCCGGGTGCTCTGCCTGGCCGTGGGCAAGGAGGGCGAGCACCACGCCTTCCTCGACACCGGCGGCAGCTTCCGCATCGCGGTGGTCGACGCCAGCCAGGCCAGCAGCCTGGTCCTGCCCACCGGCCGCGGCGCCTTCCTCAACCTGTCCTGCGACGACCTCGAGGCCCTCAAGAAGCGGCTGGAGCACGCCAAGGTGAAGATCCTGGCCGAGGCGGTGGACGGCTACGGGCGCAACATCACGGTCCGGGACCCCGAGGGGAACACGGTCAACATCTTCCAGGAGGGCAGCTTCGGCTGAGCCCTTCAGTCCCCGCAGCGGCCGTAGCGCGCCTTGCAGCCGACGACCTGGACGTCCACGGCGACGACGCCGGCCTCCAGCATGTCGATGCGGCGGGCGGCGCGGCGCGACAGGTCGATGATGCGACCGGCGACGAAGGGGCCGCGGTCGTTGATGACCACCCGGACCGTGGCGCCGGTGTCCGGGCGGGTCACGCGCACGACGGTGCCGAAGGGCAGGGTCCGGTGGGCGGCGGTGCGGCGGGAGGGGCGGAAGGGCTCGCCCGACGCGGTGGGGTTGCCCGCCAGCTCCTTGCCGTACCAGCTCGCCTTGCCGGACTGCACCGGACCGCGCGCGGCGCAGGCCAGCAGCAGCCACAGGCCCAGGGCGCCCATCACTTCACCGGCACGAAGACGTCGACGCGGTCGTTCTTCATGTCGCCCACGTAGACCCGGCCGTCGGCCAGGACGGCCACCCCGAAGGGCCAGTCCAGCTGTCCCTCGCCTGCGCCGGGGGTGCCCAGGGTGGTGACCGCGGCGCCGGTGGCGGAGAGCTTGGTGATGCGCTGGTTGAACTGGTCGGCCACGTAGAGCGAGCCACCGGCGTCGAAGGCGAGCTGGTGCGGGTCGTTGAGCTGGCCGGGCCCGGCACCGGAGCTGGCCCAGGTCTCGACGAAGGCGCCGTCGGTCTCAAAGACCTGGATCCGGTCGTTGAGCGTGTCGGCCACGTACAGGCGGCCGTCGGGACCCAGCTCGATGCCGCTGGGGCGGTCGAGCTGGCCGGGGCCCGTGCCCTGGGTGCCGAAGGCGAAGAGGAAGGTGCCGTCCTCTTGGAAGACCTGGATCCGGTGGTTGAGGTAGTCGGCCGCGTAGACCCGCCCCTCGCCGTCCAGCGCCACGTCGTACACACCGTCGAGCTGCCCCTCGCCCGCGCCGCTGTCGCCCCAGGAGGCCAGCAGCGCGCCGGCTTCGTCGAAGACCAGGATCCGGTCGGCGCCCCCGTCGGCGACCCACAGGCGGCCCTCGCCGTCGAACTCCAGGCACTTGGCCTCGGTGATCAGCCCCTCGCCGAAGCTGGCGACCCAGGTCCCCTCGACGGTCCAGCGCGTGACGCGCCCGTTGCCCGCGTCGGCCACGAAGAGGTCGCCCGAGGGGCCCTGCTCCAGACCGCGGGGTTCAGAGAGCTGCCCCTCGCCGGCGCCGGTGGAGCCGAAGTGGAAGGCGAAGTCGTAGACCGTGTAGACCGGCGCGGGCTCGGTGTCGGTGTCGGTGTCGGTGTCGGTGTCGGTGTCGGTGTCGGTGTCGGTGTCGGTGTCGGTGTCGGTGTCGGTGTCGGGGCCCGAGTCGTCGGCGGCCTTGTCACCGCAGGAGAGCAGGGCCAGGAGCAGGAGCTGCACGGGGGTCTCCAGTTCCGGCTCCGATCAGATCAGGTGCCGGCTGTTATCTTTTGATCCCTTCTTCTTCGATGTGAACGGGATCTCCGTCCGCAGGCTGACTGACCGGGGGCTGGTCCGCAAGGGGTGGCGTGCGCCAGGCGGCGGGAGCGGGGAAATGGGATCAAAGGATAACAGCCGGCACCTGGCCCCCTGGCCCCCTGGCCCCCTGGCCCCGCCGCTTCCTGGCCGGCGAGCCCTCGGCCGCGCCCGACGACGACGGCCACCACGGCTGCGGCGGCGAGGGGCACCACCACCACCACCACGGCGCCTGCGCCGGGCGCTCAGCCCTCGCTGCGCCGGCCGGGGCTCCAGCCCTCGCGGCGCTCGACCCGCTGCTCCAGGAAGCGCGCCAGGCGGTACAGGTCGCTGTCGCGGCGGATGTAGCGCATCTCGGTCAGCAGCGTCTGCCCGTCGATCAGCCGCTCGAAGGGCAGGTACTGCAGGTCGAGCTGTCCGGTCACGCTGACCATGTGGGCGTGCAGCCCCTCCTCGACCAGGGCGCGGTAGGCGCCGATGCCGAGCTGGCTGCCGAGCATCACGTCGAAGGCGTGCGGCGGCGCGCAGCGGCTCTCGTAGCCGAGCTGCAGGGGCTTGAGCTTCTTCCGCTCGCCGGTCTGCTGCTGGTAGAGGACCATGGCCCGCTCGGCGACGATCCGCGCCAGGTCGAAGTCCCCCAGCGAGAGCTGGCCGTACTCGTCGCGCTGGGTGCCGGCGACGATGTCCTCGGGCAGCCGCTCGGCCAGCCCCTCGGCCAGCACGACCACGCCGTCGTGCTTGCCGCGGCGCTCGGCCTCGGCGACGGTCTGCACGATGCGCATGCACAGGCGGTCCAGGTCCAGGGGCCCGTCGTCGCTGCCGTCGATGGTCAGGCTGCCGTCGATGTCCTCGGCGGCCAGCACCATGTCGGCCTCGCCGGCGATGGCCACGCCATAGGACAGCCAGCCGGCCTTGCGCCCCATGGTGGCGACCACGAACCACGACGAGGTCGCCGCGGCGTCCGCGCGCAGGTTCTCGACCTCCTTGGCCATGACGTCGACGGCCGTGAAGAAGCCGAAGGTGAAGTCGATGCCGCGGTAGTCGTTGTCGATGGTCTTGGGCAGGTGCACGATGGCGACCCGCCGCGCCTCGGCGGGCAGGCGCTTCTGGTACTCGACCAGGAGGTTGGCCGAGCGCAGCGTGCCGTCGCCGCCGATGCTGATGAGCGCGTCGATGCCCAGGTCGACCAGGCCCGTGTAGACCGCGTGCAGGCTGCGGGTCTTGTCGGGGTCGTCCAGGTCCGCGGCCGTCCGGATCTCGGCGCCGGGGTTGGTGCGCGCCGTCCCCAGCAGCACCCCCCGCGTGTTGCGCACGCCCCGCACGTCGGCCTGGCCGAGGATCCGGTAGTGCTGGTCGGGCAAGAGCCGGTGCGTCACCGGGTGGTAGCGGCACAGGTTGCTGTAGCCATGGAAGAAGCCGACCACCTCGCGGCCGTCCTCCATGAAGCTGACCGCCGCGGCGGCGATGACCGCGTTGGCCGCGGGCGCGGGTCCCCCCGCGAACACGATGGCGACCCGCCGGATCGCGTCTCCCTTCAGCTCGGGCATCGGTCCTCCTGCTTCGCAGCGCAGCCTACCCCCGCGCGGGCAGATCCTCGTCGGTGGTCACCGGGACCCCCCTCGCCCGCAGCAGCGCGGCGAAGACGCCGTCGCCGCCCTGGACCCGGCCGTCGATCCAGGTCTGCCCGCAGCCGCAGGAGGGCGAGCGCGCCTTGAGCACGGCCGCCGTGGCGTCGGGCGCCCGCGCGAGGGCGGCCTGGGCCCCGGCGAGGAAGGCGGCGGTGACGTCGCCCCCGTCGTGGCCGCGCACCACCCGGGCCCGGCCCTCCCGCACCGCCGCCCCGTCGCCGCCGGCCAGCCAGGCCGCGGGGCGAGGGGTCGGCAGGCCGCCCAGCTCCTCGGGGCAGACGGCCACCACCTGGCCCCCGTGGGCGGCCAGCCAGGCGGAGACCGCGGGCGAGGGCTTGCTCTGGCCGTCGTAGCGGCAGGTCCGCCCGAGCAGGCAGGCGCTGACCAGGGTGCGGGCGGACGCGGTCATGGGCGCCCGATAGCCCGCGAGCGGGTAGGAGGGGCCCCGTGATCGACGTCCGGAACCTCTGCAAGACCTACCGCGTGCCGCTGAAGGACCCGGGCCTGGCCGGCAGCCTGCGCTCGCTGTGGAACCGCCGCACCCGCGACGTGCACGCCGTCGCCGACGTGTCCTTCTCCATCCAGCAGGGCGAGCGGGTGGGCTTCCTGGGCCCCAACGGCGCCGGCAAGACCACCACCCTCAAGATGCTCTCGGGCCTGCTGCACCCCACCGCGGGCCAGGTCTCGGTGCTGGGCCACCGCCCGCAGGACCGCTCCCCCGACCTGCTGCGGCGCATCACGCTGGTCATGGGGCAGAAGCAGCAGCTGTTGTGGGACCTGCCGCCGCGCGAGACCTTCGAGCTGAACCGCGCGATGTACGACCTGGACCGCGCGCAGTTCCGCCGGACGCTGGACGAGCTGGTCGACCTGCTGCGCATCGGCGAGCTGATCGACAAGCCGGCCCGCAACCTGTCGCTGGGCGAGCGCATGAAGTGCGAGCTGTGCGCCGCCCTGTTGCACCGGCCCCAGGTGCTCTTCCTCGACGAGCCGACCATCGGCCTGGACGTCGAGATGCAGGCCGAGGTGCGCCGCTTCGTCGCCGACGTCAACGAGCGGCTGGGCGCCACCGTGATCCTGACCAGCCACTACATGCAGGACATCGCCGCGCTCACGCCCCGGCTGCTGGTCATCGACCGCGGCCGCCTGCGCTACGACGGGCCCCGGGACGCGCTGGCCAGCCGGATCGCGCCCGAGCGGCGGGTCACGGTGCGCGGCGAGGTGCCGGCGCTGCGGGAGCTGGGCTTCCGCGAGGAGCACGGGCGCATGGTGGCGACGGTGCCGACCAGCCGCGTCAACGCGCTGCTCTCCGAGGTGCTGGCGGCCGTGCCCGCCGCCGACCTGGGGGTCGAGGAGATCCCCCTGGACGAGGTGATGGCGCGCTACTTCCGCGGCGACGAGGGCGAGCCCGGGCAGGCGGCGTCATGAGCGCGGGCGCCCGGGCGGGGGGCTGGCTGGCCCGCCACCTGCGCGCGACCCCGACCCTGCTGCGCGTCGGCTTCGCCAGCATGGTCGCCTACCGCGCCGAGATGGTGGTGTGGATCCTCACGGCCAGCCTGCCGCTGGTGATGCTGGCGCTGTGGAACGCCGCCGCGGCCGACGGGCCGGTCTCTGGCTTCGGCCAGGCCGAGTTCGCCCGGTACTTCACGGCGACCCTGGTGGTGCGCCAGCTCACCGGCGCCTGGGTGGTCTGGGAGCTGAACCACCAGGTGCGCACGGGGGCCCTCTCGCCCCAGCTCCTCCGCCCGGTCCACCCCCTGGCGCAGAACCTGGCCGAGACCGCCGCGGCCGTGCCCTTCCGGCTGGTCGTGCTGGCGCCCATCCTGGCGCTCCTGCTGGCCTGGCGTCCCGACATCGCGTGGCTCCCCTCGCCGACGCAGGCGCTGCTGGGCCTGCTCAGCGTGGTCCTGGCCTTCCTGCTGTCCTGGCTGGTGCAGGCGATCTTCGGGATGCTGGCCTTCTGGCTGGAGCAGTCGCTCGGCCTGTTCAGCCTGTGGTTCGCCGCCTACGCCGTGCTCGGCGGCTACTTCCTCCCCGTCGCCCTGCTGCCGGGCCCGGTGCGGGAAGCCGCCGCCTGGCTGCCCTTCCAGGCCACCCTCGCCACGCCGGTCGAGGTGCTGCTGGGGCTGCGGGACGACCCGGTCCATGCCGTCCTGGTGCAGCTGCTGTGGGTGGTGCTGGCGCTGGGCACCTGCGCGGGGATGTGGCGGCGGGGGTTGGTCCGCTATGGAGCCGTCGGTGCCTGAGGCCCCGCTGCCGGCCATGCGTCGCGGCCCTGCGCGCTGGATCTCCGTGCTGGCCGCCCTGGGGCGGGTGGCCCTGATGAACGCCGCCGCCTACCGCGCCAGCTTCGTGGTGGACGTGCTGGTCGGCGCCGTGGCCTCGGTCGGCGTCGTCCTGCCCCTGCTCTTCGTCTACGAGCACGCCGGCAGCGTCGCGGGCTGGACCCTGCACCAGGCCCTGCTGGTGACGGCCTTCTTCCTGGTGCTGCAGGGGCTGGTCGGCCTGCTGGTCGAGCCGAACCTGGGCGCGGTCGTGGAGGGCGTGCGCTCGGGCTCCCTGGACTACCTGGTGCTCAAGCCGGTGGACGCCCAGCTCGTCGCCAGCCTGCAGCGGGTGGCGCCGGCCAAGGCCTGGGACGTGCTGGCCGGGCTGGTGGTCGGCGCCTGGGCCCTGGCGCACCTGCCGCCGCCCACCTGGCAGGGCGCCCTGCTGGCGCTGGGCCTGCTGCTGGCCGGGCTGGCGGCGATCTACGGGGTCTGGGTGCTGGTCATCTGCACCAGCTTCTGGTTCGTGCGGGTCGACAACCTGCGCTTCCTCCTGACCGCGGCGCTGGACGCGGGGCGCTGGCCGGTGGGCGTCTACCGCGGCTGGGTCCGCCTGCTGCTCACGGTCGTCGTCCCGGTGGCGCTGGTGACCAGCTTCCCGGCGATGGCGCTCCTGGGCACCGCCCGGCCCGGGACCGTGCTGCACGCGCTGGTGGTGGCCGGGGGCCTGCTGTGGGCCAGCCGGCTGACCTGGCGCGGGGCCCTGCGCCACTACACCAGCGCCAGCTCCTGAGGCATTGCGCCCCTCGTCCCCGGCCTGGACTTCCCCCCGCGTGGCCGCGTGCGATAACGTCGTCCCCGGGTCCGCGGTTTCCCCTCGGGACCGCCGTACCGCCTGCCTCCCACACCGGATGAGATCTTGAGCGAACGGCCCCACAGGCTCCTGGTGATCGAGGACGAAGCCGGTCTTCGCGACGTGTTCCGCCTGGTGTTGGAGTCCGCTGGCTACGACGTGCAGGTGGTCGAGGATGGCCACGCCGGCCTGCAGGCCATCCAGGAGCGCCAGCCCGACCTGGTGATCACCGACCTGTTGACCCCGCGCATCCACGGCTACGAGCTGATCCGGCGCCTGCGCGCCACGGCCCACGGGCAGCGCGTGCCGATCATCGTCGTGTCGGGCCAGACCTACTCGGCCGACCAGCGCCGCGCGATGGAGCTCGGGGCCGGCAACTTCCTGCCCAAGCCCTTCAAGCGGCAGCAGCTCCTCGACATCGTGCGCCGCTCGCTGGAGCTGGTCCGCGTGCGCTTCTGGGGGGTGCGCGGCTCGATCGCCGCCCCGGGCCCCGAGACCATCAAGTACGGCGGCAACACCCCCTGCGTCACCATCGAGCGGGGGCAGGACCTGCTGGTGCTGGACGCCGGCACCGGGCTGCGCAAGCTCGGCATCTGCCTGCAGGCCGAGGCCAAGGGCCGCCCGCAGCACATCCGGATGCTGATCACCCACACGCACTGGGACCACATCCAGGGCTTCCCCTTCTTCGTGCCGGCCTACGTGCCCGGCAACCGGATCGAGGTCTACGGACCCCCCTCGGTGGAGAAGCCGCTGGAGAAGGTCCTGCGCGGCCAGATGGACCCGGCCTACTTCCCCGTCGCCCTGGGCGACATGGCGGCCAACGTCGACGTGCACGAGGTGCGCGACCCCAGCTTCCAGGTGGGGCCCTTCCAGGTCACGGCGATGTACGTGAACCACCCGGGCATCACGATGGCCTACCGCATCGAGATCGACGGCACGGTCATCACCTACGCCACCGACACCGAGCCCTACCGCTTCCTGCTGGCCGACCGCCACGCCCCGGACGAGGAGCTGGCCGACTACGGCGGCAAGCGCGACGCCGAGCTGGTCAAGTTCGCCGCGGGCGCCGACCTGTACATCGCCGACAGCCAGTACTCGCCCGAGGAGTACGACAGCAAGCGGGGCTGGGGCCACACCTGCTACGTCGACGCGGTCTCGGTCGCCCGGGCCGCCGGGGCGAAGCGGCTGGCGCTGTTCTCGCACGACCCGATGCACGACGACGACATGATCGACGAGAAGCTCCGGCGCTGCCGCGACCTGGCGGCCGCCGACGGCCCGGGGCTGGAGGTCTACGCGGCCATCGAGGGCCAGGCCATCGAGATCGAGCCCCCCGTCCGGGGCTGAGCCCTCCTGGGAGCCGCGGGCTCTTCCCAAGGAGGTCCCGTGAAGATCCACTTCCTGGGCGCGGCCGGCACCGTCACCGGCTCGCGCTTCCTGCTGGAGGCCAAGGGCCGCCGGGTCCTGGTCGACTGCGGCCTGTTCCAGGGCCTCAAGCTGCTGCGCCGCCGCAACTGGGCGCCCTTCCCGGTCGACCCGGCCAGCATCCACGACGTCGTGCTCACCCACGCCCACCTGGATCACTCGGGCTACCTGCCGGCGCTGGTGCGCGACGGCTTCCGCGGGCGGGTCCACTGCAGCGCGCCCACCGCAGACCTGGCCGCGATCCTGCTGCGGGACGCCGCCTGGCTGCAGGAGGAGGACGCCGCCTACGCCGCCCGCAAGGGCTTCTCCAAGCACCAGCCGCCGCGGCCGCTGTACACGACCGAGGACGCCGAGCGCGCCATCCAGCGGCTCTCCCCGGTGGCCGGGCGCCACCTGGACCTGGGCCCCCTGCACGGCACCCTGGTCCCCGCGGGCCACATCCTGGGCGCCACCAGCCTGCGCCTGGAGCACCAGGGCCAGAGCGTGCTGTTCAGCGGGGACCTGGGCCGGCCCTCGGACCTGCTGATGCACCCCCCCGCGCCCAACCCGGGCGCCGACGTGCTGGTGATGGAGTCGACCTACGGCGACCGCCTGCACGGGGAGGAGGACCCGCTGCAGGTGCTGGCCGAGGTCGCCCGCCGCACCCTGGACCGCGGCGGCGTGCTGCTGGTCGCCGCCTTCGCCGTCGGCCGCGCCCAGACCGTGATGTGGGCCCTGCACCGCCTGCGGCAGGAGGGCCGGATCCCCGACGTGCCGGTGTACCTGAACAGCCCGATGGCCGACGCGGTCACGCACCTGTACGACGACCACGTCGACTGGCACCGCCTGGACCTGGCCCAGGTCCACGACCTGTTCGCCAGCGCCCGCTTCGTGCGCACGGTGGAGGAGTCCAAGGCCCTCAACCAGAAGGCGGGCCCGATGGTCGTGATCTCGGCCAGCGGCATGCTCACCGGCGGGCGCGTGGTGCACCACCTGGCGGCGTGGGCGGGGGATCCGCGCAACACCATCCTGCTGCCGGGCTTCCAGGCCGCCGGCACCCGCGGGGCCCACCTCGCCTCCGGCGCCGACCAGGTCAAGGTGCACGGCCGCTACGTGCCCGTGCGGGCCGAGGTCGTGCAGGTCGACGTGCTCTCGGCCCACGCCGACCAGGGCGAGCTGGTCGCCTGGGCGCAGGGGGCCAGCCAGCGCCCCCGGCAGGTGTGGCTGGTCCACGGCGAGCCCGCCGCCGCCGACGCCCTGCGCCTGCGCCTGGGCGAGGCGCTGGACATGCAGGTCGAGGTGGCCGAGGACCGGCAGGTGGTCGAGCTGGGCTGACTAGCCGGGCGAGGGCCCGGCGCCCCGGAGCTTGCGGCCCAGGCCGCGGGCGAGGTTCTTGTAGAGCTGCACGGCGATGTCGGGACGTCGGCGCTCCAGCTCGACCAGATCCTGCCGGGAGAGCACCGCGGCGACCACCGGCCCCAGCGCCGTGACGGTCGCCGAGTGGGCCTCGCCGGTCAGCAGGGCCACCTCACCGACCACCTCGCCGGCCCGCACCCGACCGACCTCCCCCTGCGGGGAGGGGGCCGTCCGCCGGCAGACCTTCACCTCGCCGGTCAGCAGCAGCAGGGCGCCCGTCGCCGGATCCCCCTCGCGCCACAGGGCCTGCCCGTCGCCGTGCTCGACCAGGCGGCAGGCGCTGGCGACCCGCACGCGCTGCTCCTCGCTCAGGCCCTCGAAGGCGCCGATGGCCTGCATCGCCTGGGCGATGCGCGGCAGGACCTGCCGGCGCGTCAGCGTGCCGACGACCAGGTCCGCGACGGGCTGGCTCTCGGGCACCAGCTCCAGCGGCCCCAGGGCGATGGGCACCCGGACCTGCACCATCCGGACCACGTCCAGGCGCTCGACGGAGTGGAAGACCATCGCGGGCACGTAGGCCGCCGCGACGAAGCCCAGCTCGACCAGGGTGCGCTGCATCCGCGGCGCGAAGCCGCTGACGTCGGCCTCGACGTACTCGACCCCCCAGTCCTCGCCGCAGCGGCGCAGCAGCTCGTCCAGCAGCGGTCGCACCACCCGGTCGCCCACGCTGATCAGCTCGAAGATGCGCAGGCTGCGGGCGTGCGGGTCGCGGATGTAGCCGATGGCACCGGCCACCGCGCCGTGGGGGTCGCGGGCCAGCAGGTAGGTGGCGCGGTGGGCCGCCAGGCGGAAGAAGCCGTACTGCAGGCGCATCGGGCCGAAGATGTCGCGGTAGCGGACGCGGCCGCGCTCGATGCGCAGCAGCGCAGGGAGCGAGCGGGCGCCCAGCTCTTCGAACAGGTAGCCGCTCTCTTGGGGGTAGGTGGGCGAGGCCTCGTCGACGATGCCGTCGAAGGGCATGCCGGCGACCTCCATCACCAGGCTGGCCAGCGGGGCCACCTCGGGCACCAGCCGCGGGTGGTTGCGTCGCATGCCCAGGGCGTGGTCGAAGTGCTGGCCGTACATGGCCACGCTCTCCCGGTAGTGGAAGAAGTGCTTCATCGGCAGGAAGCCCACCGGGTGGAAGCCGTGGCCCACCGAGATGCGCTGCGACCAGGCGTGCACCGTGCGGTTCTCGACGATGCCGACGTGGATGCGCTCGCGCACGGCCCGCAGCCGCGCCCGCATCAGCGCCCGCCCGGCGCCGTGCCCGCGGGCCTGCTCGTGCACCGCCAGGCGGCCGAACTCGCCCACCAGGTCGCTGTGGGCGCCCACGTCCAGCACCACGCTGGCCGTGCCGATGACGGGGCCCTCGCGCCCCTCCAGCGCCACGAACATCAGCACGTCGTCGGAGTAGATCGACCGCTTGAGCCACCACTCGTCGTAGAAGACCGGGTGCGGGTAGTCCTCGCCGTAGATCGAGCGGTAGACGCCCCGGATCCCGCCCACGTCCGTCTCGACCGCCTCGCGGACGACGACGCCGTCGACCTCTTCGGTGCGCTCGTCCGGGCTCAGCGTGGCCCACCTCCCAGCGCGGCGGCCCCCTCGTGCGCGACGTGGAGGTACCAGGCGGCGCCGCACTCCAGCGCGCCCTCGTGGAAGTCGAACTCGCCGCTGTGGGCGGGGAAGGACTCGCGGCCCTGGACCCGGGCGCCGAAGCGGATGTAGCAGCCGGGCACGTGCTGCAGGTAGAAGGCGAAGTCCTCGCCGCCCATGTTCACGGTCCGCAGGGTGGTGACGCGGGCGGGCCCCACGGCGAGGGCGGCGGCGCGGCGGGCGATGGCGGTCGGCTCGGGCAGGTTGACCAGCGGCGGGGTGCCCTCGTCCATCTCCAGGCGGACCTGGGCGCCGTGGAGCTGGCCGATGGCGCTGCTGATGCGCTCCAGGCCGCGGACCAGGTGCTCGCGCACGCTGGCCTCCTGGGCGCGGATGGTGCCCTGCAGGGTGGCCTGGCCGGCGATGACGTTGGGCGCGCTGCCGGCGTGGAAGCTGCCGATGGTGAGCACCGAGGGGTGGGCCGGGTCGACCTCGCGCGAGACGATGGTCTGCAGGGCGGTGACGAGCAGGCTGCCGACGACGACGGCGTCCAGGCTCTCGTGCGGGCGGGCGCCGTGGCCCGCGCGGCCGGTGATGTGCAGCGTGAACAGGTCGGTCGAGGCGTTGACGGCGCCGTCGGTCACCACCAGCTCGCCGGGCGCGTGGTGGCGGTCGACGTGGCCGCCGAAGATGATGCCCACGCCGTCGAGCACGCCCGCGCGGATCAGCGCCGCGGCGCCGGTGCCCCGCTCCTCGGCGGGCTGCCAGATGAGCCGGACCGGCCGGCTGGCGGGGCGCCGCAGCAGGAGCTCGGTCGCGCCGATCAGCATGCTGGTGTGGCCGTCGTGGCCGCAGGCGTGCATGACCCCGGGCACGGTGCTGGCGAAGGGCAGGCCGGTCGCCTCCTGGACCGGCAGCGCGTCCATGTCCGCGCGCAGGGCCACCATCGGGCCCGCGTCCAGCCGGCCGCGGTCGTCGGGCAGGTCGACGACGACGGCGGTCTCGCACAGCCGCCGCGGCGCCAGGCCCAGGCCCCGCAGGTGGTCCTCGATGCGCTCGGCCGTGCGGCGCTCCTGCCAGGACAGCTCGGGGTGGGCGTGCAGGTCGCGGCGGAAGGCGACCACCCGGTCGCGCAGCTCGGGATCGACCAGGGACACGCGCACCTCCGACGGCAGCAGCTTGCGCCCGTGGGGCCGCGGCGGCAACGTCCGCCTCGCCGCAGGGGTCGGCCGAGGGGCCGTCGGGCGCGGTGGGTCCGGATAGACGAGGGGAATGAACCTGCTCCGCCTGCTGGCCAACCTGGGCTACGGCTCGCGCCGCGAGGTGGAGCAGCTGCTGCGCCGGGGCCGCGTGACCGGGCCGGACGGCGCGGCGCTGCGGGTGGGCGACGCCGATCCCGGGGGCGCCCTGTGGGTGGACGGGCAGCCGCTGGACCCGCGCCCGCCGCTGGTCGTCGCGTTGCACAAGCCCGTCGGCCTGGTGTGCAGCACCAGCGACGGTGACGGGCCCACCGTCTACACCTGCCTGCCGCCCCGCTTCGCCGCCCGCCAGCCGGTGCTGGCCCCCGTGGGGCGCCTGGACAAGGACAGCTCGGGACTCCTGCTGCTCACCGACGACGGCGCGCTCCTGCACCACCTGACCTCGCCGCGGCGCCACGTGCCCAAGGTCTACCGCGCGACCCTGGCCGACCCGGTCCGCGGGGACGAGGTGGGCGCGCTGGCCGGCGGCGGCTTGTTGCTGCGCGGCGAGCAGCGGCCCCTGCTGCCGGCCCGGGTCGAGGTGCTCGATCCCCACACGGTGCGGGTCGAGGTGACCGAGGGGCGCTACCACCTGGTCCGGCGCATGTGGGCCGCGCTGGGCAACCGCGTCCGGACCCTGCACCGCGAGCAGGTGGGCCCGCTCACGCTGACGGGCCTGGAGGCGCCGGGCGCCTGGCGCGTGCTCGAGCCGGCCGAGGTGCGGGCCCTGCGCGCGCCGGCCGAGGTGACCCATGCCTGAGCGCCCCGCGGCGCCGGCCCTCCCCGCGGGCGTCGAGCCGGCGGCCGACGCCGCCGAGCTGGCGGGCCTGGCCTGGTTCGAGGTCGACGCCGACCGGCGCATCGTCCGCTGGAGCGACGCGGCGGCCACGCTCACCGGCTTCCCGGCCGCCGACGCCATCGGCGCCGCCTGCATCACGGCCGTGCGTTGCCACCGCTGCCTGCAGGGCTGCCGGCTGTTCGAGGTCGGCCAGGTCGACGGCAAGGTCTCCCTGTTCCGCAAGGACGGCGTCGAGGTGGCCGTGCGCAAGCGGGGCCGCGCGCACCGCGACCGCGACGGGCGCGTCATCGGCGCCGTCGAGGTGCTGCAGCCGCTGGACCCGCCGCCAGCTCCCGGCTCCGGCCGGGGAGACCTGGACGCCATGGCCCAGGCGCTGGGGCGCCTGTGGATCTCCGCCGACCCGGAGCTGCGGGTCGTCGACCTCTCGCCCGGCCTGGCCCAGGCCGCCGGCCTGCCTGCCGAGGCCCTGCGCGGCCACCCGCTGGCCGAGCTGCTCGGCGGCGAGCTGTGGGCCGAGGGCAGCCCCTTCCGCGCGGCCATCCTCCGCGGCGAGCGGCGCGAGGGCCACCTGGCGGGGCTGCTGACGGCCGACGGGCGCCGGCTGGCCGTCTCGCTCTCCGCCGGCCGGGGTCCCGACGGCCGCGTGCACGTGATGATGCGGCCCCAGGACGACGCCACCTCGCATGACCGCGGCTACCTGGAGTTCGAGGGCCTGGTCCTGCGCTCGCCGGCCATGCTGCGCATCGTGCGCCTGATCGAGTTGCTGGGCGACAGCGAGGCGACCGCGCTCATCACGGGCGAGAGCGGCACGGGCAAGGAGCTGGTCGCCCGCGCCCTGCACAGCCGCTCCCCCCGCGCCAGCGGCCCCTTCGTGGCCGTCAACTGCGGCGCCCTGCCCGGCGAGCTGCTGGAGAGCGAGCTGTTCGGCCACGTCCGCGGCGCCTTCACCGGCGCCTTCCGCGACCGGCCCGGCCGCTTCGAGCTGGCCCAGGGTGGCACGCTCTTCCTGGACGAGGTCGGCGACCTGCCCCTGCCCCTGCAGGTCAAGCTGCTGCGGGTGCTGGAGGACCACAGCTACCAGCGGGTGGGCGAGTCGCGCACCCGCGCCGCCGACGTCCGGGTGGTCGCGGCCACCAACGTCAACCTGCGGCAGGCGGTGGCGGAGCGGCGCTTCCGCGAGGACCTGTACTACCGCCTGTGCGTGCTGCCGATCGAGATCCCGCCGCTGCGGCAGCGGCGCGAGGACCTCGACCCGCTGATCCGCCACCTGCTGACCCGCATCGGGCGGCAGCGCGGCCGCGCCGTGCAGCTCTCGCCCCACGCGGCGCGGGTGCTGCTGGCCTGGGACTGGCCGGGCAACGTGCGGGAGCTGGAGAACGCGCTCGAGTACGCCGTGGCCGTCTGCGAGGGGCAGACCATCCACGTCGGCGACCTGCCCGCCGAGATCCGGCGGCTGGCCGAGGAGGAGGCCCCCGCACCGGTGGCGGCGCCCTCCACCCCGACCGCCGAGCAGGCCGGCGAGGCGCGGCGGATCCGGCTGGCGCTGGAGGCGGCCCACTACCGGCGGGACGAGGCCGCCCAGGCGCTGGGGAGGTCGCGCACCACGCTGTGGCGCAAGATGAAGCAGCACGGGCTGGCCTGAGTGGGGGCGCTGCGGGCCTGGCTGCTCCTGGTCCTGCTCGCCGCCTGCGGGCTGCCGGCACCCCCGCCGCCGCCTGCCGGCTGCGGCGCCTGCCACGCCCCCCACGACGGCCCCCCCCAGGGGGTGCATGCCGCCCTCTCTTGCGACCGCTGCCACCTGGGCGACCCGGCTGCCCGCGCGCAGGAGGCGGCCCACGCCGGCCTGGAGCGGGAACCCGGCGCGCTGTCGACGGTCGGCGCCACCTGTGGGGCGGCGGGTTGCCACCAGGCCCAGGCCGAGCGGGTCCTGGGCTCGCTGATGGCGTCCAACGCCGGCATCGCGCAGGTCGCCCGCGCCCGCATGGGCGAGGCCCCCCGCCCCGGCGAGACGCTGCAGGACGCGCTGGCGGCGACCGACCCCACCCCCGCCCAGGACCACCTGCGCCGGCTGTGCGGCGGCTGCCACCTGCACGCCCGCAAGGACAACCGCGACGACGCCGTGTCGGGGATCGGCAGCGGCTGCAGCGCCTGCCACAGCCGGTCGCGCGGCAGCCGGTGGGAGGCCCACCCCTCCATCGACCTGGTCGTGCCCGACGACCGCTGCCTGGGCTGCCACAGCCGCAGCGGCCGGATCAGCCTGGGCTACCAGGGCCTGGCCGAGCTGCGGGGCCGCGCCTGCGAGGCCCCGGTGACCCTGCACGACGGCCGCCCCGGCTGCCGGCTGGAGGCCGACGTGCACCAGCGGGCCGGGCTGGGCTGCGCCGACTGCCACCTGCACACCGAGCTGATGGGGGACGGGGCGGCGCACGAGGGGCAGGCCCAGGCCGTCGAGCTGCGCTGCGAGAGCTGCCACGGACCCGGCGCCGCCGAGCGCACCTGGGCCCAGGTGGAGGATCCCACCAGCCGGACCCTGCTGCGGATGCACGGGCAGGCGCGCGATCCGGCCGAGCCGGTGCGCGTGGGCACCCGGGGCACGCCGCTGTGGAACCTGCGCCCGGACGGCGCGGGCTGGGCGCTGTCCCCCAAGGGGGGCGGGCCGCCTCGCACGGTTCCTCCCACGCCCGCCGACCTCGCGCACGCCCTGCCCGGCCACGAGCGCCTGGCCTGCGCCACCTGCCACACGGCCTGGGCCCCGGTCTGCGCCGACTGCCACACCCGCTTCGATCCGGGCGGCGAGCAGTGGGACTTCGGGCAGGGCGCCGTGGCCGCGGGCGCGTGGGTCGAGGAGGGGCGCGTCTTCTCCTGGGGGGCACCGGCGCTGGGGCTGACCGCCGACGGCCGGATCGACACCTTCGCGCCGGGGATGATCTCGTCCCTGGACGCCTCGGCCGCCGGGGGGCCGGTCGGCTCCGAGCGCCGCTTCTCGCGCGTCCGCCCGCACACCACGGGGGCCCAGGCGCGCAGCTGCGCCTCCTGCCACCGCGACCCCGCCGCGCTGGGCCTGGGCACCGGCGACCTCGACCTCGTCGGGCTGCGCTTCTCCCCGGCCGACCCGGACCCGGACTCCCCCGCGCTGGCGCGAGACGGCTGGGTGGCCCTGCAACCCGCCGCCGCCGCCGACGGCGCGCGCCCCGGGCAGCGCTCGCTCGACGCCGCCGAGCAGCGCCGCGTGCTGCGCGTGGGCCTGTGCCTGGACTGCCACCCCACCGCCCAGGACCCGATCTACCGGGACTTCGCCGCGGCCCGCGCGCGCCTGGACCGGCCCTCGGCCTGCCGGGTGGGCCGCCTGCCCGCCTGGGCGCGCCGCTGAAACGCAGTGGTGCGTGAACCATGATGTTTCGAGCCGATTGAAACGGGGTGTTGCGAAAGCAGCCTGCGGCACGTTCGGCTGGCGGTAGGAGAGGGCCACGGCGGCGGGTGGGACCTGGCACGGGCGTTGCAACATCGGGTGGCCTCACCCGTGCGGAGGCAGCCCATGCCCCTCAGTCGCCGCAGCTTCATCAAGATCAGCAGCGCCACCCTCGGCACCGCCGCGGCCGGTGGCGCCCTCGCCTCGCGGGGCTTCTCCTCCTCCCGCGCCCACGGCCAGGACCCCGGCACCGAGGGCGACCGCGTCGTCCCGACCTTCTGCGAGCTGTGCTTCTGGAACTGCGGCGTGCTGGCCCACGTCAAGGACGGCACGGTCACGAAGATCGAGGGGAACCCGGCCCACCCGCTGTCCCGCGGCAAGCTGTGCCCGCGCGGCACCGGCGGCACGGGCCTGCTCTACGACCCCGACCGGCTGCGCAGCCCCCTGCTGCGGACGAACGTGCGCGGCTCCCAGGAGTTCAAGCCGGTGAGCTGGGAGGCCGCGCTGGACGAGGTGGCCGGCAAGCTGATCCGGATGAAGGAGCAGTACGGCCCCGAGGCGCTGGCCCTGTACTCGCACGGCTACGGCGGCTCCTGGTTCAAGACGCTGATGTCGGCCTACGGCAGCGCCAACATCGCCGCGCCCTCCTTCGCGCAGTGCCGGGGATCGCGCGAGGTCGCCTTCGAGCTGACCTACGGCATGGGCGCGGGCTCGCCGGAGTGGACCGACATCGAGAACAGCCGGGTGCTGACGCTGATCGGCTCGCACCTGGGCGAGAACATGCACAACACCCAGGTGCAGGACCTGGCCCGGGCCATCGAGCGGGGCGCCCAGCTCGTGGTCGTGGACCCGCGCTACTCGGTCGCCGCCGGCAAGGCCCGCTACTGGCTGCCGATCAAGCCGGGCACGGACATCGCGCTGCTGCTGGCCTGGATGCACGTCATCGTGCAGGAGCAGCTCTACGACCGGGACTACCTGGAGCGCTACGCGGTCGGCTTCGAGGAGCTGAAGGCCCACCTGGCCGACAAGACCCCGCAGTGGGCCTTCGCCCGCACCGGCATCGCGGCCGAGACCATCGTCGAGACCGCGCGCTTCATCGCCGGCGGCCGGCCGGGCTCGCTGATCCACCCCGGGCGGCGGACGGCCTGGTACGGCGACGACACGCAGCGGGGGCGGGCGATCGCCATCCTCAACGCGCTGTTGGGCGCCTGGGGCCGCGAGGGCGGCTTCTTCCTGCCCGCCGCCATGCCGATCCCCGCGCACCCGCACCCGCCCTACGCCCACAAGCCCCGCCCGGCGCCGGTCGTGCCCGGCGGCCAGGTCTTCCCCTTCGCCAGCAGCACCCTGGCCCACGGCCAGTGCCACGCCAGCATCCCGGGGACGGCCGACTACGACATCAAGGGCTGGCTGGTCTACGGCACCAACCTGGTCCAGGCGCTGCCCGAGGAGAGCAAGACCATCCAGGCGATCCAGGCGCTGGACCTGCTGGTCGCCATCGACGTGCTGCCCTCGGAGATCGTCGGCTGGGCCGACGTGGTCCTGCCCGAGGCGACCTACCTGGAGCGCTACGACGACCTGCACGCGCCGCCCTGGCGCGAGCCCTACGTCGCGATCCGCCAGCCGGTGGTCGACCCGATGTACGACACGCGGCCGGGCTGGTGGATCGCCAAGCAGCTCGGGGAGCGCCTGGGCCTGGGCGCCTACTTCCCCTTCGAGGACGTCGAGCAGTACCTGGCCGAGCGCACCGAGGCCGCGGGCATCGACCTGGTCGAGCTGGCGAAGACCGGCGTGATCGAGGGCCCCAAGGTCCCTGTCACCATCGAGCAGGGCGTGCAGCCCACCTTCCCCACGCCCAGCGGCCGCATCGAGCTGTACTCGCAGCAGATGGCCGACGCGGGGCTGCCGCCCCTGCCCGACTTCACCGCCCACGAGGAGCCGGGCCCCGACCAGTTCCGCCTGCTCTTCGGCCGGGCGCCGATGCACACCTTCGGACGGACCACGAACAACGCCTTCCTGGGCCGCGTGATGGCCGAGAACGTGCTCTGGCTCAACGCCCGGCGGGCGCAGGAGCTGGGCCTGGCCCAGGACGAGCTGGTGACCCTGGTCAACCAGGACGGCGTCCGCAGCCCACCCATCAAGGTCATGCCCACCGAGCGCATCCGGCCGGACTGTGTCTACATGGTCCACGGCTTCGGCCATGACGCCAAGGGGCTGTCCTTCGGCCGGAACCGCGGGGTCAACGACACCCAGCTCGTCACCCGGGTCGCCATCGACCCGGCGATGGGCGGCACCGGCATGAACGTCAACTTCGTCCGCATCGAGAGGGCTGTCGCATGACCACCACAACTCCCAAGGCCCAGGGCGAGCGGGAGCCCCGCTACGGCATGGTGATGGACACCCGCAAGTGCGTCGGGTGCAACGCCTGCGTCTACGCCTGCATGAACGAGAACGCCGTGCCCGAGGGCTTCGGCCGCGACTGGATCGTGAGCGAGACCCGCGGCCGCTTCCCCACGCTGCAGATGGAGATCCGCTCCGAGCGGTGCAACCACTGCGAGGACGCGCCCTGCGTCAGCGTCTGTCCGACCGGGGCCAGCCACTACGGCCCGGGGGGGATCGTCCTGGTCGAGCACGACCGCTGCACGGGCTGCAAGGCCTGCATGGCGGCCTGCCCCTACGACGCGCGCTTCATCCACCCCGACGGCTACGCCGACAAGTGCACCTTCTGCCACCACCGCGTGGAGAAGGGCCTGGACCCGGCCTGTGCCACGGTCTGTCCGACCGAGAGCCTGGCCTTCGGCGACCTGGACGATCCCACCAGCAAGGTCAGCCGCCTGCTGGTCGCGCACGAGCACAAGGTGCTCCTGCCCGAGGCCGGCACGCTCCCCAAGCTCTTCTTCCTGACCTGAGAGGCCACCGTGAACACCGCCATCTTCGACAGCAGCGTCGAGATCCTGCACGGTCGCTCCAACCCGATGATCGACCCGCACATGCACATCTGGGGCTGGGAGATCCCCGTCTACCTGTTCCTGGGCGGCCTGGTCGCCGGGATGATGGTGCTGGTCCCCCTGCTGGAGCTGCGCACCGGCCAGCGCTCGCGCGGCCTGCAGCACAGCCCGCTGCTGGCGGCGGTGCTGCTCAGCCTGGGCATGTTCGCCCTGCTCCTGGACCTGGAGTACCCCACCCACCTCTACCGCTTCTACTCGACCTTCCAGCCCACCTCCCCGATGTCGTGGGGCTCCTGGCTGCTGATGCTGGTCTACCCGGCGCTGATCGCGGCCTGGCTGGGCGGCCTGTCGGACGACACGCGGGGCCGACTGCCCGCGGCGGCGCGGTCTCTGTTCACCCTGGCCGACCGCTTCCGCGGCCCGGTCCTGTGGGCCACCCTGGCGCTGGGCGTCGGGCTGGGCACCTACACGGGCCTGCTGCTGGGCACGATGGCGGCGCGGGTGCAGTGGAACACGGCCGTGCTGCCGGCGCTCTTCCTCACCTCGGGGCTGTCCACGGGCGCGGCCCTGTTGATGCTGCTGCCGGCCGAGGCTGAGCGCAAGGCGCTGCTGGTGCGCTGGGACAGCCTGGCCATCGTGGTCGAGCTGGGGCTGCTCCTGACGATGCTGCTGGGCTTCGCCACCGGCGGCGCCGCCAGCCGGGTCGCCGCCGACGCCCTGCTCAGCGGGCAGATGGCCCCCTGGTTCTGGTCCTTCGTCGTCGTCGCCGGCCTGCTGGTGCCGCTGGGCCTCAACCAGGTCGAGCTGCGCCGCCACCTGCCGATGACCCTGGCCGCGCCGCTGCTGGTGCTGCTGGGCGGGCTCGCCCTGCGCGTCATCCTGGTCAGCGCCGGCCAGGACATCTCCCTGGCCTCCCTGCACTGACCGAGAGGGGATCTCCATGCACACCGACTCCGCCGCCGCCGTCACGCCGACCGCGCGCCCCTTCTGGAACCCCTACCTGGCCGGCTTCGCGCTGGGCCTGCTCCTGCTCGCCACCTACCTGCTCTTCGGCTGGGGCCTGGGCGGCAGCAGCGGCCCCCTGCGGCTGGCCTACCTGGCCGTCGCCACCGTGGCGCCGGACTGGGCGGCGGGCAACGGCTACATCGCGCCCTACCTGGGCCCGGGTCTGTCCATCCTGGAAGACTGGATGTTCTTCGAGGTGGTGGGCGTGTTCCTGGGCGGCGTGCTGGGCGCCTACAGCGGCGGCCGGCTGCTGCGCAACCACGTCGACAAGGGGCCGGGCATCTCGGTCGGCACGCGACTGTTCATGGCCGTGGCCGGCGGGATGCTCATGGGCTTCGCCGCCCGCCTGGCGCGCGGCTGCACCTCGGGCCAGGCGCTGACCGGCGGCACCGTACTGTCCGTCGGGTCCTGGATCTTCATGATGGCGGTGTTCGCCGGCGCCTACGCCACCGCACCTCTCATCCGCAAGGCGTGGAGGTAGCCATGCTGCCCCTCTACGGAAACGACGTCTTCAGCTACGCCACCGCCATGGCCATGGCCGCCTTCATCGGCGTGGGCTTCGGCTTCATCCTGGAGCGCTCGGGCTTCGGCCGGGCCAGCATCCTGGTCAGCCAGTTCTACGGGACGGACAACCGGGTGCTCAAGGTGATGTTCACGGCCATTGCCACGGCGACGGCGGGCCTGGGCCTGCTCAGCGGCGTGGGGGTCGTGGACATCGCCGGCATCACCATCCCCGACACCTTCTGGCTGCCGCAGCTGGTCGGCGGCCTGATGCTGGGCGTGGGCTTCGCGGTCAGCGGCTACTGCCCCGGCACGGCCCTGGTCGCGGCCGGGTCGGGCAACCGCGACGGCTGGTTCAGCATCCTGGGCACCATGGCCGGCGGGCTGGTCTTCGCCGTGGCCTGGCCCTGGCTCGAGGGCTTCTACACCCAGGGTGCCATGGGCCCGCTGACCCTGCCCCAGCTGCTCGGGCTGCCCTGGGCGGTCGTCGCCACCGGCGTGGTCGCCATGGCCGTCGGCGCCTTCCTGCTGGCCGAGAAGGGCGAGGCCTTCTTCTCCCGCCGCGCGGGCATGGCCCCCCCCGCCTCCTCGGCCCCGCGCCGCAACCTGGTCTTCGGGCTGCTGGGCGCCACCTCGGCCCTGGGCATCGCCAGCCTGGCCCTGCCCCAGGTCGAGCCCGTCGCCCCGACCGCGCGGGTCCCGGTCGCGCAGGACGCCGTCGCGCTGGCCGAGGCCCTGGTCGTCGACCCGCACGGCCTGTGGATCGTCGACCTGCGCCCGACGACGGCCTGCGAGGCCGCCCGGGTCCCCGGCGCCCTGTGCCTGCCCGCCGAGGATCCCGCCGCCGCCTTCATCGCCGACCTGTCGGCCACCCGACGACTGGTCCTGTACGGCGAAGGCGACCTGGCCGGGCTGCCCGCCGCGGCCGAGCGCTGGCCCGGCGAGGTGGCGGTCCTCCGCGGCGGCTGGGCCGCCTTCCAGGCCTCGGTCCTGACGGCGCCGGTCCCGCCGGCCGAGGCGACCCCCGAGGCGGTGGAGCGCTACCGGCACCTCGCCGCGCTGCATGGCCAGCTCACCGGAAGCAAGGCGCCTCCGCCGCCGGTGGTGGCGAAGCCGACCGCGGTCGCGCGCGCCGTCAAGAAGGGCGGCGGCTGTTGAGGAGGGAACGGGCGGGTCGGGGAGTCTCCGGATAGGCTGCGGCCTTCTCCCGGAGGAGCCCTCATGACCCGCCACCTGCTCGCCCTCGCCCTGGTCCTGTCGGCCTGCGGCGGCAAGATCTCCAGCGACGTGACCATCGACGACACCGGCACCGGCGGGGACGGCGGTGGGACCGCCGACGGGGGCACCGGGGGCGACGGGGGCACCGGCGGCGACGGGGGCACCGGCGGGGACGGCGGCACCAGCGGCACCGACGCCGACCTGGACGGCTGGACGGTCGAGGCCGGGGACTGCAACGACGCCGACGAGACCGTCTACCCGGGCGCGCCGGACGAGTGCTACGACGGCGTCGACAGCAACTGCGAGGACGACGACGACGACGACTGCGACGGGGACGGGTACTACCCGACCGACCTGGGCGGCGACGACTGCGACGACGACGACGCGTCGGTGTACCCCGGCGCCAGCGAGGAGCGGGTCGACGGCCAGGACAACGACTGCGACGACGCCGTGGACGAGGATGCCTACTGCAACGTCTACGCGCCGATGTCCAACAGCAGCAGCTCCTACCGCACCTACGACACCTTCTTCCTGGACGGGATGAGCTACATCGAGCAGGACACGCTCGACGGCTACAGCTCGGCCGGCTCGGTCACGCTGACCCGGACCCTGGACGACGGCGCCGGCGGCGGCATGACCATCAAGGAGAGCTGGGACTGCGACGGCAGCGGCCAGGTGACGGTCGACGGCTACAGCGTCGCCACCATGGGCTTCGACCTGGCCAGCGTCACCTTCACCGCGCCCAGCATCCGGGCGCTGCCCCAGGAGCTGATGGTCGAGGGCAGCAAGTGGGACATCGCCTACGACGCCAACGATCCGACCAGCGGCACGCTGTGGACGGTGTCGGGCACGGCGACGGTCCTGGCCGAGGACAACATCACGACCGTGGCGGGCATCTTCGCCACCATGCCCGTGCAGGTCGTCTACAGCGTGACGGACTACTCGGGCTACTTCGGGGATCGGACCGGCACGGTGACCTGGTACATCGCGCCCGGGCTCGGCGTCGTCTACTCCGAGGACATCCTGAGCGACGGCACCGTGGCCGAGACCCGCGAGCTGAACAGCTACGGCGGCTTCTTCGCCATGGACCCGAGCGACTTCGGCGGCTGAGCGCCCGCGCAGGTCCGGGGCCCGGCGTCAGCCCACCCGCACGCGGGCGTCGACGCAGATGGTGCCCTGGCCCCGCGGCAGCACCTTGACCGGGTTCAGGTCCAGCTCGGCGATGGCCGGGCAGGCCTCGACCAGGGCGCTCACGCGCAGCAGCAGGTCCTCGACCGCCGGCACGTCCGCCGGCGCGGCGCCCCGGAAGCCATCCAGCAGCGGGAAGCCCTGGATCGACCGCACCAGGTCGGCGGCTGCCACGTCGGACAGCGGCGGGATCCGGAAGCGCACGTCCTTGAGCAGCTCGACGTGCACGCCGCCCAGGCCGAAGGCCAGCAGGGGTCCGTAGACCGGGTCGCGGGTCAGGCCGACCAGGCACTCGACGCCGCCCCGGACCAGGGGCTGGATCAACATGCCCTGCATCTGGTCGGACTGCCCCCGCTCGGCCAGGGCGGCCTGGACCTGCTCCCAGGCGGCGAAGACGTCGCCCTCGTGCCGCAGGTCCACCTTGACCCCGCCGACGTCGGACTTGTGGGTGATCGTGTCGCTGACCAGCTTGGCGACGACCGGGAAGCCCAGCTCCCGGGCGACCTGGGCGGCCTGGCCGGGGGTGGCAGCGACCCGGCCGCCGGGGGTGCGCACGCCGATGGCCGCCAGCAGGGCGTCGACCTGGGCGGGGGGCAGCCAGCCGGCGCCCACCCGGTCCCGGAACGCCTGGACGAGGGCGCAGGCGGCGGGCAGGTCGACCCCGGCGGGGACCTGGACGGTGCCCTCGGGCCGCTGGCGCCAGGCGCCGTAGCGCGAGGCCCGGGCCAGCACGCGCACGGCCGACTCGGGGAAGGCGTAGGAGGGGATGTGCGCCGCCGCGAGCGTGGACAGGCCCTCGGGCACGCCGTGGCGGCCCATGAAGCAGGACAGGACCGGCTTGCTGGCGCCCGCCGCGCCCCGGGCGATCGCCTGCCCGACCTGGCTGGGATCGGTGATGATCGGCGGCACGAACAGCACGATCAGCGCGTCGACCTCGGGGCAGTCCAGCAGCAGCCGGATCGCGCGCTCGTAGTGCTCGGGCGTGGCGCTGGCGATCATGTCGACCGGGTTGCGCACGCTGGCGGCGGCCGGCAGGAAGGCCTGCAGGCCCTGGCGCGTCTCCTCGGGCAGGTCGGGCACCTCCAGGCCCCAGGCCTCGGCGGCGTCGGTGGCCAGGATGCCCGGGCCGCCGGCGTTGGTCAGGATGGCGACGCGACGGCCGGCGGGCACCGGCTGGTGGGCCAGGAACGCGGCCATGTCGAACAGCTCGTCCACCGTGTCCACGCGGATCACGCCGGCCTCGTCCACCAGGGCCTGCACCGCCACGTCGGCGCCCGCCAGGCTGCCGGTGTGGCTGCTGGCCGCCAGGTTGCCGCGACGGCTGCGGCCGGACTTGACCGTGACGATGGGCTTGGTGCGCGCCACCTGCCGGGCCAGCGAGGCGAAGCGCCGGGGGTTGCCGAAGCTCTCCAGGTACAGGAGGATGACCTTGGTGCGGGGATCGGCCTGCCACCACGCGATCAGGTCGTTGCCCGAGACGTCGGCCTTGTTGCCCATGCTCACGAAGTCGGAGACGCCGATGTTCAGCTCGCGGGCATAGTCGAGCATGGCCACGCCCAGCGCGCCGGACTGGCTGGCGACCGCGACGGTGCCGGCCGGCGGGAAGGTGGGCGCGAAGGTGGCGTCCAGCAGCGTGTCCGGATCGGTGCTGACCACGCCCAGGCAGTTGGGGCCGATCAGCGCGATGCCATGCTGGCGGCAGAGCGCGGTCAAGGCCTGCTCGTCCTGCAGCCCCTGCGCGCCGGCCTCCTTGAAGCCCGCGGTGATGACCACCATGCCGCGCACCCCCTTCTCCGCGCAGGCGGTCGCCACCTCCAGCACCTGGGGCTGGGGCACGACCAGGACGGCCAGGTCGATGGGGTCGGGGATGTCGCGGATGTCGCGCCAGGCCTTGATCGACTGCACGGCGTGGGCCTGGCGGTGCACCGGGTAGACCGGGCCCTGGAAGCCGTGCACGACCAGGTTGCGCACGATCTCGGCGCCGATGGTGCCGGGACGGCTGCTGGCGCCCACCACTGCGACGCTGCGCGGGCGCAGGATGGGGGTCAGGTCGCGGGGGGCGGGGTCGGCGCGATCGTCCATGGGGGGCTCCGGGGGGGGCGCCCCTTAGCGCGGCGGTGCGACAGAGGCGGGCGGTGGCCGGTCACAGTCCGCGCCTTCCCGGCGCCCCGCTTCCAGATAAGCCCTTGCTCGTCGTCGGAGCATGCCTCCTCCGGCCGGGAGCCCCCGATGCGCGCCGTGCTGATCGTGCCCAACCTCTCCCCCGAGACCGTCGCCCGTGGCCTGGTCGAGGTGGCGCCGCCCGCCCCGTCGGTGGTCGCCGTGCTGGTCCCGCTGGAAGAGGCGGGGGCCTGCCTGGTCGTCTTCCGGGACCTGGACGGGCAACCGCTGGAGCTCGACCTGGACCAGGTGGCCGCGCACATGTCCTTCGGCGGCCACGACGTGGGCGTCGCGCACGGGCTCGGGAGCGAGGAGGGGCGGCGCTGGCTGTGCTTCCGGCAGGGCCGGGTGCACCGCTCCCTCGACCCGCGCGACGAGCTGTACCTGCCCGTGGACGAGGACGGCTTCCCCGACCTGGAGCGCGCGCCGGTGCGCCTGGCTGACGGTCCCCCGTCGGGCTGGGGGCGCTTCCGGACCTGCCACGACGTCGGCATGAAGGAGACCTTCTCCTGTCGCTTCGGCCCGGTGGAGCAGGTCATGGCCACGCTCCAGGCCGGGCAGGACGTCGGCGCCCGCGCCTTCGCGCTGGTCAACGACCACCGCCGCCTGCACCCGCCCTTGCCCCTGGCCTGGGGGGGAGACGGCCGCCCGCGGTGACCCTGGCGAACCGCGGGCGCTCGCCGCGCGCCCCGCTATGATGCGCGCGCCCTCTCCCCCGGAGCCGCGTGACCCTCGCCGACAGCTTCCAGGTCCAGGTGCTGCGCGCCATGGGCGGCCAGAGCCGCTTCGTGCGCACCGTCGTCGGCCGGGCCCACGTCATCGAGGTCCCCGGCAAGGGCGCCCTGCCGCCGGTCCTGCTGCTGCACGGCATCACGGCCAGCGCCGCCGACTGGTACCCGCTGATCCGCCGCATCCGCGCCGAGGTGCGCGGCCTGGTCGCCGTCGACATGCCCGGCCACGGCCTGTCCGAGGTGCCCAGCGCGGGCCTGACCAGCGAGGCGATGCACCGCGGCCTGCTGCACGCCCTGCAGCAGGTGGGCGACGAGCCGATGGTCGTCGTCGGCAGCTCGATGGGCGGGCTGGCCGCCGTGCGCTGGGCCAACGTCGCGCCCGAGCGCGTCCGCGCCCTGTTCCTGCTGTCGCCGGCCGGCGGCCCCTGGGACGACGCGGGCCTGCAGGGGCTGCGGCGGACCTTCGACCTGCGCGACTTCTCCGACGCCGCCGCCTTCATCGACCGCGCCTTCCGCGCTGGCCACCCGCTGCGGCCCTTGATGGCCTGGGGCCTGCGCGAGCGCACCCTGCGCCTGCACGTGCGCCAGCTCCTGGCCGACCTGCGCCCCGCCGACCTGCTCCACCCGGTGGAGCTGCGGGATCTCTCGATGCCGGTCCTGCTCTCCTGGGGCCAGCAGGAGGCGGTGCTGCCGCGCGAGCACCTGGCCTTCTGGCGCCGGCACCTGCCCGGCCACGCCGCCGTCGAGGAGCCCCTGGGCCAGGGCCACGTGCCCTTCGTCACCCACGCCGACGAGGTCGCGCGCCGGCTGCTCGCCTTCCTGGCCGACCTGCCTCCCCACCGCCTGGCCGCCTGAGGTCCCCGTGCCCCACCTGCTGCTGTCCTGGGGCCCCGCGGGCCTGGTCACCGTCGACCTCTCCGACGACCGGCGCGTGGTGCTGGCCTTCGCCGACCCGGAGCAGGCGGCGCGGGCGGGGCGCGCGGTGGCGGAGCAGTCCGGACAGGAGGTCGAGGTGATCGAGGTCGAGGCCGAGGGGGGCGACCTGGCCGGCGCCATCGAGGTGCTGCTGGGCATGGTCGGCCACGACGGCGAGGTGCGGGTCACCTTCCCGGGCGAGGCCCTGTTCGAAGGGATCGTCGCAGAGCTGGAGGGGGGGGCTTAGGCTCGGAGGTGGGGGCGACGATGTGGATCTCGCTCCTCTCCCGCTGGCTGGCCTGCGATCCCCCCGACCCGGACGGGTCCGGCGACGGCGACCGACGCCGACTGCGGCCCGGGCCAGGTCTGCATGTGCGGCGAGGACCCGGTCGTCGTCGGCTGGGCGGTGCACACCTGCGTGACCGCCGACTGTCGATCCGACGCCGACTGCCCCGCGGGCCAGGCCTGCGTGGTGCCCCGCGCCGGCACCGTCTGCGAGAGCTACGCGCCCCGGCTGTACGACCCGCCCACCTGCACGACCGTGCACGACGGCTGCCGCAGCGACGCGTGGTGCGACTGCCAGCAGGCCGGAGAGGTCTGCGTCTTCGCCAGCCAGCACCTGTACTGCACCGAGGTCCAGGAGATCGGCTGCTGGTGAGGGCGCTCAGCCCGGATCCCCCAGCTCCAGCTCGAAGTCGGCCCCGCCCAGGACGCGTCCGTTCACCTGGACCTCGACCCGCTGGGTGCCCGGTTGGTGGCGGCGGGTCGTGACCGGGCGCAGGGGCAGGCGCTTGTGCACGGCGCGCGCGCCGGGAGGCAGGTCCAGCCGCGTGCCCTTGAAGACCTTGGGGCGCAGCGAGCCGTCGGCCTTCCGGAAGTGCAGCACCAGGTCGATCACGGCGGGCACCGGCGCGTCGTGGGGGTTGTGCACGGTGAAGTCCAGCTCGAGCTGCCCGCCCAGCACCACCCGCGGGCTGACGGTGAGCGCGGTCAGGGCCAGGCCCTCGGCGCCCCCCGCGCCGTGCAGGGCCAGCGCGTCGGCCCGGCCCTGCTTGACCAGCCCGCGCAGGGCCCGGTCCACCAGGGCCCGGGTCTGCGGGCCCTGGACCTGCTGCAGCCAGCGGTCGCAGGTCGCGACGACCCGGGCGGGGTGGTCCTTGGACAGGTCGTTGAGGTTGTTGGCCACCGAGCGGCGCACGTAGGGGTGGGGGTCGGCGCGCAGGGCCTCGAGCAGGGCCAGCACGGGCGCGGGGTCGTCGATGAAGGGCTGCAGGCGCTGGCCCCAGGGCAGGCGGGTGCGGGTGCCCTCGCTGACCAGGCGGCGCACGTGGGGCGAGGGGTCCTCTGTCCAGGTGTGCAGGCGGGCCAGGGTCTGTTCGCGGTGCCGCAGCAGGTAGGGGCGGATCGCGAACTCGCCGGAGAAGCGCTGGGTGAGCGTGTGGAGGGCGTCCAGCGAGGCCTCGGGGTGGGAGAGCCCGTAGCGCTCGACGAAGTCGGTCACCGGCCAGAGCTGGAAGGCGAACTGGTTCTTCTGCTCCAGATCGGCGGGGGGGCCCACCAGGCCCAGCAGGGCGGCCAGCGCCTGGGGGTAGGGGCCCGGCAGGTGCGCGTGCAGCGCGTCGGCCAGCAGGCGGACGCGGTCCTTGAGCTCCCGCGCCTCCAGGTGGGGCAGGGTGGCGGCGCGGAAGGCGTCGGCGTCGAAGCCCGGGGCCAGGGCGGGCAACGCCTGGGCGTAGGCCTCGACCGTCGCGGGCGAGATCAGGTTCTTGAAGGGCTCGGGCATGCAGCCGGCTATGGCCCCCGGGCGGCGGCGGCTACGCCCGGCGCAGGGTGAGCAGCGTGATCTCGGCGGTGGTGCCCAGGCGCATCGGCGGGCCCCAGAAGCCCGTGCCGCAGGAGACGTAGATCCAGGTGCGGCCCTCGTGCAGGTGCAGGTCCCGCACGTAGGGGTGGGCCAGGTGCACCAGCAGGGTGCCGGGGAAGTACTGGCCCCCGTGGGTGTGGCCCGAGAGCTGCAGGTCGACCTGGTGGGCCGGAGCCTCCACGACGGCGCCGGGCTGGTGGGCCAGCAACAGGCGGAAGGCGCCCGCGGGGGCGTCGGCCATCGCCGCCGCCAGGTCGGGGGTGTGGGCGGGCTCGATGCCCTCGGCGTGCAGGTCGGTGACCCCGGCGATCACCAGGGCGGCGCCGTCGTGATCGCGCACCTCGTGCTGGTTGAGCAGGACCCTCAGGCCCAGCCGCCGCAGCTCCTCCACCCAGGGGTGCACGCCCGAGTAGTACTCGTGGTTGCCGGTGCAGAAGAAGGTGCCATGCCGGGCGCGCAGGTCGGCCAGGGGGGCGGTGTGCGCGGCCAGCTCGGGGACCGAGCCGTCGACCAGGTCGCCGGTGATGGCGACCAGGTCGGGGGAGAGGGCGTTGACCTTGTCCACCATCTCCCGGACGAAGTCGGCGCGGATCAAGCTGCCCACGTGCACGTCGGTGAGCTGGACGATGCGCAGGCCCGCCAGCGCCGGGTCCAGCCCGGCGACGGGGACCTCGACCTCGCGCACGGCCAGGGGGCGCTGGCTCCAGGCGAAGCCGGCCCCGCCCTGCAGGCCGGTGAGGCCCAGCAGGCCCAGGTGGGCGCCCCGCAGCAGGGCCTGGCGCCGCTCGGGCTGGGCGGGCAGCAGGTCGTCGGAGGGGCGGCGGCCCCGCAGCCGGTGGGCCAGGTGGTCGCCCAGCGCCAGCGCGCCCACGGCCAGGTCGAAGGCCAGCACCGTCGCCAGCAGGAGCGTGAACAGGCCCATGTGGACATAGGCGGTCCACGCCAGCGCCGTGCCCAGCGCCGGCGAGGCGACCAGGCGCGAGGCGATGAGCGCGCCGGGCAGGGCCAGCGCCGACAGCGCCGCCAGGGCCCAGATCCGGCGCCGTCGGTCCGGCGGCAGCGGCCGCGCCAGGCGCCAGCCCAGGTAGCCGTGCGTGGAGGCCATGAAGGCCGAGATCGAGGCGAAGAAGAAGAGGAAGCGGAGCGGCACGGCACCGCTTATCGGGCGGCCCCGCCGCGTCGAGGCCGACGGCGCCGGCGAGGGCCTGTGAGTCTCAACGGAGTGTGTTATCCGCTGAGGCATGAGCGACGCGCCCACCAGCTCCCTGCACCACCTCTCGGCAGAGGCCTACCGGCCCCTCTTCCCGCTGGCCATGGCGCTGGGCCTGGTGCTCACCCTGGCCTGGGCCCTGCGCCTCTTCGGGCACGGACCCGCGCTCACCCCGGCCCTGCACGGCCTGCTGTTCACCTGGGGCTTCCTCGGCACGGCCGTGCTCGGCTTCCTGCTGACGGCCTACCCCCGCCAGAACGACGCCGCGCCCCCCGCGCCGGGCCTGGTCCTGGCGGTCGGCGCCTTGCAGGCCCAGGCGGTCGTGCTCGGGCTCCTGGGGTGGGGGCCGGCGGCCGCGGCGGTCTTCGCCCTGACGTGGCTGGTCGTGGGAGGCTGGTCCGTCACGGTGGCGGTGCCCTCGCTGCGGCGGCGCTGGGACGCGACGACGGCCGGCGCGCCGCTGACCCTGCTGGCGGGGGCCGCGGGCCTGGCGCTGTGGCCGTGGTGGCCCACGCTCGCGGCGGACCTGGGCATCCTGGGCTTCCTGGTGCCCCTGGCCCTGGTGCTGCTCGACCGCCTGCTGCCCTTCTTCTCCAGCAAGCGGGTCCCCGGCTACGCGGGGCGGCGCCTGCCGGGCTTCCTGCCGGCCCTGGTCCTGGCGCTGGGCGCGAGGGTGGCGCTGGGGGACCTGCCTGCGGGGGCGGCGGCGGCGGACCTGGCCGCGGCGGCGGTGCTGGTGCGGCAGATCTGGGGCTGGCGGCCCTGGCCGGCTGCCCGCCTCCCGTTGATCGGCGTGCTGTACCTGGGGGTCGCCTGGATCCTGGCCGGGCTGCTGCTCGACGCCACGCTGATCCTGCTGGGCGGCCCCCCGGGCCTGCTGGCCCGCCACCTGTGGACCCTGGGGGGCCTGCTCACGCTGGTGGTGGGCATCTCGGTGCGGGTCGTGCGGGGCCACGGGGGCCAGGCGCTGGCGCTCGGCGCCGACGGGGCCGCGGTGGTGGGCCTGGTGCAGCTCGCCGTGCTGCTGCGCGCGGGGCTGCCGCTGCTGGGCGTGCAGGCGCCGGCCCTGGTCTACGGAGGGGCGGCGGCGGCCCTGTCGCTGGCCCTGCTGCTGTGGCTGGTCCGACTCGGGCCCGGCGTGTTGCAGGCGCCGGCCGCCGAGGGCTGACCCCGGTCAGGCCACGGGCAGGGTGTAGACCGCCTGCAGGTGGAAGCACAGGATCCCGACGTAGACCACGAAGGCCAGCGCGGCGGCGACCTGGGCGACCCGGCGTCGCCGCCGCCGGTGGAGCAGGGCCAGGCCCAGGCCCACCAGCCCCAGCTTGGTGACCGCGAAGGTGCTGGGGTGCAGGGCGATCAGGGTCGCCATGAGCGGGTTGCCCTCGGAGGCCAGGCCGGCGTCGATCCAGCCCAAGGTGAACAGGGCGTCCGCGAGGTTCAGGGCCAGGATGGGCAGGATCAAGCCGGTGACCAGCTCGGGCCCGGCCTCCAGGCGCCGGTGAGGCCGGGGGGAGCGCGCGACGGCGGTGGTGGGCACGGGACCTCCGGGGTCGGGAGGGGGACAGCCCACAGCGTTGCACATCCCATGCCATCCCGCCGGTGCCCGGATCCGCTGGGAACCGGCGTTGGTGGAGCGCTTCGCCTGTGCCACCTGTTCCGGGTTGTTCCGCCTCGGCTCAGCGCTCCCGCCGCTTGCGCGCCTGACCGGGCCTGCGCTCGGACTCGTCGAAGCGCGCCTCTCGCTCGACGTTGGCGACCGCGCCGCTGTCGACGAAGCCGCCGTCGACCGACAGCTCTCCCTTGCCGCAGTTGACCGCGACCTGGGCGTCGAAGTTCTGGGGGTCGCAGGCGGTGATGAAGCCCAGCAGCAGGAAGCGCCGGGGCACCTGCTCCAGGGCCATGCCGGTCTTGAAGAGGGCCTGGAGCTGGACCATGTCGAAGAGCATGCCCAGGGTCTCGCGCCGCACGCCCAGCCGGGCCAGCTCCGCCAGGAAGCGGGCGCGGGCCAGGTGCGGGTGCCGATCCAGGCGCCGGGCGTAGGCCTCGCAGGCCTGCTCGATGCGGTCCAGGGGCAGCAGCTCGGCGGCCGTCCTGGCACCGCCCGCCCCGTCCCGCGCCACCAGGTAGTGCTGCACGTACAGGCACTTGCGGACCTTGAAGGCGCTGAGCATCGAGAAGTAGAGCTTGTTGAAGCGCTGGATGTCCTGGCGCTTCATCGAGGGCTCCTGCGCGCAGAGCACGTCGATGAGCGCGTCGGGCATCAGCGCCCGGTCGGCCATGCTCTGGCCGTCGGCGGCCCGGGCCTGGGCGTAGCGGGTGCTGCCCAGCACGCGCAGGCCCAGGAAGAAGACCTCGCGCACGTGGCTGTTCTCGGGCTGCAGGGCGAAGCGGTAGACCCGGCCGACCTGGTCCTCGTTCAGGTCCTTGGCGATGACGACGATCAGGCTGGTGGCGATGCCCAGCTCGCGCAGGTTGGCCAGGGCCTGCATGCGCCGGCGCAGCAGGCGGGCCCCGCGCAGCTGCATGTGGGCGTCGTCGTCGAAGCCGTCGAACTGCAGGAAGACCTCGTCGACGCCGGCCTCGGCCAGGGTGCGGGCGTAGGCGGCGTCGGCCAGCTTGATGCCGTTGGTGTGCAGCGCGGCGATGTTGCCCGAGGCCTTCACCTTGCGGATCCAGTCGGGCAGGTCCTCGCGCAGGGTCGGCTCGGCCGCCAGCAGGTCGACCTTGATGCCGCGGCGCTCCGACAGCAGGGCCTGCAGCCCCGACAGGTCCAGGTCCGGCGTCTCCTCGGTGTTGGCCTTGGCCAGGCAGATGGGGCAGTCGAGGTTGCACTTCTCCGTCATGCGGATCATGAAGTCGCGCTGCGGCCACTCCTCGCCGTTGACCTGGAAGTAGAAGCGGTCCAGGTCGGCCCAGTACTCGGGCGCGCGGGACAGCAGCTCGCTGGTCTCGCCGTGCTCGGCGCAGCGCTTGACCAGCCGCACCTCGTCGTCCGTCCGCACGACCTCGGCGGGCACGTCCTCCAGGCAGGTGGAGCAGCGGCCGCGGGTCTGGCGGAGGACCTGGCCGCGCGGGGGCGCGGGGGCGGCGGGCGCGGCCTCGTCCACGGCTGGCAGGGCGCCGAGCGCCTGCATCGCCTGCGGGAAGACCTGGTGGACCTCCAGCGCGGCGTGGGTGGCGATGGCGGCCAGCAGGGCGTCCAGCGCCGCGGGGCGCTCGGGCACCCCGCCCTGCACCGCCCGCAGCCAGTCGGCGGCGGCGCGCTCCTCCAGCGGCAGCTCGTGCAGGATCGACAGCCAGGCGGCGCCGGAGTCCGGCTCCACCGGCGCGTGCAGGCGCCCGCGGGCCAGCGCGAACAGCGCCGGGTACAGCCGCCGCTCCTCCAGCTCCACGTGGCGGCGCAGCTCGCCGGCCATGATGGCGAAGGCCGGCAGGTGGGCCAGGGCCGGGTCCCGCTCCAGCTCGGCCAGCGCCCGTCGCATCCGGGCGTGGTCCTCCAGCGCCACCGCGCAGACCTCGGCCAGGCCGGGCTCCTGCACCTGCCCGACCCGGACCAGGTCGGGCTCCAGCAGCGCGGCCAGCCCGGCCAGGGCCAGCGGGAAGACCTGGTCGTCCTCGGTCGCCGCGTGCACCGCCAGGTCGTCCAGCAGCGCCGCGAGCGCCTCCGCCTCGGCGCCGGCCTGGGGCAGCAGCGCCCGCAGCTCTGCCTCCAGGGCGCGGATCTGCTCGTGCTCGTGCTCCATCTGGCGGATGGGGCCCAGGATCCCGCAGCCGGCAGCGGCCTCGCCGCGGGCGACGGCCAGGATGGCGGGGAAGAGCAGCACCTCCTCCTTGTGCAGGTGGTCGCGCAGCAGGGGGGAGAGCGCCGTCCACGCGCGGCGCAGCGGCGCCGGGGCCGCGCGCAGGGCCTGGTCCAGCCGCGGCAGCTCGCGGTGCAGCAGCGCGTGGTGGGTGTCGAGGACGTGCTGGACGCGGGCCTGCAGGGTCATGACTCGGCTCCGACCGGAGAGGGGGACCGCCGCGCGCGCATCTGCCGGGCCAGCAGGGCCAGGTCCGCGGGCGAGAGCTGGGAGGCGGCGGGCAGGATGTGCTGCTCCTCGTGGGCGATGTGCTCCAGCAACAGGCCCTCTAGCCAGCCGGCCAGCTCGGCGAGGGGGCCTGCGACCAGGGGCCCTGCGACGAGGACGCCCGCGGCCGCGGCTTCCAGCGTGTCCAGGGCCTGGGGCAGCCCGGCCTCGATGCGCTCGTGCTCCGAGGACATGCGGTCCAGCGCGCGCTCGACCGCCCCGGCCCCCGGGCCGCGCAGCAGCAGCGGCCGCAGCGAAGCGTCTTCGTCCAGCGCGTGCAGGGGCAGGCCGATGCGCAGGTAGCGCGCGCAGTCCTGCGCCGTCTGGGCCGCGCGCGGGTCGTCGGCGGCAGCCCCGGCGAGCGCTCGGACGCCGCCGACCACCTTGCGGATCCGTCCGTGGCAGTCGAGCAGCCAGGCCACCGGGTCGGTGGCCACCGCGGCGGACGGCAGGAAGGGAGACCGGGCAGGAGAGGGGAGGGGAGCGCGCACGGGACCTCCGAGGGGTTCTCAAAGGATATCATGGTCCATTGAGTCCCGCGCCCCCACGCAGTGGGACCCGGCCCCACCGGGCCGGGCCCCTAGGCCCCATCCCCCCCGCGGTAGCGTGTCCCCTGCCGCCGCGAGGGGTGGCGTCGCAAGTCCCCGTGCGACGCCGGAGGCCATGCGTGGTGGCTAGAGCACCCCGCGCCGCTCCTGGTCGCGCTCGATGGAGCGGAACAGGGCGCCGAAGTTGCCCTCGCCGAAGCTCAGGTGGTTCTTGCGCTGGATCATCTCGATGAAGATGGGACCCACCAGGTTCTTGGTGAAGATCTGCAGCAGGTAGCCCTCGTCGTCGCCGTCCACGAGGACCTGGTGGGCCTTGATGCGGGCCCGGTCCTCGGTCACGCCCGGGACGCGGTCGTAGACGGTCTCGTAGTACTCGTCGTCGATGTCCAGGGTCTCGATGCCCGAGCCCGACAGCCGGTCCAGGCTGTCCAGCAGGTCGGTGGACAGGAAGGCCAGGTGCTGGATGCCCGCGCCGTTGTACTCGCGCAGGTACTCCTCGATCTGGGACTTGGACTCGTTGCCCTCGTTGATCGGGATGCAGAAGCTGCCGTCGGGCGAGCGCAGGGCGTAGCTGAACAGGCCGGTCTTCTCGCCCTTGATGTCGAAGGTCCGCACCTCGGTGAAGCCGAAGACCTCCTTGTAGAAGTGCTGCCACCGCGCCATCGTGCCCTTCTGGACGTTGTTGGTGAGGTGGTCGATGCAGAGGAAGCCCTTGTCGGGCACCACCCGCGGCGCGGGGTGCTCCTGGAAGTCGGAGAGCAGGTCGTCCTCGCCGCGCACGAACCAGATCAGGCTGTCGCCGATGCCGTAGATGGCGGTCGCGCCGGTGAAGGGCACGGGGCCCTCGTAGGCGCGGGCGCCGCGCGCGACGGCCGCCTGCAGCGCGGCTGCGGGGTCCTTCACCCACCAGCCCATCGCCGGGATGCCCGGGCCGTGGGCGCGGGCGAAGTCGGCGGCGAAGCCCGTCGGCTGCCGGTCCAGCAGGAAGATGATGTCGCCCTGCTTGTAGAGGTCGAGGTCCACGTCGCGGTGGCACATCGTGCGGGAGAAGCCGAAGGCCGTGAAGAGCTGGTCGAGCTCGTCGGGGCGGGGGCTGCTCCACATCACGAAGCGGATGCCTTGCAGGCCGGTGGGGTTCGGGCCGGAGGGGACGGCGGCGTCGAGCTTGGGGGTACCCATCGAGGTCAGACTCCGATCACTTGGCGGCTTGAGAGGTGCGAGGGGAAGGCTGCCAGCTCATCCAGTAGTCTTCGACCTGGACGGCCATGGCCTGGGGGGTCGGGTGGAGGGGGCGCACGGTGTCGACCATCACGGCGACCTCGTTGGTGCGCGCCTTGTCCCGGGCGGCGGTCACCGCGCCGGGCTGCGGCCCATGGTGGATACCCTGGGGATGGAAGGTCACCATCCCCGGGCGGATGCCCTCGCGGCTGAAGAAGTCGCCGTCGTGGTAGAACAGGACCTCGTCGTAGTCGATGTTGGAGTGGTAGAAGGGCACCCGCAGGGCGCCGGGGTCGCCGACCTCCAGGCCGCGCGGCAGGAAGGTGCACAGCACCCAGCCGGGGCCGACGAAGGTCGCGTGGGCCGACGGCGGCAGGTGGTAGCGCTCGGACAGCACCGGGCGGATGTCGTCGATGTGCAGCCGCCAGACGCTCAGGTCGCCGCGCCAGCCGACCACGTCGATGGGGTTGTAGGGGTAGAAGACCGACGAGATCTCACCCTCACGCTGGATGCGCAGCTCGTACTCGCCGGTGCAGCCCGGCGGGTCAGGCAGGCGCTCGGGGGTGGGGACGTCGATGACGTTGGGGTCGAACAGCGCGTGGCGGCCCATCAGGCCGCGCTCGGGCACGCCGACCTCGCCGCGCGACTCGACCACCAGCAGCTCGGTCCTGCCCTGGGGGACCAGGCGGTAGACCGTGCCGCGGGGGATGACCAGGTAGTGGCCGCGGCGGAAGTCCAGCGGTCCGAAGTCCGTCTCGATGCGGCCCTGCCCGTCGTGCACGAACAGGATCTCGTCGGCGTCGGCGTTGCGGAAGTAGTAGGGCATCGGCGCCGACAGGCGCGCCCGGTGCAGGACCACGTCGCCGTTGCACAGGAAGGGGACGCGGCTCTCCAGCCAGTCCTGGCCGTCGGCCTGGACCTGGTCGAGCAGGAAGCAGCGCGGGCGCAGGGCGCCGTCGATGCGGGTCCAGCCGACCGGGGGGTGCTGCCGGTAGAGGTGGGCGACGCGGCCGGAGAAGCCGTAGCGGCCGTACTCCTCCTCGACCGTGCCTTCGGGGATGTCGACGTGGGCCTGGCGTGTGACCGAGCCCTTCGACCAGTACATTCCCTGCATGGTGGGTTGCTCCGGGTGGGGACGTCCCGGGGGGACCCAGTGAAGGTAGAGCAGGCCAGCCGTTCGGGAAAGCTGGAAAAGCTCGAATGACTTGTTTAGGGATCTTGAGTGATTCGCTTCACCCTGGACCAGATCGAGGTGCTGGACGCCATCGACCGCGGCGGCAGCTTCGCGGCTGCGGCGCGGGCGCTGCGTCGCTCGACGCCGGCGGTCAGCTACGCGGTCAAGGCCCTGGAGGAGGCGCTGGAGGTCGAGCTCTTCGACCGCAGCGGGCACCGCGCCAGCCTGACGCCGGCCGGGCAGCAGGTCCTGGACGAGGGGCGCCGGGTGCTGGACCGGGCGCGCGACCTGGACCGGCTGGGGCAGCGCCTGCGCGAGGAGTGGGAGCCGCAGCTCGAGATCGCGGTGGACGGCGTCCTGCCCATGCAGCCGGTGCTGCGCGCGGTGCGTCGGCTGACCGAGGCGGGCGCACCGACGCGGATCCGGGTCAGGGTCGAGTACCTCTCGGGCGTGCACCGCTGCTTCTTCGAGGAGCAGGCCGACCTGGCGCTGGCGCTGGACCTGCGGGAGGATCCGACCCTGCGGCTGCGGCCCCTGCCGCCGGTGGAGCTCTTGCTGCTGGCCCACCACGCCCACCCGCTGCTGCACCTGGGGCGGCCGGTGGACCGCGCCGACCTGGCCGAGCACGTCGAGCTGGTCGTCGCCGACAGCGGCGTCCCGCCGGGCGCGCCCGGGGCCTCGCAGCGCCGCCGCCTGTGGCTGGGTAGCCCGCACCTCTTCGCCGTCGGCGACTTCCACACCAAGCTGCAGGCGGTGCGCGAGGGGGTCGGCTTCGGCTGGATCCCCTCCCACCTCTGCGGGGAGCTGGTCGAGGCGCGCGAGCTGGTGCCCCTGCCCTTCCCCGAGGGGGCGCGCCACGTGATGGAGCCGCGCCTGGTGGAGTGGGCCGGGCGCCGGCGCGGCCGGGGCGCGCGCCTGTTCGTGGGGGCCCTCCTGCACGAGCTGGGGCTGCCGTGACGGGCCCCTCCTCGCCGCGTCCGACGCACGGCGCCGGCTCCCGCGGCCCGCGCACCAGCCTGCTGCTGCGCTGCGCCTACGACGGCAGCCTGCTGCACGGCGTGACCCCGCAGCGGGGCCTGCCCACCGTCGCCGACGCCCTGCGCGCGCGGGTCCAGGACGCCTTCGGCCACCGCCCCCGCTGCCTGGTCGTCGCCGCGCGCACCGACGCCGGGGTCCACGCCGTCGAGAACCTGGCCACCTGCTGGCTGGGCGCCGAGCCGGACCTGGCCGCCGGACTGCGGGCCTTGTCCCAGCCCCGCGCCGACGGCCTGCTCGCCGTCGAGGGGCGCGTCGTCGCCCACGACGTCTTCGCCCGCACGCTGGGCAGCACCAAGCGCTACCGCTACCGCCTGGAGGGCGGGCACGACCCGGCGCTCATCGCCGACCTGCGGCAGCGGGACCTGGCCGGCCGGGCCGACCCCACCCTGCCGCGGCTGCCGGCCGCCTACGCCCGCGCCTGGCAGGTCGCCCTGCCCCTGGACCCGGCGCCCATGCGCCGCGCCGCCGCCCACCTCGTCGGCACCCACGACTGGTCGGCCTTCAAGGTCGGTCCCCTGGGCGGGCGCTCTCCCGTGCGGCAGGTGCACGCGATCACCCTCCACGCCCTCTCCCGCGACGGGCACCCCCACCTGGTGATCGACCTGGAGGGCGAGGGCTTCCTGCGCAAGATGGTCCGCATCCTGGTCGGCACCTTGGCCGAGGTCGGCGCCGGCCTGCGCGACCCCGACGAGCTGCCGGCCCTGATCGCGGGCCGCGACCGCCAGCGAACCGGCCAGGCGGCCCTGGCGCGCGGCCTGTGCCTGCTGGGCATGGAGACCGGGCAGCCCTGGTTCGACGGGCGCTGGACCGAGCCGGATGACCTGCCCCAGCCACCTCCCCCCGATTAGACGCGCCGGTCCATGCTCCTCGCCCTGGTCGCCGCCACCCTGCCCGTCCTGCTCGGCCTCGCCCTGGCGATGGCGCCGGGCCTGCGCACGGCGGCCTCGGGCCCCTGGCACCGCCTGGTGCTGGCCCTGGCGACCGCGGTGGTGCTGCTCTTGATGCTGCCGGGCGCGGTCCAGGCCGCGGGCTGGTCGGCGCTGGGCGTCTTCGCCGCCGCCTTCGCCGTGCCGCTGGCGACCGAGCGGCTCCGGGGGCACGGGCACGGGGCAGGGCACGGCCACGTGCACCCGCACGATCACGGCCCGGGCGGCGGGGCGGCCGGGGGGGACGGCGGCGAGGAGACCCACGCGATGGACATGGAGCTGGGCTTCGCCGGCCTGCTGCTGCACCAGGCGGTCGAGGGGGCCGAGCTGGGCACCATCTTCGCGGTGGGCGGGCGCGGGACCGCCGTGGCCCTGGTCCTGGCGCTGCACACCGTGCCCCTGGTCGCCGCCGTGCTGCACGGCTGCGTGCTGCGGCTGGGGGTGCGGGGCGGGCTGGTGCGCGGCCTGGCGCTGGTCCTGGCGACCGCCTCGGGGGTCCTGGTCGGCGGCCTGGCCGGCGCCCACCTCGACGGGGTCGAGCCCTGGGTGATCGCCGCCGTCGGCGGCCTGCTCCTGCACACCCTGTGGCACTCCTGGGCCGCCGGGCGCTGATCAGCGCAGGACCAGGCGCCCGCCGGCCGTGGCCACACCAGCGGCGCGAAGCCCGCGCAGCCCCCCCACCACCGCGCGATCAGCGCTCCTCGGGCGTCGCCGTCACCCAGGCCTCGCCCATGCCGACCAGGGCCGCCTCGCCCCACAGCTCCTTGAGCCGACGGTCGCGGCCGCAGCCGGCGCGGTAGCTGACGTAGCGCACCGGGTCCTTGTCGTAGAAGTCCTGGTGGTAGTCCTCGGCCGGCCAGAAGGGGCCCAGGTCGTCGATCTCGGTGGCCACGGGCGCCCCCAGGCGGCGCTCGACGGCCGCCTTGCTGGCCAGCGCCAGGGCGCGCTCGGCCGGGTCGCTCGTGTAGATGCCGCTGCGGTACTGGTGGCCCTTGTCGCAGAACTGGCCCTCGGCCTGGGTCGGGTCGATGTTGTGCCAGAACACGTCGAGCAGGCGGGCGTAGCTGAGGACGGCCGGGTCGTAGAGCACGCGCAGCGCCTCGGTGTGGCCGGTGGAGTGGCTGCTGACGGCGTCGTAGGTCGGGGCGATCTCCGGGCCGTCGGTGTAGCCCGAGGTGGTGGCCAGCACGCCGTCGAGGTGGTCGAAGGGCTTCTCCATGCACCAGAAGCAGCCGCCGGCGAAGATGGCGACGGCCTGGCCGGGGGCCGGCGCGGGCGCGGCCTGTCCGAAGCGGGCGGCCGGGTCGGCCTTGGGCTGCACGCTGCCGGCGCTGTGAGCGGCCGCGGTCGGCGAGGAGGTGGGGGCGTCCGCCTGGCTGCCGGGGGTGCCCGCGCAGGCGGCCAGGGACAGGGCGAGGGCGAGGGCGAGGGGCGTTGCGGGCACGGGGACCTCCGAGGGGGGAGCAGCCGGGGTGGCTGTCCGGTTGGTCTGGGCGGCGCGGCCCTCGTGACTCTTGCCCCGGTGCAAGGGCGGTGCAAGTCCGGTGCAGGGCGCGATCCGGCGAGCCCTGCGACCGGCCGCGCCGGGGGGACCTGCGACCGGCCGCGCCGGGGGGACCTGCGACCGGCCGCGCCGGGGGGACCTCCCCTCGCCGCCGGTCGCCGCGGGCGCGGATAGACTGGCGTTTCTGCGCTGCCCCGCGGCAGCGGTGTCCTCGTCGTCCCCGGAGCCCCGCTTGATCCCCTCCGCGCGCGCCCTGCTGCTCCTCGCCGTGGCCCTCCTCGCCGTGCTCGGCGGCTCCCCGGCGCGGGCCGAGGGCACGACGGTCCTGCCGCCCGACGTGCCCGCTCCCCCCGCCGTCGACCTCTCCGGCGTGCCGGCCAGCGCCTCGATCCGCCAGGACGGCCCGGACGGCAAGCCCCACCAGGTCCACGCCCGCCTGCTGGCCGACCGCGCCGCCGTGCAGCCCGGCGGCACCTTCCGGCTGGGCGTGCACCTGACCCAGGACAAGGGCTGGCACACCTACTGGAAGAGCCCCGGCGCGGTCGGCAAGCCCACCGAGATCACCTGGCAGGGCCCCGAGGGCGCCACCTTCGCGCCCTACCAGTACCCGGCGCCGGCCTTCTTCGAGCTCTCGGGCATCGTCAGCTACGGCTACGACGACCAGGTCCTGCTGTGGAGCGAGGTCACGCTGCCCGCGGACCTGCCGCTGGGCGAGGCGACCTTCGGCGCGACCGCCCAGGCGCGCTGGCTGGTCTGCGAGGTGCAGTGCATCCCCGGCGAGGCCGAGCTGAAGCTCACGATCCCGGTCGTCGCCGCCGGCGAGCCGGCGCCCCCGACCGCCTGGGCGCCGCTCTTCGACCACTTCGGCGCCACCCACCCCCAGGACCCGGCCACCGTCACCGACTTCGCCGTCCAGGGCGCCTTCAGCGTCACTGCCGTCCGCCCGGGCGACGAGTTCAAGGCCGCCCTGCTGTTCACGCCGACCGGCGACCAGCCCCTGGAGATCCGCCGCGACCACGCCGCCTGGCCCTTCTTCACCCCCATCGTGACCCCGGGCTGGATGGCCATGGGCGACCCGGTGGTCCAGGAGCTCGAAGGCGGCGCCCTGCGCATCACCATCGACGGCATCGCGCTGGAGCCGGTGGACGGCGTCGACGCCTTCGGCGGCCTGTTCCAGGTCAAGGTGGGCGACCGCTGGGTGCGCACCGAGATCCGCCAGCCCATGACCGTGGCCGCCGCCGACGCCGTGGTCGCCGCCAACCCCTCGCCCCTCTTCGACGAGGCCGCGCTGGCCGCCGCCGCCAAGGGCCAGGCCGACCCCTCGGCCGCGACCGCGGCGATCGACCCGCTGGCCGGCTCGCCGGCCCCCCCGGCTGCCGGCCTGCTGCCGATGCTCGGCCTGGCCTTCCTGGGCGGGATGCTGCTCAACATCATGCCCTGCGTCCTGCCGGTGCTGACGCTCAAGCTCTACAGCCTGGTCGAGCAGGCCGACATCTCGGCCGGGCAGCGGCGGCGGGCCGGCCTGGCCTACACCGCCGGCATCGTGCTCAGCTTCGTGCTCCTGGCGCTGGCCGTCGTGGTCCTCAAGAGCGCCTTCGACCTGAACCTGGGCTGGGGCTTCCAGTTCCAGTACCCCGGCTACGTCATCGCGCTGGCGACCATCGTCTTCGTCTTCGCGCTGAACCTGTTCGGCGTCTTCGAGGTCCCCGTCTTCGGCGCGAACCAGATGTCGGAGGCCTCCGACAAGGAGGGGCTCGTCGGCTACTTCATGACGGGCGCCTTCGCGACCCTGCTGGCCACGCCCTGCTCGGCGCCCTTCCTGGGCACCGGCATGGGCTTCGCCTTCACCCTGCCGGCCTGGGGCATCACGCTGTTCTTCGCGGTGGCCGGCCTGGGCCTGGCCTTCCCCTTCCTGGTCATCGCCTTCGTCCCCGCCCTCTTCCGCTTCATGCCGCGGCCGGGTGCGTGGATGGAGACCTTCAAGCAGTTCATGGGCTTCACCCTGATCGCGACGACGGTGTGGCTGGCGGACGTGGTCGCCAGCCAGACCGGCCGCGAGGGCGCCACCGGCCTGCTGATCTTCCTGTCCGCCGTGGCCCTGGGCGCCTGGATCTTCGGGCGCTTCGGGGGGGTCACCGCCAGCGGGCGGCGCCAGGCCGGCGCCCTGGCCGTCGCCGTGGTCATCGCCGCCTTCACCGGCCGCAACGTGCTCAAGACGACCCTGGCCGCCGACGACTGCGCGCCCGCCGAGCTGGCGGCCACCGACGCCGCGGCCATGGACTGGAGCGAGGACATCCCCTGGCAGCCCTTCTCGGACCAGGCGGTCGCCTCGCTGGACGGCAAGCTGGTCTTCATCGACTTCACCGCCGACTGGTGCCTGACCTGCAAGGTCAACGAGAAGAACATCCTGGACACCGACGGCGTGCGGCAGGCCATGGCCCAGGCGGGGGTGGTGCCGCTGAAGGCCGACTGGACGCGGCGGGACGAGACGATCACGGCCTGGCTGCAGCGCTTCGGCAAGGCCGGCGTGCCCTTCTACCTGGTGATCCCCGCCGACCGCAGCCGGGCGCCGATCCCCCTGCCCGAGGTGATCACCCCCGACATCGTGAAGCAGGCGTTGAAGGACGCGAGCTGAGGCTCCGGCCGGGGGGCATGCGGTAGGATCGAGGGGCTGCCGGGGCCTGCGCGCCGCCGGTCCGCTCCGGAGGTCCCATGTCGCGTCGCCTCGGCCTGCTGGCCCTGCTCTCGCCTTCGCTGCTGCTGGGAACGGCCCACGCCGGGGACCCCCCCGAGTGCGCAGACGTCAGCGCGCCCGACGCCCCGCTGGGCGAGAGCGACGAGGACTGCGTGCGGGACTTCCCCGCGGGGACCTTCTCGCCGGCCGTCAAGTGGCAGTGGCAGACCAACAGCACGCACAGCGGCTACGACGACATCATGACCACGCCGATGGTCGGCAACCTCACCGACGACGACGGCGACGGGGACATCGACCAGGACGACGTGCCCGACATCGTCTTCACCGCCTTCGGCGGCGGCGCCTACACCAGCGCCGGTCGCCTGGTCGCCGTCAGCGGCGACGACGGCAGCCAGATCTGGAGCCTGTCCTCGGCCGGCGGCTACACCTTCCACGCCACCGGCGGCGTGGCCCTGGGCGACCTGGAGGGCGACGGCAGCCCCGACATCTGCGTGGCCGGGTACAGCGCCACCCTGGTCTGCGTCGAGCGGGACGGCAGCCTGAAGTGGGCGGTCGCCGGGTCCACCGGCGGCTACGGCTTCCCCTCCATCGCGGACCTGGACGCCGACGGCCAGGCCGAGGTCGTCTTCGGGGCCACGGTCTACGACACGGACGGCACCTGGCTGTCCACCGGCGCCCATGGCACGGGCAGCGGGACCTGGCGGTCGGCCGCGGTCGACTGGGACGGCGACGGCGAGCTGGAGGTCGTCGTCGGCGACGCCGTCTACGACCCGGACGGCACGGCGATCATGACGACCGGCGGCACCGACGGCCCGGTCGCGGTCGGCGACTTCGACGAGGACGGCCTGCCCGACCTGGTCGTCATCTCCAGCAGCCAGGCCCACGTCTACCTCAACGACGGCAGCCACTGGTTCTCGACCACCGTCGACGCGGCGGGCGGCGGCTCGCCGACCGTGGCCGACTTCGACGGGGACGGCCACGTCGAGATCGGCGTCGCCGCGCAGGACTACTACACGGTGGTCGACGACGACGGCACCGTGCTGTGGCAGCACGCGATCCACGACTACAGCAGCCGGGTGACCAGCAGCTCGGTCTTCGACTTCGACGGCGACGGCGCCAGCGAGGTCGTGATGGCCGACGAGTACTACCTCTACGTCTTCGACGGCACGACCGGCAGCACCCGCTACAGCTACGCCGACCACGCCAGCGGCACCCTCTACGAGTACCCGGTCATCGCCGACGTCGACAACGACGGCGCCGCCGACATCGTGCTGGCCAGCAACGACTACGCCTTCTCCGGGGACAACGGCATCACCATCCTGTCGGACCCCTCCTGGCAGCCCGCCCGGCCGGTCTGGAACCAGCACAGCTACCACATCACCAACGTCGACAACGACCTGCGCATCCCCGCCGGGGAGGAGCCCAACTGGGAGAGCTGGAACAACTTCCGCGCCGGCGGCACCGTGCTGGGCCCCAGCGACTGGCTGGCCGACCTGGCCGTGGGCGAGGACCTCTCGGGCGACGGCTCCGACACCTCGGCCCAGCTCTGCGTCGCCGACTGCGACCCCCAGGAGGTGGACGTCTGGGTGCCGGTGGTCAACGACGGCCGCGTCTCGGCCAGCGGCTACACCGTCACCTTCACCCGCACCGACGGCAGCACGGTCCGCACCTCGACGGTCGAGGCGGAGCTGCCGGCGGGCGAGGGGACCGTGCTCGGCCCCTTCACCTTCGACCGGGAGGACTGGGGCGACGCCGACCTGCTCGTCACCCTGGCCGACCCGCTGGACACCGAGGACTGCGACCTCGACGACAACGCGCTGAACCTGGGCCCCTGGCCCGTCACCGACGAGGACCTGGACGGTGACGGCAGCATCGGCGGCGTCTGCCCCGAGGACTGCGACGACCTGGACCCCGACGCCTTCCCGGGCAACGAGGAGACCTGGTACGACGGCGTGGACGGGGACTGCGCCGGCGGCAACGACTTCGACGCCGACGGCGACGGCTTCGACAGCGCCGACCACGGCGGGGAGGACTGCGACGACGGCGACGCGGCCGTCTACCCGGGCGCCCCCGACGACCCCTATGACCGGGTGGACAGCGACTGTGACGGGGTCAACGACAGCGACGGCGACGGCCTGGACGACGCCACCGAGCTGGACCTGGGCACCGACCCCGCCGACGCCGACAGCGACGACGACGAGCTGTCCGACGGGGACGAGGTGCTCGACCACGGCACGGACCCGCGGGACGAGGACAGCGACGACGACGGCTGCGGCGACGGCGTCGAGGTCGGCGCGGGCACCGACCCGCTGGACGCCGACGGCGACGACGACGGAGTCAGCGACTGCGACGAGCTTGCGGACGGCACCGATCCCGGCAGCGACGACAGCGACGGCGACGGGCTGACCGACGGCGAGGAGGAGGCGCTGGGCACCGATCCGCTCGACGCGGACAGCGACGACGACAGGCTGACCGACGGCGACGAGGTCGAGGTCCACACCACCGACCCGCTGGACCCCGACAGCGACGACGACGGTCTCACCGACGGCGACGAGGTGCTCGAGACCGGCACCGACCCGCTGGACGCCGACAGCGACGACGACCTGCTGGACGACGGGGACGAGGTCGGGCTCGGCACCGATCCGCTGGACCCGGACAGCGACGACGACGGCCTCGACGACGGGGTCGAGACCATCATCTGGGGCACGGACCCGCTGGACGCCGACACCGACGACGGCGGGCGCGAGGACGGCGACGAGGTGCTGTCCGACGGCACCGACCCGCTGGAGCCCAGCGACGACCTGGCCGACAGCGACGGCGACGGGCTGACCGACTGGGCCGAGGAGGAGGTCTGGGGCACCGACCCGCTGGACGCCGACAGCGACGACGACGGCCTCTCCGACGGCGACGAGGTGCTCAC
>JAKLKF010000039.1 GCA_023150805.1 Myxococcota bacterium | reverse complement strand
CCGCGACCGACCCGGGGCCTGCGGGCCCCGACCTGGACCCCGGCCCCCTCGTGGCGCTGGGGTCTTCGTCTGTGGGGGCCCCACCCGGCGAGGGCCCTGTCCGAGTCGGACCTTGCGGCGCGTCTGCTCGCCATGCGCGCCCCCGCCCGCCCCTCGCCCGCCGGCACCCTCGACCTGCTGACCTGGCGGCCGGCCCCGCGCCCGGCCTGGTCCGGCTTCCGGCTGTTCTGCTGGAACCTGCTGGCCGACGCGCACCTGCGCCCCTCCTGGTACCCGGCCTGCGCGCCCGCGGACCTGGCGCCCGACCGACGCCGGGAGCGGCTGCTCGCGCGGCTCTCCCAGGTGCAGGCCGAGGTGCTGGCCCTGCAGGAGGTCGAGCCCTCCCTGCTGCCCGCGCTCCGGGCGGCCTTCCCCGACCACCACCTGAGCTTCGCGCCGCACGGCGGCGAGGGGCTGGCCGTGCTGGTCCGCGGTGGCGCCGAGCGGGTCGAGGCCCTTGCGCTGCCCGGCGGCCGCAAGCAGGCCCTGCTGGCCGAGCTGCCCGGCGGCCTGCGCCTGGCGGTCGTGCACCTGAGCTGGACGGGGGATCCACCCGCCGCCCCGCGTCGGGGCCTGGACCAGCTCCAGGCCGTGCTGGACCGCGCGCCCGACCTGCTCTGTGGCGATCTGAACAGCCTGCCCGGCTGGCCCGAGCGGGCGCGGGCCCAGGCGGCCGGCCTGGTCGACCACAGCCCTCCCGGGCCGACCTGCAACGTCGGCGGGCGCCTGCAGGCCCTGGACGTGGTGATGGCCCGCCCGGGGGTCCGGGTCCGGGCTGCGCCCCTGCCGCCCATCACCTCGTGGACGCCGATGCCCTCGGCCGCGCACCCCTCCGACCACCTGCCCATCCTGGCGGAGGTCCAGGTCGGCTCCGGCCGCCGTCCCGACCGCTGACCCGGCTGCTGTCCGGTCGGCCGGGCGGCGCGCGTCTCTCCCGCCACATGGAGGAGAGATGTCCTTCGGACCTCGGTACCTGCGCGTCGTCGTCACCGCCCGCTGCTCGCTGGCCTGCGCCTTCTGCCACCAGGAGGGCGACCCGGCGACCGCGCACGCCGGCGGCCTGCCCGGCGACGAGCTGGACGCGCTGCTCGCCGTCGCCGTCGACCAGGGCGTGCGCAAGCTCAAGCTGCTGGGCGGCGAGCCCCTGCTGCGCCGCGACCTGCCCGACCGGATCGCGGCGGCGCGGGCGCGTGCCCCCGGCCTGGACATCTCGCTCATCACCGCCGGCGCCGTCGAGGTGGACCGGCTGGACGCCTGCTTCGAGGCGGGGCTCTCCCGCGCCAACATGAGCGTGCACGGCTGCGCGCTGCCGGCCTTCCAGGCGCGGACCGGGCGCGGCGAGGCGGCCTTCGCGCGGCGCGAGGCGGTCCTGGCGCGCCTGCTGGAGCGCGGCCGGCCGCTCAAGCTCAACTACGTCTGGCGTGGCCCCCAGGACGACGCCGACCTGGGCCTGCTGCTGGCGCGCGCCGCCGGCTGGCCGGTGGTGGTGGGCGTGCTCGACGACCTGGGCTGCGCCGACCTGGGCCCCCGGTCGGTGCGGGCGGCGGTCGAGCGGCTGCGCGGGCCGGCCCCGCGGGCCTGGGCCGAGCCTGATCCCGACAGCCTGCCGACCCTGCGCCTGCAGTGGCGGGACGGCCTGACCGTCGAGATCAAGGACCACCACCTGGGCCAGGAGGCGCCGTGGCGGGCCTGCGCCGCCTGCCCGCGCCAGGGCCAGTGCCGCGAGGGCATCCACGCCCTGCGCCTGACCCACGACGGCCGGCTGCGCCCCTGCATGGACCGGCCCGACGTCGGCGTGGACCTGCGCTCCGCCCTGCGCCGGGGCGGCCCCCCCGCGGCGGCCCTCGCCTGGCACGCCGCTGTCCGTCAGTGGGCCCGCCCCGCGTCTCTCCCCGTGCCCCCCCTCGCCGCCTGAGAGGCCCCCCGATGCCCGCAGCGCTCCCCTCCCTGGTCCTGATCGGCCCCCACGGCGCCGGCAAGTCGACCCTCGGCCGCGCCCTGGCCGTGCGCCTGGGCCTGCCCTTCCACCCCGAGCTGGGCATGGAGCTGGCCGCCGATCCCGCCTGGCGCCCGCCCGGCGCCACCGCCGCCGACGCGGCCGCCGCCTTCGACCAGGAGCTGTTCGCCCGCGAGCTGGCGCGCGACCTGGCCTGGGCGGGGCAGGGACCTCGCATCGTCGAGACCTGGCACCCCGGCAACCTGGCCTACGCCGCGCGGCGCTCGCCGCGGGTGGCCGCCGCCTGGCTGCCGGCCCTGGCGCGGGCCTGTCGGGCGGAGGGCGCCCTGGTGCTGCCCCTCACCGCGCCCCGCCGGGTCCTGGAGCGCCGCCAGCACGAGCCGGGCGACCTGGGCTTCTTCCTGGAGGTCGGCGACGCCGCGCTGGGGTGGGCCCGGGGCCTGGGCCTGCCCTGCCTGCCCGTCCTCGACGCCGGCGGGGCGCCCCCCGAGCTGCTGGCGGCGCGCGTGGTCGCCCGCCTGTCCGGGGCCGCACCCCGCCTGCGTCCCCTTCGTCCCGCTCCCCCCCGTGGAGGTTGAGATGCGCGTGGTCCTCACCGTCGGCGGCAAGCGCCGCCTGCAGCAGCGCCTGGCCCTGGTGCGCGCCGAGTTCGACGCCGTCGTGGCCGACAACCCCGCCGCGCTGGAGTCCGGCGACAGCTCCGGCTGGCACGACAACTTCGCCTTCGAGGACAACCAGCGCCGCATGCACCAGCTCGCCCACCGCCTGCGCGAGCTGGAGCGCGTCGTCGATCGCGCCGAGGTGGTCCCGCCGCTGTCGGGGATCCCCGAGCGCGTCGTGGTCGGCGCCGGCGTGCGCTGGCGCTTCGAGGACGGCGGCGCTGACGCTGGCGGCGGCATCGCCGGCCACGACGAGGCGCAGTGGCTGTGGGTCGCGGGCTTCGAGGACGGCGACCCGCCGCGTGGGCGCGTCAGCTACGACTCGCCCCTGGGGCGGGCCCTGCTGGGCGCCAGCGAGGGGGAGCTGCGGGAGGTGGTGATCGCCGGCCGCCGCCGCCAGGTCGAGGTCCTGGAGCTGGGGCCGACCCCGCCGGGGGCCGACGGGGCCGATCTGCACGAGCGGGGCGCCGACCTGGACGGCAGCGGCGCGGTCGGCGCGCGGGAGGTCGCGTGAACACCGACCACCCCGGGCGCATCGTCGTGATCGAGGGCCTGGACGGCTGCGGCAAGTCCACCGTCGCCCAGCAGCTCTCGGTCCTGCTCGACGCCGACCTGCTCACCACCCCGACCGCCGAGCTGCGCGCCGTGCGCCCGCAGTTCGACGCCGCCTTCCGCGAGAGCCCCGTCGCCCACAGCCTGGCCTGCGGCGCCACCGTGATCGAGGCCGGGCTGCGCGCCCTGCGCCAGGTGCAGCAGGGGCGCTCGGTGGTCATCGACCGCTACTGGCTGAGCACCCTGGTCTACGCGCCCGACCCGGCGCGGCCGGCCCTGGCGGGCATGGAGCCGCTGGTGCCGGCCCCCGACCTGACCTTCTACCTGCACGCCCCCCTGGCCGTGCGGCAGGCGCGCCTGGGCGGGCGGCCCCGGGTGACCGAGCACGACCGGCGCACCCTGGACCCGGCCGAGGACGCGCGCCTCGACGCCCGGTACCGGACCCTGGGCGCCCACGCGCTGGCCGGCGCCACGGTGCCCCTGGACGTGTGCGCCCCGGTCGACGAGGTCGTGCGCGCCATGCTCGTCGCCCTGGCGGCGTGGGAGGCCCGCTGCGGGGCGGTGCCCGAGGCGCGCTGAGCGGCAGGCGCGGGGATCCCCGCCCGCTCCGCCGACGGTAGGATGCGCCGCCGAGGGGTGCTTGCATGAGCGTGGATCCCATCCAGGAAGACCTGCGCGCCTGGCACGAGGCGGGCGACCGGCGCCGCGGGGATCGCGCGCTGGACGCCCTGTACCGGGAGTGGCGTCCGCGCGTGCGCCGCTTCCTGGCCTCGCCCTCGCCCGAGGAGGTCGAGGAGTGGCTGCACGAGGCGATGGAGGCGCTCTGCCTGCCCGCGCCCGGCCAGCGCCCGCGCGCCCTGCTCGTCGACGACGAGGGGTCGCCGGCCGCCTGGCGCCGAACCGTGCTGCGGAACTTCCTGGTCGACCGCAGCCGGCGCTGGGGCCGTCGCCGCCACGCCGAGCAGGCCCTGGGCGAGGGGCTGGAGCCGGCCGAGGAGAAGGCCCGCTGGCGGGCGCGCCGGGGGGGACCGGCCGCCGCCGCCGACCTGGGCCTGACCGAGCCGCGCCCGGCGCCCCCGCCCCCGCCGGCCGGTCCCCCGGACCTGGACCTGGGCCTGCGGCGGGCCGAGGTGCTGGCGCGCCTGCCCGCCCTTGCGGTGCGGCGCCGCGTGGTCCTGGCCCTGGCGCTCGGCGCCGACCCCTCGCCCTGGGCCGAGGCCCTGGCCCGCGAGCTGGGCGAGCCGCCCGAGGCCGTGCTGGCCCGCATGGAGGCGGCGCGCTCCGACCCCGCCCCGCCCGGCGAGGGGCTGCCCGACATGGCGGTGCGGGTCTGCTGGCCCGACCCGCCGCTGGCCAAGGCCCGCGAGGCGGCGCGCAAGGCCCTGGAGCGCGCGGTGGAGGACCTGCGCCGGTCGGTCGGGGGTGACGCGTGAAGCTCCTGTCCTACCAGCTTCGGACCGCTCGCTGGTTCAAGGTCCGCAAGCACGTCTTCCACCCCGCCGAGCGGTGGTGGGACCTGTTCGGCTCCCTGCAGGACTGGAAGCACGACTGGGACCTGCTGCGGGTCGCCGGCTTCTTCAACGGCGACGAGGGGCACCGGGTCTGCGTCCGCGACGACGGCGCCCGCCTCGTGGTCGACCGCAACCACGACCGCTGGCTGCACGCCGCCGAGCAGGCCTGCGAGGAGGCGCTCCGCGCGGGCCGCGTCTTCGACCAGGACCAGGGCCGCGTGCAGTACATCGGCGCCCGGGGCGTGGTGGTGATCGTCGCGCCCGGCGCGCGCCTGGTCACCTGCTACCGGGCTCGCGTGCGCCTGGAGCATCCCGACGCCGCCGAGCGCGGCGCTGTCCGGCGCGCCACCCACCGTGCGTCCCTGGCGGCGAAGGCCGGCCAGGGCGGCGCAGCCCGCGGAGAGAAGCGATGACCCCCGACCCCGCACCCCTGCTGCGCAGCCAGCTCCTCCAGGCGCTGGCCGGCCAGGCCGAGCCCCTGGAGCTGGCCATCCTGGGCGGCCTGCTGCGGCGCCTCTCGCCCGACGACCCGCTGCTCGCCCAGCTCACCGACCTGGGTCCCGGGCGCGCCCTGCGGGAGGCGCTGCGTGCGCACCTCTCGCAGGCGCTGCAGGCCCTGGAGGAGATCGACGAGCAGGACGACCCGGCCCTGTCCTGGGACGCGCTGTCCGCCCTCGACGAGCTGTGCGCCGCCGCCGCCTTCCTGGGCCAGGCCGCGGTCGTGGCCGAGGTCGTCCAGGACGCCGCCGCGACCGTGCGGGCCTTCCCCGAGGCCTGGGCCCCGCACGCCGACGTGGCCGGCGCGTGGCTGGAGCAGAGCCCGGCCGGTGACCCGGCGCGCCCGCTGTGGGCCGCGGTCGAGGCCGCCGCTCATGGGCTGGACGCCGACGGCGAGGGGCAGGCCCCCGCCGACCTGCGCCTGCTGGCGGACCTGGACGTCGTCGTCCCGCTCTTCGGCCGACCCGCGCCCGAGCGGCGGGCGGCCGCCGCCGGTTCGCTGGCCGAGGACAGCCCCTGGACCCGGCTCGCGCACGGCGAGGGCTGGGAGCTGGCCCTGACCACCGACCCCCAGGACCAGCCCATCCTGCTGCTCGCCGGGGAGGCGCCGCCCGCCCCGCTGGCCTTCGCGCACGAGGGGCGCGCCGTCGCGCTGCTGCCCGGCCTCGAGGGCCCGTGGTGTCCGGCCGCGCCGGGCGCCTGGCAGGTCACGCTCGGTGAGCGGCGCCTGGCCTTCCGGGTCGAGGGCTGAGCCGCGGTGTCCGGGGGGCCGACCCGTGACGAGGTCGAGGGCGCGCTGGCGCGCGGCCGACCCGAGCAGGCCTGGGACCTGCTGGCCCGGGAGTGGGAGCAGGGCTCGCCCCGGGCCCGCCACCAGGCCCGGCGGCTGCTCCCGGGCCTGGCCCCGCGCCTGCCCGCGGCGGCCTGGACGTCGGTGCGCGCCGGCCTGGCCCGGACCCTGGGCATCCACCCGCCGCTGACCCCGGCGCGGGTGGGCCGCCTGGCCTTCCCGGTCGTGGGCCAGGGGCGGGATCGCTTCGTCGAGGTGGTGGTGGAGCGCGCTCCCGGCGGGGCCGACGACCTGCCCTCGCTGCCCGACCTGGAGACCACGCAGGCCTGCCAGGACGCCCTGCGGGCCGCCCGGGACCGCACCGGCTCGGAGCTGGGGCTCTCCCTGCGCTTCGACCCGCCGGACGGCTGGGCGGGCGCCTCCTGCGGCCTGGCCGTGGCGCTGGCGGCCTGCTCCCGCCTGCGTGGCCTGCCCCTGGACCCCCTGCTGCTGGCCACCGCCCGGGTCGCGGCCGGCGGCCGGGCCCTGCCCGTGGGCCGGGTGCCCGAGAAGCTGCGCCTGCGCCACGAGGCCCGCCCGCACGGCCGGATGCTGGTCGCCGACGCCGACGATGCGCACCTGCCCTGGGTGGTCGCCGTGGCGGACCTGGAGGCGGCGGAGCGGGCGGCGTCGCTGCGAGGCGACCTGGACCTGGACGGGGCCCTGGGGGCGGTCCGCGCCGCCGATCGGAGGGGAGACTGGCTGGGCGCCGCGCGCATGGCCGAGGCCCTGGTCGACGACCCCGACGTGGAGGACCGAGAGCGGCTGACCCTGCTGGTGCTGCTGCTGGCCGCCGCCAACCACGCGGCCGACCCCGCCGCGCGGGCGCGCTGGCAGGCGCGACTGGACGACCTGCTCCGGACCTGCTCCGACCCGGGCGAGGACCTGGCGCGCGCGCTCGGCTCCCGGCTGGTCGGCGCCGTCGACGCGCTCGACCTCGCCGCCGCCGAGGCCGCCGCCGCCCTGCGCCCCGTCGAAGACTTCGACCCGCCCTTGCGGGTCCACCTGCTGGGCCCGCTCGCCCTGCTGCGCAGCCTGCAGGGGCGCCGCGAGGAGGCGCTGGACCTGCGCCACCAGGCGCTCCAGGTCTGCACCTCCGACGAGCGCCCCCGCTGCCTGGGGGATCTCGCCGACGCGCTGCTGCGCTTGGGGCGGCCGGACCAGGCGCTCGCCACCTGCGAGCAGGCCCTCGGCCTCGTCCCGGTGGCGCGTCGTCGCCACGCCTACCTCGCCCGCACCGCGGCCTACCTCGGCCTGCACCGCGCCCGCGCCCTCGCCGCCCTGGGGCAGCGCACGGAGGCCCGCGCCGCGCTGGCCCCCGCGCTGGCTGTCGCCGGCCTGGACCCCGCGCTGCGCGCCCGCCTGCTCCAGGCCGAGCTGGATGGCTCCCAGGCGGCCGCGCAGGCCGTCGCCGACAGCCTGCCCCCCGGTGTCTGCGCGAGCCCCCTGGTGCGCGCCCTGCTCGACCGCAGCCGGGCTGCCCTGGGCGACCCCGCCGCCGCCGCCCGCCTGGTGGCGGTGCCGGCCTTCGCGGGCCTGGACCCGGCCGAGGCGGCGCTGCGGCTGCCCTACTGACCGGCGGCCTTCTCCTCGTCCCTGCGCGAGGCGGCGCGGGGGTGGTAGTGCCGGAAGCACGGCGGGCACAGGCCGTGGCTGATCTCGGGCCGGGCCGGCTCGAGGTATGCCGGCACCCAGTCCCAGCTCGTGTGGCGGTCGGCTCGCCGCGTGCGCCGGCAGTGGCAGCACTGCGTGACGATGCCGTGGGCGTCGATGTAGGGGCCGCCGGGCTCGTGCGCCTGCCAGTGGTGGGGCCGCTCGACGGCCAGGTGGTGGATCAGCAGCAGGCGCCGCTCGGGCAGCGGCAGCACCCGCAGGGCGAACTCGCGGTAGGCGGCCGGGCTCGAGCACTGGTAGCTGTGGTCGGCCGGCTCGTGGCTCTCCCGCACCCGGTCGAAGAGCGAGACGTACCAGTCCCGGATCTCGGGGTGGAAGATCTCGACGATGGGCGTGCCGTTCCAGGCCACCAGGCCCGGCGCGCCGTTCTCGCTGGCGAAGCGGTCCCAGGCGGCGTTGCGGTAGCCGATCGTGTTGTCCGGTCGCAGGCCGACCACGGTGTGGGCGTTGGCGTCCAGCTCGGCGCGCCAGGCCGGGCCGAGGAAGGGCGCGAAGTCGGGGGCCAGGAAGCTCATGGTGGGCATCCTAGCCGAGGCGCGGGTGCCTGGAACAGGCTTGGGGCTGCGACAGGTACGGCCTCGGCGCGACCGTCAGGGCGCGGGGTCCAGCGGGTCGGTGGCGCAGCGGAAGCCCAGGCGCCGCAGGCGGGCGGTGGTGGGCTGGTGGTTCCAGGAGTGCAGCATGTTGTCCTGGGCGGCGACCTCTCCGCGCAGGTCCTGGCGGAACATCGCCTTGTCGGGCGAGGGCGGCCCGCGCCGGAGGATGGCGGCGGGGAAGGCGTCGCCGGCCCACTCCCAGGGCACGGTGACCGCCGGACCGGCCAGGGGCGTCCGGGCGAGGGCTTCCCACTCGAGCAGGGTCGGCAGGCGACCCCCCTCCACCATCGCGGCGCAGGCGCGGGCGGCCTCGACCTGGCCCAGGCAGGTCGCGGGCTGCGAAGGCTGGGCCTCGTCGGGCGGAGGTTGGCAGTCCTCGCTGGACAGGGCGGGGGCACCGGCGCCGATGGCTCGCACCTGAGCGCGGGTGCGCGGGCCGGGGTCCACGCAGAAGGCCGGCTGCTCCACCTGCGGGATGGGGCCCGTCGGCGCGGGCCAACCGCCTCGCCCACCCACGGGCTGCCCCAGGCGCAGGGTCGAGGCGGGCACCACCACCATGCCCTCGGGGCAGCGGGGCCCGGGGGGAGCGGCGGTCGAGACGCCCGGCGAGGGCAGGAGCGTCGTGGCCTGCACCGGCGGCGCGACGGCGGCCACCTCGAGGTCGGGCGCCACCAGGCTGCCGCTGGCCACCATCCGCACCGTGCCCGCGCCCACCACCAGCAGGCCGCCGGCCGCCAGCAGCCCCAGCAGCACCCGCCCACCGCTACGGGTGGACGCGGGGGCCTCCCGCGGCAGGGCGATGCGCACGGGGGCCGTCACCGCCGCCACCCGCTCCTCGCCGCGGATGTCGATGAGGGCGTTCGTCAGGCTGGCGGAGCGCACCAGGTACGGTGCCGCCGGGCTCTCGTCGTACAGCCAGTCGATGATCCCGGGCAGGTGGTGGGCCAGGTCCTCGCAGGCCTTCTGGTAGTTCTCCCGCTCGGGCTTGCAGATGTGCACCCCCAGGTTGCTCTGTTCACGCGCGGTGTTCAGCCGGGTACGGTCCTGCACGTCGATGGCGCCGGCCTTGAACAGCTCCTGGATCAGGTTCGAGAGGGATCCGTCTCCGGCCGCGGAGCTGACCCGACTCACCGCCCCCCGCTTTGCCGTCAGCGCCAGGTGGCAGCTCGCCTCCAGCACCCGCCGGCCGTTCCACAGGAAGGCCTCCGGGTCCCGGTGCTGCGTGGCCGCGCACTTCGCGACCAGCTCCTCCACCCGCTGGGCGTAGCCCTGCACGGCCTTCTCGACCTCGGTGGGCAACGGCGGGCTGGAGACCGGCATGGGCCGGCCATCCTACCAGGGCGCTCAGCCCTCGTCCTCGGGGCCATCCCGCCAGGGCGGGATGAATTCCGGCGGCGTCAGCAGCGGCAGCAGGCGCGGCAGCACCCGCACGCGGAAGCTGTCGCCCGCCTCCCACTCCTCGCCGTCGATCTGGCAGGGGATGTCGTACTTCCCCGGCCGCGTGAGCTGGATGTCGAAGGCGTCCGCCGAGTAGCCGTCGCTGTGGAAGGCGCCGATGGCGTCGATGTGCTCGCGCCACAGCGGCGAGCGGCGGAAGTCGAGCACGGCCTTGGTCAGCAGCTCGCGCCGGCCCTTGACCGGCACCAGCTCGAAGCGGCCGTCGTCGGGCTCGGCGCGGCGGTCCAGCACCCAGTCGCCCGCGTAGACGGGCGTGCCGTTGATGATGAGGTCGGTCAGCCGGGTGTAGCGGTGCACCGCGCCGTGGGTCTGCACGACCACGTCGAAGACGGTCGGCTCGACCCAGCTCGCCAGGTAGCGGTTGAGCACCGCGCCGGCGTAGACCGCCTGGTCCCGGTAGATCTCCCGCAGCAGCGGGATCCGCTCGACCACCTCGCGGTCCTTGTTGCGCTGCTCGAGCACGTCGGCGTGGAAGCCCCAGCCCACCGAGTCGAAGAACAGCTCGGTCGCCAGCGCCCTGCCGTGCTCGTCGACCTTCTCGACCCGCCCCACGTCGAGGTGCGTGAGGTGGCCGGCCTCGATCACGTCCAGGTTCTCGCCCAGCGCGTCGGGGTCCGAGGAGACGCCGAAGGAGCGGCCCTGGTTGTTGGCCGTGCCGCTGGGCAGCATGCCCATGGGCACCTTGCGCCGGGCCTGGAGCAGGCCCTTGGCCACCTCGGCGAAGGTGCCGTCTCCCCCCAGGTAGACGACGACCTCCCAGGACCCCTCGTCCACCGCGCGCGCCACCGCGGCCACCGTCCGCCCCTCGGGCTCGGTGGGCAGCAGGTGCGGCTGCCAGCCGCGCCCCCGCATCGCCTGCAGGGCGGCCTCGATGCGCGCGGCGGCGCGTCCGGTCTGGGCGGTGGGGTTTCCGACGAGCAGCACGTGGGCAGGCATCGCGCGATGATCCGCGCGCGCGGGTGCCGGGTCAAGGCGCGGTGGACGTAGGAACTACCGGTCGCGCGGACTAGGATGGCCTGCCATGCGTGATCCGACCTTCTCGCTCCGTGTGCTGCTGCTCGTGGCCATCGGCCTGGCCGCCTGGCTGGTGCGGCCCTTCGCCGACGCCGTCATCGTCGCGGCGGTGGTCGGCGTCCTGGCCTGGCCGCTGCACCTGCGGGTGCTGCGCCAGGTGCGCGGGAGGGCCCTGGTGGCGACCGCGACCAGCCTGCTGCTGGTCACCGTCGGCGTGCTGGTGCCGGGCGCGGGGCTGGCCTGGGTGGTCAGCCGTGAGCTGGCCGCCCTGGCCGAGCAGCTCGTCTTCGCGCTGGACCAGGGCGACCTGCCGGGCCTGCTGGGGCAGCTCCAGGGCCTGCCGATGGTGAGCTGGCTGGTGGCCCAGGCCGGCGGCGAGGCGGCCCTGGTGGCCGAGATCCGCGACACCCTGCGGGAGCTGGTGGGTGAGCTGGCCCGCTCGGCCGGCCAGTCGGTGCCGGGCCTGGTCGGCCTCACGGCGCGCGCGCTGCTCAAGGTGCTGGTCTTCTTCCTCACCCTGGCCTCCATCCTGCATCGCGGCCAGGAGCTGGTGCCCTGGGCGGTGCGGGTCAGCCCGCTGGCCCCCGAGCACAGCCGCCGCCTGTTCCAGGTCTTCTCCGAGTTCGCCCGCAACGTCGTGCTGGCCGGCCTGGTCGCGGCCGTCGTGCAGAGCGTGGTGGCCGGCGCGGGCTACCTGCTCGCGGGCGTCGACCGCCCCCTGCTGTTCGCGCTGCTCACCGGCGTGCTGGCCTACGTGCCCCTGGTCGGCACCGCCGCCGCCTGGGCCCCCGTCTCGCTGCTCCTCCTGCTGCAGGGGCGCCCGGGCGCGGCCCTCTTCGTCGTGCTCTGGTCGATCCTGCTCACCGGCACCGTCGACAACCTGATCAAGCCCCTGGTCGTGCGGGGGAAGAGCGAGCTGCCCACCGTCCTGGTCTTCCTCGGGGTGTTCGGGGGTCTGTTGACCTTCGGGCTCATCGGCCTGCTGGTGGGCCCCGTGATCATGGCCGTGATGATGGCGCTGCTGCGCATCTGGCAGGAGATCCGCGAGCCGGTCGCGCCCGCGCCGTGACATCCGGGGACAGGGCGAGACAGAAGGGCGAGGGACGGGGCGGGGGAGGGGGCCGACTGGCAGGGCGTCCCCCCCGGAAGGGACACCGTCACCGGCCCGGCGCCCTCGGGCCTGGGGTGCTCCATGTTCCCTCGCCTGCTCCTGACCGCCGCGCTCTCCCTGGCCGCCCTGGCCGGGGGCTTTCCCCAGGACGCCGACACCGACGGCCTGGACGACGAGTGGGAGCGCGGCTGGTGGGGGGGCGTGGCCGAGCAGGCCGGCGGGGACGACCCCGACCACGACGGCCTGGACAACGCCGGCGAGCAGGCCGCCGGGACCGATCCGACCGCCTACGACAGCGACGGTGACTTCCTCGCCGACGGCGACGAGGCGGCGCTGGGCACCGATCCGCTGCTGCAGGACACCGACGGCGACGAGCTCTCCGACGCGCGCGAGGCCTGGTCCCTGGGCACCGACCCCCTGGCCTGCGACACCGATGGCGGCGGTGCCTGCGACGGCGACGAGGTCAACCGCCTCTTCACCGACCCGCTGGCCGCCTGGGACGACCCCGTCGACAGCGACGGCGACCTGCTGGCCGACGGCCTGGAGGGCCTGCTCGGCACCGACCCCTCCCTGCCCGACAGCGACGGCGACGGGCTGCCGGACGGCGACGAGGACCTGGACCTGGACGGCGCCTGGGACGGCGACGTCGACGGTGACGGCGTCTTCGAGAGCGCCGCGGGCGACGAGACCGACCCCACCCGCGCCGACACCGACGGCGACGGCCTGGACGACGGTCTGGAGCTGTGGACCTACGGCAGCGACCCCTTCGACGCCGACAGCGACGACGACGGCCTGACCGACGGCCAGGAGCACGAGCTGCGGTCCGGGGGCGTCGCCTGCCTGGATCCCACCCTGCCGGACAGCGACCAGGACGGCCTCTCCGACCTGGACGAGCTGACCGTCCTGGGGACCGACGCCTGCGCCCCCGACACCGACCTGGATGGCATCTACGACGCGGTCGAGGTGGCCGATGGGACCGACCCGCTCGACGGGGCCGCGCGGCTGCCGGACGCCGACGGCGACGGCCTCTCCGACGCCTTCGAGGAGGGGATCGGCGGCAGCGACCCTGCGCTCCTCGACACCGACGGCGACGGCCTCTCCGACGACGAGGAGGTCCTGCCGCTGGCCGACCACTACCTCACGCTGCCCACCGACGCCGACACCGACGACGACGGCATCCTCGACGGCTCCGAGGAGGGCGTGGAGGTCGACGGCTTCCCCGAGGGAGGCACCGATCCGACCGCCTTCGACACCGACGGCGACGGCCTGTCCGACGGCCTGGAGAAGGGGCTGACCAGCCCCGAGCTCTCCGCCCTCGACCCCGACGGGACCGACCTGGGCGTCTTCACGCCCGACACCGATCCGACCACCACCACCTGGGCCCGCTTCAAGGACACCGATGGCGACGGCCTCAAGGATGGCGTCGAGGACGTGGACGGTGACGGCGCGTGGGACGGCGGGGAGACCGACCCGGGAAGGTATGACACCGACGGCGACGGCATGGACGACGGCTGGGAGGTCGGCTGGTCCGACCTCTCCCTGTGCGACGGCACCGTGCAGCACAGCACCGACGCGCTGGACCCCGCCGACGGCGGCGAGGACCTGGACGGGGACGGGCTGAGCTGCCTGGAGGAGTACGAGCACACCTGGAAGGGCGTGCGAGAGCCGACCAGCCCCTGCCGGCTGGACGGCGACGGCGACGGCCTGCACGACGGGATCGAGGTCCGCAGCGCCTATGGCGACTGGGGCCCCAGCGACCCCAACGCGGAGGACACCGACGAGGACGGCGTGCCCGACGGCGCCGAGGACGCCGACGCCGACGGCGCGTGGGACGAGCAGGGGGAGTGGAACCCGCTGGACCACGACAGCGACGACGACGGGCTGCTCGACGGGCAGGAGGACGCCGACCGGGACGGGCGGCGCGGCCCGGAGGAGTCCGATCCGCTGGATCCCGACAGCGACGACGACGACCTGGACGACGGCGCCGAGGTCCTGGTGCTGGGCACCTCGCCGGTCCTGGCGGACACCGACGGCGACGGCCTCTCGGACGGCCGCGAGGTCGGCCGCGACGGCGACGCCGACCCCGGCAGCCAGACCGATCCCACGCGCGAGGACACCGACGGCGACGGCCTGCTCGACGGCGAGGAGGACCTCGACGGCGACGGCCACCGCGCCGCGGGGGAGGCCGATCCACGCCTGGCCGACACCGACGGGGACACCGTCGGAGACGGCGACGAGGCCGGCGAGGACCCCCTCGACCCGCTGGACACCGACGGCGACGGCGTCCTCGACCTGCTGGACGAGGACAGCGACGGCGACACGCTGTCCGACGCCGACGAGGCAGGGGATGCCGACACCGGCACGCCGCCCGTCGACACCGACGGCGACGGCAGCCCCGACCTGCGCGACCTGGACAGCGACGACGGCGGCGTCACCGACGCGGTCGAGGTCAACGTGGACGGGACCGACCCGCTGGATCCCACCGACGACAAGGTGCCCGTCGACGAGCCGGCCCCCACCGGTGGTCCGCGGTCCTGGCTGGTCCGCGGCGGCGGAGGCTGCGCCAGCGCGCCCGCCTCCGCCGGGTGGCTGGCGCTCGCCACGCTGCCCCTCCTCGCCCGCCGCCGGAGGTCGTGATGTCCCTCCCCCTCGTCCCCCTCGCCCTGGCCCTGGCGCTGCCCGCGCTGGCCCAGGACAGCGCGGCCCTGCAGGTCGACAGCTACCGCCTGGACCCCGGGGGTCACGGGCTGCTGTCCACCGGCCACGCCGGCGTGCTGCCCCACGGCCGCGCCTTCGCGACCGCGTGGCTGGCGCAGACCACCCGGCCGCTCCTCGCCTTCGCCGAGGACGCGCCCGACGAGCGCCGCGCCCTGGTCGACGGTCGGCAGTCGCTGGCCGTCGCCTGGTCCATGGGCATGCTCGACCGGGTCGAGCTGGGCCTGTCGATCCCGGTCGTCGTGCACCAGTCGGCCCTGCTCCCCGACGACCTGGCCTCGGACGCCACCCCGCTGGGCCCCGCCGACGCCACCTTGCACCTGCGCGGCCTGCTGCTCGACCCCTCCCGCCGGGCCCTGGGCCTGGTGGTCGAGGCCCCCCTGACCCTGCCGACCGGCAACCAGTCGGCCTGGATGGGCATGGCGGGCCCGGCCGTCGAGCCCCGCCTGCTCGCGACGCGCCGCCAGGGCGGCGTCGAGGCCACCATGGGCGTCGGCGTGCTGCTCCAGCCCCGGTTCGAGCTGTACAACCTGGTCGATGACGACAAGCTCACCTGGCGCGCCGCCGCCGACCTGCTGCTGCCCCTGCGCGGTGGCCCGCTGGCGGGAGCCAGCGTCGGCGCCGAGCTGCTGGGCGCCATCCCCCTGCGCCCCGACGAGCGCCAGCCCTACCACAGCACCGCCGAGGTGGTGGGCGGCGCGCGCCTCCCGCTCGGGCCGCTGGACCTGACCGCCGCCCTGGGCGCCGGGCTGCTCGACGGGGTCGGCTCCCCCGACTGGCGCGGCCTGGTCGCCGTCTCTGCCGGCCGGCCGCGCCGCCTGCCCGGCGCCGCCCTCACCGACACGCTGGCCCTGGGCGAGGCGCTGTTGGCCGAGGAGACGCCGCTCGCCGCCGCGCTCCCGGTCGAGGAGCCCCTGGTCGAGGAGCCCCTGGTCGAGGAGCCCCTGGTCGAGGTGATCGAGCTGCAGCCGCCGGATCGGGACGGCGACGGCGTGGCCGACCCGGACGATGCCTGCCCCGAGCAGGCCGGCCGGGACGCGCAGGGCTGTCCCGTCGACGGTCCGCGCCTGACCCGCGACCAGATCGTCGTCACCGACCACATCCACTTCGCCACCGGCCGGGCCGAGCTGCTGCCCGAGAGCCACGGCCTGCTGCTCCGCGTCGTCTCGCTGCTCGAAGAGCACCCCGACCTGCAGGTCCGGGTCGAAGGCCACGCCGACGCGACCGGCCGCGACGAGCTGAACCAGCGCCTCTCGGAGCAGCGGGCGGCGGCGGTGCGCGCCTTCCTGGTCCACGCCGCGCGGGACGAGGGGGCGATGGCCGCACGCCTGACGGCGCTCGGCTTCGGCGAGTCCCGGCCCATCGACACCAACGCCACCGAGCAGGGCCGCGCGGCCAACCGCCGGGTCGAGTTCCGCCTCCGCCCCCCCGCGCCCGCTCCCGCGTCGGCGGAGCTGGCGGCCGCCCCCGCTCAGTAGCCGGTCAGCTCGAAGAGCCAGACCGAGTTCTGGCTGAAGCCGCTGGCGAAGGCGACATCCTCGGTGCCATCGCCGCCCAGGTCGCCCGCGCCCGCGACCACCCGCGTCGGCCCGTCGTCGTCGACGCGGGACAGGTCGAAGCGCAGGTCGGCCGCGGCGAGCTCCAGGGTGCCGGTCGGCCCGGACAGCGCGCCGGCGGATCGGAACAGCCAGGCCTCTGAGATGCCCGGGCTGCTGGTGCCGCTCTGGAACTGCAACAGGCTGCGCCCGCTGCCCACCAGCAGCTCGGGCAGGCCGTCGGCGTCCATGTCGGCCAGCGTGTCCAGGCTGCCGCCCAGGTAGGTCTGGGACTCGCTGCCACGGACGATCAGGTCCGCCTCCGCCACCGGACGGTGCTCGAGGAAGGGGCCCAGGAACAGCGTCATCGAGCCCCGGGAGTCCCCCTCGTGCGAGGCGGAGCCCACCGCCAGGTCGACCGTGCCGTCGCCGTCCAGGTCGCCCATGGGCTCGACCGCGGTGGCGAAGGCGCCGACCTCCGACCACAGCTCCACGTCGGCCCCGTCCGCCAGGTCGCGGTCCGCCCGCACCGGGCCCGCCAGGATCCACAGCCGGTCTCCGAGGTAGCTGGTGATCGCCAGCTCGGCCGCGCCGTCGCCGTCGAGATCCCCCACGTCCTCGACGTCCAGCCCCATGTAGAGCCCGCGCGCCGCGGGAGCCAGGACCGCCAGCGCCACGGCCGGGGCGTCCTCCTCGCCGGTCGTGGTACCCGAGACCAGCAGCACGGCGTTGTGCTCGCTCAGCTCGCCGCCCGCGGCGGACATCAGCAGGTCCACGACCCCGTCCCCGTCCTGGTCGCTGACGAAGCGGCAGGCCATGCCGAGCTCCCTCGTGGTCGCCGTGCCCCGCAGGGTCGTCGAGGCCGTCGCGGTCGTGGTCGACGACGTCAGCGGGCCGGGCATCAGCCACACCGCTCCCTCCCCGCTGCCCTCGCCCAGGCCGCCCACCAGCAGGTCGACGTAGCCGTCACCGTCCAGATCCGCCGTGTCCAGGCAGGTGCCGACCTGGGCGCGGTCGGTGGCGCCGTCGACCGCGTCGTAGTCGGTCAGCGCCTCGGCGCCCGTCTCGGCCGGGCCCGGCACGATGAACACCGCGCCCTGCGCGTCGCGGCTGCCGTAGGAGTAGGGCGCGCCGACCAGCAGATCATCCCTGCCGTCTCCCGTCAGGTCCGCGCCCGCCATGGCGGCGCCCGCCAGGTACGCGGCCGTCGACCCCACCAGCTCCAGGGTGGCGTCGCGCTCGTCCCGCTCGCCCGAGGGCAGGCAGGCCCGGGCCGCGTCGACGCCCTCCTCGCAGCCGTTGACCTTGCCGTCCTCGCAGATCTCCGGCGCGCCCGGGTAGACCGTCGGGTCGGCGTCGTCGCAGTCCTGGGGGGTGGCCGACAAGCCCTCGGGCTGCTCGCAGGCGGTCGTCGCCGGCACATCTCCAGCGAAGCCGTCGCTGTCGACGTCGTCGTACCAGGGCGTGTCCGGGTTCAGCGCCGGGTCGCTGTCGTCGCAGTCCTGCGCGTCGGCCGTCATGCCCTCTGGCTGCTCGCAGGCCCACAGCAGCGTCAGCGGGTCGCCGTAGCCGTCCCCGTCCGCGTCCAGGTGCCAGGCCGTCGCGTCCGCCGCGTCGTCCTCGTCCACCACGCCGTCGCAGTCCTCGTCCACCCCCGTCAGGCACAGCTCGTCGGCGCCCGGGTGCACGTCGCCCCGCAGGTCGTCGCAGTCGCCGGCGATGTCCGCCGCCCCCTCGGGCTGCGCGCAGCTCTGGACCGTCGCCGCCGTGTCCCCGTAGCCGTCGCCGTCGGCGTCCACGAAGAAGGTCGAGGGGTCCACGGCCTCCTCGTCCACCTCCTCGTCGCAGTCCTCGTCCCGGCCGTCGCAGTGCTCGTCCGCGCCTGGGTAGACCGACGGGTCCGCGTCGTCGCAGTCCTCCGCCGCGACCACGCCGTCCTCGTCCCGGTCGAAGGGGCCCGTGTCGACCGGGTCAGCCTGGGAGGCGCAGGCCAGCAGCAGGGACAGGGCGAGCAGCACGCGGGCTCCGGGGTCGGGGGGACCGGCGGAGCGTAGCGCGGGCCGGCGCCGCCTTCAGCGCTCCAGCTCGCCGGAGCAGTCGCCGTCGTCGATCTCGATGGTGTCCTTGCCGTCCCAGGTCACCTCGCCCAGATCCAGCCGGGCGCCGATGTCGTAGTCGATGCCCAGCTCGCCGCAGTCGTCGGAGAGCAGGTCACCGTCCTCCCAGTACTTGCACGAGACGTCCGCCAGCTCGCCGTCGACGTCCAGCTCCTGCTCGCCGCGGCCGTCGGTGGACAGCACCACGTCCAGCTCCATGAGGAACCAGAACCGGTAGTCGACGCCGCTCTCCGTGGCCGAGAGGTCGACCTCCTGCTCCATGCTGCCTTCGTACTCGCCACCTCCGTCCTTCTCGAGCTCGGCGCGGAGGTCGAAGGTGGTGTCGTCGCAGCGCATGTCGCCCTCCCAGTCGCCCGCCAGGCCGGGGTTGCAGGCGGACAGCAGGGTCGCGGCGAGGGGGATGAACAGTCGGGACATGGGGTGGCTCCGTGTGGGAGAACAACAGAACCGGCCCTCGTCCGCGGGGCACCTCGCTGGTGTTTTCACTTCCCGAAACGGGCCACGGGGGGCCGTGGTAGGGGCCTGCATGACCGCGCTCCTCTGCCTGCTGCTGGCCTGCGCCGACGACCCCTCGCCCGCCGACTCCGGGCCGCCCGCCGACACGGGCACGCCGGGCACCGACGGCGGCGCCGACACCACCGCCCACGTCCTGCTGGTGCCGCCCTACCTGCAGCGCACCGGGCCCGACACCGTGCAGATCCGCTGGGAGACCGCGACGGGCGAGCAGAGCACCGTCGAGTACGGCCTCACCCAGGCCCTGGGCGTCACCGTGCAGGGCACGGTCGAGTCCACCGGCGACGGCCTGCTGCACGTGGTCGAGCTGACCGCGCTGCTGCCCGACACGGACTGGTACTACCGCGCGCAGACCGGCGGCACCCGCACCGAGCTGCAGCGCTTCCGCACCCCGCCGGCCCCGGGCGCCAGCTTCCGGCTCGTCGCCATGAGCGACATGCAGCGCGACGACGCCCGGCCCGAGCAGTGGGCCGAGCTGGTCGCCCAGGGCCTGCTGCCCTTCGCCCTGGACGCGTACGGCGCGGAGCCCGCCGACGCCTTCGGCCTGGCCCTGCTGGCCGGCGACCTGGTCGACAACGGCTGGCTGGCCTCGGACTGGCGCGACGACTTCTTCGCCGGCGCCGCCCCCCTGATGGGCCAGGTCCCGCTCCTGCCCGTCCCCGGCAACCACGAGGGCAACAGCCCCCTGTTCTGGCGCTACTTCGGCCTGCCCGAGAACGGCAGCCCCGGCTTCGAGGAGCACTGGTGGTGGCTCGACCACGGCGGCGCGCGCATCGTCGGCCTGGACAGCAACGGCGGGTACAAGGACCAGCTCCAGCTCGACTGGCTCCAGGCCGTGCTGGAGGACGCCTGCGAGGACCCCGACGTCGACCTGGTCCTGGTGCAGCTGCACCACCCCTACCAGAGCGAGCTGTGGCCCTCGGGGGAGGAGGAGTGGTCCGGCAGCGTGGTGGCCGCGATGGAGGACTTCAGCGCCCGGTGCGGAAAGCCCAGCCTGCACCTCTTCGGCCACACCCACGGCTACAGCCGCGGGCAGTCCCAGGATCACCGGCACCTGTGGGTCAACGTCGCCACCGCCGGCGGGGCCATCGATCGCTGGGGTGCAGACGGGCAGATCGACTACCCCGAGTTCTCCGTCAGCCAGGACGAGTACGGCTTCGTCGTGATCGAGGTCAGCGACCAGGACTACACCCTGCGGCGCATCAGCCTGGGCACCCCCGAGGCGCCGCGGGAGCACGAGGAGACCGACCGGATCACCGTGCCCTTCGCGCCCGTCGCGCCCCAGGCCCCGACGCTCGGGGTCGAGGGGGGGATGGTGCGCGGCAGCGCCTTCGCCCACCCCGACGGCGGCCTGCTCGGCGCCAGCCACTGGCAGGTCTCCGCCGACTGCGTGGCCTTCACCGACCCCGTCGTGGACCGCTGGCAGCAGCACGAGGACTGGTTCCAGGGCCAGGACCAGCAGGCGGGGGTGGACCTGCTGGCGCTGGACCTGGCGGAGCTGCCGGCCGGGGAGTGGTGCGCGCGGCTGCGGGTGCGGGACCGGGGGCTGGCCTGGTCGGAGTGGTCGGCGGCGGTGGGGGTGGGGGGCGGGTGAGGGGTGAAGGGGAAGGGGGATCACTCGGTGGACCCACAGACCTCGCATGAACCGTTTGTGCAGGATCCGCATTCTGGACATCTGAACTGTAGTCTCGTTCCAGTACGGCATGGTTTCGCCCAGACATCACGGCCCATCACCTTGTCTGGCCAGTCGTGGGCGGATGTTGTAGCTGCTACCTGATGCAAGTCGATTTCACCCAGGTGTGGTGCGAGGGCGCGAAAGCGCTTGCCGCACCCGGCGCAAGGGCGGGTGCCCCAACCGCTGCCGCAAGCGCCGCAAATCGTCCACCAGGTCGCGTCCGATCCGTTCGGTTGCCTGCCTGGGCGTGGCTCGACTTCGCCTTGCCCGCCGCAGACTGGACAATTGTCCAAGCCTACGAGAGCGTCGGCGGCACTGTCGACGAACTTCTGGAAGACGGTGACAGCCTTGCGTGGCGCCACGGGGGGCGCCTGCATGGCCGCAGTCGCACGCTGCTCCTGTGCGTCGAGCTCGCGCGCCTTCATGGCCGCCCAGGTGCGGGCATCGGACGCTTCGCGCTCGGTCGGCGCGCGGAGGGCGACGAGATGGTCATCATTGTAGTGCAGCCAGTCGCGCTTTCCTGGCCACTCAGGCAGTGCTCGGACAGTCGTGGCGAAGGGGTAGGCGGGCGCTGCGGAGCGGCAGAGCCAGCTGTGTAGCAGCCGGGCCATGCGCTCCTCGGAGTCGATGCCCCAGGGCGAACACGGGAACAGGACAGCGCGGCCTCCGAAACTCCAGCCGGACGCGCGGTCGGCGTCGGTGAGCGTCACCCCGCTGCCGACGTGCGCGATCACGACCTCGCAGTCCGACCCGTCGAGGTGCTCGACATGGGCCTGAACGGCGTCAGGATCGGCCCCCGCCAGGTCGGCGCAGATCGGGAGCAAGCGCAGCAAGCGGTCGCCTGCTACGCGGACCACGCCCATCTCCTCCGTCGCCACGCGCACCGGTGACCAGCCCGACTTCATCAACCCCCAGTCATCTCCCCCGGAAGTCGCGGACCATCCCAGGGCTGCGAAGCCGCGCACGACGAGGTGGAGCACGAAGCGGTCCCACGCCACAGCCTCGCGCTGGCGGCGCGCGGTGCGCTGCTGGGCCGTCTCCTGCCGCTTGTGCCCGAACTTCACCCAGGCCCGCCAGAGCGCGGCGACCTTGCGGTAGTGCGGGTCGTTGACGAGGATGTTGGTCGGCTTCAGGGAGAAAGCCACGGTCTGGCGACGAGGGACCCGCTGGTATAGCGGCGCGTCGAGAAGGGTCTGGAGTTCGCGCTGGGCAAGCTCCAGGCGCTTCATCGTCCGGGTCAGCTCCTCCTCGGTCTTGGACTCCAGCGTGTTGGACCAGAGCTCCGCGATGCGGTGGGCTCGGCGGAACGAGGTGCGCCGGATCTCGTCGCTGTAGTCGCGATTGGCGTCGAGGATCTCCTTGATCTTCCGAAGCTCCTCCAGCCGCTTCGCGAGGTACGCGAGCAGGTGGTCCACGAGCCGCACCGCGACGCGGTTCTCGTACAGGTTCCACTCGTCCTCGATCTGGCGCGCGAGCACCCGCGACGGCTGGATGCTCCGCAGGGTGCGATGCTCCCAATCTCCGGGGTGGGAGACGAGCTCGCCGACGGCGCGGACCGGTACACGGCGTGCCCGCGACACAGGCAACCGATCCTCCTCGACACGCAGGTGCAGGCGTGGCCGGTGGCAGACGTGCTGGAGGTGTTGGAGGTGCCGTCCGATCTCCAGATCGAGCGGCAGCGGTCGAGCCCGCTCAGCGAGCTTCTGGGCCACCGGTGGGGTTTGCGCGTGCGCCTCCCACGTCGGTTCGTCCCCGACGGCCTGCGCGAGCCGGACGACCGCATCCGTCTCCAGCTCCCCAGGCCAGCGCCCGAGCACGCGGTCGGGTTCGAGGCCGACAAGCTCGTCGCCGAACCGCAGTCCGTCGGCGAGCCAGGCGTCGCAGAAGGCGGGCGTGGGGAGGGTGCGGCCCTTCCCGTCGATGCGGGCGGTGAACGTCGTCACACCAGCTCCTCGCCCTTCTTCGCGGCGATCTCGTGCTCGATGAGCGCGACGCACCGCTCGGGCGGGTTGGCCTTGTCGAGCTTGTCCCAGGCCGTCTGGAGCTTGGTGGACAGCTCCTCCAGCGCGGCGGCGCGCACGTCGTGACGGTCCTTGAGCTTCCGCAGCACCTTCGTGACGAGCAGGTGGTCCATCGCCTCGCCGATCGATCCGCCGGACTCGACGATCACGGGGAGGTAGCGGGCGAGCTGGTTCTCCAGCCGGTTGCCCCAGCCCACGCGGAACCGACCCTGGAGATCGTCGGCGAAGGGAGCCTTCCGAAGCCAGGCGGTCGCCTTCTTCGTGGCCTCGGCATGCGCCACGGCCGCGCCGGTGAAGGCCGCCTCCAGCTTCTCGTAGGACAGCGGGTTGCGAGGACCGCGCTCCTGCACGGTGAAGTGCGCCGCCTCGGTCTTGCGCGGCATCTCCATGACGTGCGCGCGGTCATACGTCTTGTCGGCGAACTCGGCGGTGCTCTCGTCGTGGTTGGCGGTGCCGACGAACCAGACGTTCGGGGGAATCGGCAGGTGCCGCCCGTCCAGCATGAGCCGGGGCGCCTGGGTCACGGGGTCGTTGACCAGGGTGAGGCGTCGCGCCTCCATCGGCTGCTCCAGCGCCGAAAGGAAGTCCGCGAAGAACTGCTCGGGCCTAGACAGGTTGATCTCGTCGAGGACCATCAGGAACAAGCGGTCGCGGTAGGCGGGCGTCCCCGCCTTGTAGAGCGCCTGGAGGAAGTTGGTCGCGTAGTAGTGGCGGTGGAAGGCGTTGTAGTAGCCGACAAGATCCTGGCGGTCGCGCCAGCCGGCCTGTACCTCTACGATCTCGATGCCGCCGCCGACGGCGCTGGCGAACGCCAGCGGCAGGCTGGTCTTGCCCGTGCCGGAGATGCCCTGCAGCAGCATCAGCCGGGTCATGGCGAGGCCGCCGAGGAAGGCCCTCACGTCGCGCTCAGCGTAGTAGAGCGTCCGCCCTTCCACGCCCGTCGCGATGCGGTGGCGCAGATCGTCAGCGAACTCCTTGAGCGTGGGCGTGGCCCGACCGAACGGCGTGGTCGTCCGCGCTTCGGCCTGAAGCTCCTCCTTCTCGTCCAGGCTCGTGAGGGCCGTCATCGGGTTCCGGTGGTCCTCCTGCCGGGTGAGCTCGTCGACGCGCGCGCGCAGCTCGTCCACGGCGCCGTCGAGGAGCTGCTTGTGGACCTCCAGCGCCTCCTTCTGCTTCCGTAGGGCTTCGAGCTCGATGGCGGCAACACGTCGGGTCGCAAGCTCGCCGTTCGCCTTCGCCAGATCGCCCAGGAGCGCCGACCGCTCCTCCAACCACGCCGACCGTTCGCGCTCCAGCTCGGTGAGGCGCTCGGCGGCGCGGGCGTCGGGCCGCTCGCGAAGCTGCTGGGCCAGCGAGTCGCGTTCGCGCTCGGCGGCGGTGAGCGTGGAGAGGATCTCCTCGGGGGTGCGACCACCGAAGCGCCGGTCGAGCTCGCGCCGGGACTCGAGGTCCTTGAAGTAGGCGTCGCGCTGGTCGCGGGCGTCGGCCAGCTGCTTTCCGAGGGAGGCGACCTCGTGGCGCAGGTCCTCGGTGCGCTCGGCGACAAGTCGCTCCACTTTGCGGTCGAGGCCGGCGCGGTCCTCGGCGAGCATCTCCTGGGCGGCCTGGAGGTCGACCTCGGCGGCGCGGAGCGCCTTCTGGCGATCCTTCAGGGCGGACTCGCGCGTGTCGAGGTCGACCTCGCGGTCGTCGAGGGCGGTAGTGCGGCGGTCGAGGTCCGCCTGCCAGCTGGACTCGGCCTTCTCGCGCTCGGAGCCGAGCAGGACACGCAGCGCGTCCAGCTTCTCCTGGCGCTCCCGCGCCATCGCCTCGTCGAACTTGCGGCGGGCCTCGGCCTCGGCCCCGGTGCGCGCCGCGTCCTCGTCGGCCCACTGCTCGGCGCGGGCCTTGGCCTTGGCGCGGATCTCGTCCTCGGCCTTCGCGCGTGCCTCAGCGATCTCGGCGTCGAGACAGTCGCGCTCCTCGCGCAGCCGCTTCACCTCGTCGTCGACGGGCTTGAGGATGCGCGCCTTCTCGGTGAGGAACCCCTGCTCGGCGTTCAGCTCGCGCTCGGTGAGGCGCGCCCCCCGCTCGACGAGATCGACCTCCTTGGACCGATACGCCGCCTCACGCTCGGTCAGGGTCGCCTCGCGCTTGTCCACGCCCTCGATGCGCGCGAGCAGGTCGAGCTCGGCCTGATCCACCTCCCGCTTCCTCTCCGCGACCTCGGCCTCGGCCGCCTTCTTGGCCGCCTCGATCTCGGCGTCGGCCTCCTTCTTCTTCTGTCGGAGCGCCGCTTCCTGATCGCGGGCCTGGGTGGCCAGACGCTTTACCTCGCGGTCGGCAGTGGCCTCCAGTTCGCGAGCCTTGTCGAAGTGCCCTCGGGCGCTGTTCAACAGCCCCTCGATCCGCTTCAGGCTGTCCTCTAGCGTCGCCCCGAGCTGCTCGGCCAAACCCTCGGTAGACGGCGGGCCGTGCTCGGAGCTCAACGCGTCGACCTGGGACGCCACGGCGTCCAACCGCTCGAGCTGCTGGCCCGTGGGCTCCTTCTGTGCGGGGACCGCCTGGACGGTCGGACTGCGCGCAGTTGCATGGGCCCGGGCTTGGGAGATCTTCTTCTTCGACATGATTGGGAGCCCTCGTTCAGTGGTGGAGGAGGAGTGCTTCGACGGCCAGATATGTGGCGTCGACATGGAGGTGGACCCGGTCTGGCCAGGTGAAGTCGCTGTCGTGCGCCACGTCGTTGCGTGCGGTTGCCAGGGCATCGAGACGCTCGAGCAGGTGTGGTGCGGACACCGCCGCACGTCGAAGTGGATGATCTTCGTCCCACCGAGCGGCCAGGACACTCAAGATCACCAACGAGCGCAAGCTTCCCCTTCCTCGTTCGGCGTCTGCGATCTGGTTCCGGGCGATCGACAGCATCCGGAGAGGCACGCGCTCGAACCCGACCACGGTCGCGCTCTCCTCGACGTACGCCTTCACGTGCCGGGCCGGTCGTTTCAGCTCCCATGCGAAGGAGGGCGAACGACCCTCGTAAGGCCTGTGGAGCAAACGGAAGGCCCGTTCGACGGCGCGCTGCGCCTTGACGAGAACGTCGTCCCACTTATCCGGTGGCGCGTCGTAGCTCTCGGCTTCGAGGAGGGCACGCTGCATGGCAACGAGCCTCTCCATGACGCTGTCGAACTTACGGATGGCGAGCGTGAGGCGCTCCTCGACCTTCCATGTTGCCTCGGCCTGGAGGTGCTCCAATGTCGGCGCCGTTGGGTCGGAACCTACGAGCGGGGCGAGCCAGGTGCGCAGACCCTGTTGGCTGTCCAGGCGCTCCTCCAGCCGGGCGCGGAGGTCGATCGCCTCGTCGGGGCCGAACGGGTCATCGACCATCCAGTCCCCGGAGTCGTGACGGCGGACGCGCAGCGCCAGCAGGTAGGGCTGCGGCCGGTCATCCACGAAAGAGACGCGCTGGAGACGGGGCACGTCGCGGTCGTCGTCCACCTCGTCGTAGTCGCGCTGGCGCCGGTGTCGACGGGCGGCGCGGAGCACGTCCCTCGCGCTCGGACGGGCGATCACCACGCCGTCGCGACCGGAGGGCAGCACGCTGAACGTCCGGTCCTTCCAGGGGTCCCCTGCGCTGCCGCTCAACAGGACGGGCCAGCCGTCGTCGTTGAGCTCCACGTCGGCGACCGGGAGGTCACCCGTCACGAAGCGCGGCCAGACCTTTCCGGTGAACGGATCGCTGAGGACGTGGCCGACCTGCGCCTCGTCCGGCGGGTCCTCCTCAATGTCGTCGAGCATCTCGAGGCCGCGCGCAGTCGGCTCGCCCGCGTGGTCGAGCAACGCCATGTTCTGGAGCTCCACAACGACGAGCCCAGCCAGGTCGGGGGCGATGAGGAGGCGGTCGGCCACGTCGGCGATGGCAGTGACCTTGGCCCGCGCAAGGCCCAGGACCGCGCGCTGGAACAGGTTGAGCTTGCGCTCCTTGGGCACGGGCGCGACCACGCGCCACGCGAACACCGGCCAGAGCACCCAGCGGGCGTTCGGGTCCTTGCCGTAGTTGAGGCGCAGGACCGGCGTGTCCCTCTCAAACGTGACGCCAAGGCTACCGAACGACGCCATGCTGGCCTCCGCACAGGTCGGTGAAAGCGCGCAGCGCGCGCAGCGGCTTCCGAGCGTCCTCGGCCTGGACGAACGCGAGGTCGCCGGCAACGACGAGCATCCGCTGCTGTCGGCTCATCGCGACGCACAGCCGGTTCTCCAGCATCAGGTGCCCGAACTTGCGGCGCTGGTCCTCGTCGGAGGCCCCCGGAAGCTCGTTGCTCCGGGTGACCGACAGGAACACCACGTCGAACTCCTTGCCCTGGAAGGCGTCGACGGTGCCGATGCGGAGGCGCTCGACCTTCTTGCCCTCGCGGTTGTAGGTGGTGGACCATTCCTCGGCGATCCGCCAGCCACGGGCGTTGTTCGCGGGCTCGGTCAGGCCCGTCTCGATCATCGCCTGCCCGATCTCGTCGACCTGGGCGCTGTAGAACGCGATCACGCCGAAGGTGAGCTTCGGGTCGTGGTCGATGAGGCGGCGGACCTCCTTGGCGATGGCGCGGGCCTCGACGGGGCGGCTCTTGCTGACCCCGCGCACCTCGCGGCCCCGGTCGCGGGGCACGTCGAGCCACGCCGCCATGCAGGGCACGCCCTTCTTGACGTACCCAGGGAGGTCATGGGTGAACTGGTCCGCCGGGCGGGGGCTCCCGATGGTGCCGTCGTCGTGGACCTCGTAGAACTCCCGGCTGACGTAGCCCCCGAGCTCCGGGTGCATCCGGTACTGCGCGTTCAGCGTGACCGTGCGCCGGATGCCGTCCTTCTGCTCCAGCGCTCGGAGGAGCACCCACATGCGCTCGAACAGGCTTGCCTGCACCGCGTCGAGGGTCTGCTTCTCCACCGTCCCCTGGTCGACGCCCTCGGCGAGCTGGCGCTCCACGTCGGGTTCGAGGAGGTGGGGCAACTGGCGATGGTCGCCAACGAGGATGACCCGGCGCTTCGCCATGCTCAGGGGGATGAACAGGTCGAGCGGGTTGGCGCGGGCGGCCTCGTCCACGATCACGGACTCGAAGGTGGTCTGTCCCTCGTCGATGCCCCGGACGCGACGCATCTCGTGGCCGGCGGCCTGTTGGAGCGTCGCGGCGAGCACCACCGTGTAGTGCTCCAGCGCCTTGCGGACCCCCTCGGGGTCGGACTCCAGATCGCCGAGGTAGGCGGCCAGTACAGACTCGTCGCCGACGCGGGTGGTGGCCAGGCGGCGGTCCACCGCGTCGAGGATCTCCAGCAGGAGGCGCTGCGTGTCGTCGTCCAGGCGCGGCTCGGCGGCGGGGGCCGGCTGGGTGAGGCGGTCGATGAGCGCGTCCCGCAGGGGCCGCCCTTCCGCAAGCCACGGCGGCACGCTCTCTGGCTCGACGGCGGTGCAGCGGTCGAGGAAGTCGCGCTCGTCGGGCGTCAGGATCGCGGCGAGGCGCTGGAGTGCTACCCGCGCCTTCACCGGGCCGTCGTCGGAGAAGGGGCCGTCGTCGACGCGGATGCCCCGCGCGGCCTTGACGAGCTTCTCGGCCTCCTCGGGGTCACCGAGGCCGACCGGGCGCTCCAGGCTCGCCGCTCGATCGACCGCCTTGTCGCGCAGATCGGGCGGCAGCATGCCGTCCAGCACGCGCACGAGGTCCCGGATGCGGTTGGCCTGTTCGGTCGGCAGCGAGCGGGTGCGGACGCAGGCCAGCACGATGTTCCGGGCCTGCGACAGCCGCTCGGCCTCCGGTGGGACACGAACCCGCGCCCGAAGCTGCTCGGCGCGCTCGTCGACGAACACCAGCGCCGGATCGACGCCCGTGTCGGAGCCGCGACGGCGACGCCCGACCTTCACCGCCGGCAGCCCGAACACCTCGGTTCGCTGGGCGACGTTCTCCACCGCGTCGTGCTGGGCGGCGCAGACGAGGATCCGGTGCGACGGCTCCACGCCCTCGTCGGCGAGGACCGCCAGGCACCGCTCGATGGCGGTGATGACCTTGGTCTTGCCGGTTCCCGGCGGCCCCTGGATCAAGCACACGTCCGGGGTGTTCAGCGCGATCTCGATCGCTTCGAGCTGGCGTCGCGTAGGCCCGGCTGCGCCGAACACCTCGCGGATGACCGGCTTGAGCTTCGGTCCCTCGACGCTGATGCGGCCTCGGCGTGCCGCTGGCGCGGGCCGCCCCTCCATGAGCAGTCCGAGCTGGGGCAGCGGGCAGTTACCCGTCCGCAGCGCCTCCTCGGCGCGCTCCCGGCGCTTCAGTCGCGCCTCGTCGCCGCCGGTGGACAGGTAGAGCACGCCAGACTTGGGCGGCTTGGGCTGCTCGTCGTCCTCGTCGGGTCCGGTGAGGTCGATGAACCGCTTGTGGTCGTTCACGTCCATGATGGAGGCGCTGAGGCGCAGCTCCTTGCGGCCGGACTTCTTCGTCGCGGGGGTGGCGTTCGACGGGTCCTCGTCGAGCATGGGGGCGTGCTCGCCGGCCTCCAGCTCGAAGCGGTCCCACTCCCCGAGCAGGGCGAGGCGGGCGGTCAGGTCGTCGATGGGGCGAAGGTGGAAACGCCACCCGCCGTCGCGCCGCCGCTCGCAGCTCGCGTACTCGATCGCGCCGAAGGTGCGCGCTCGGCGCAGGACGCCCTCGCGCTCCAGCTTGTGGTAGTCCTGCCAGGTCCGCAGGTAGCTGTCGCTGCCCGCCACGGCCTCGGAGAGCGTGGTCCGCACCGCGCCGTGGAGCTCGGCGGCGAGCGTGGCGTCGACCACCGAGACGGGCGCGTACACCAGCATGAGGCGGCGGGGCCTGTTGCCCTTGCCGCCCCGCACGACCCGCTCGATGCGGAGCTTGTCGTCCACGCGCCGCACGTCGGCGGCGACCTTCAGCCCGTGGATGCGGAAGGCGTCGAGCCGCCCGCGCGCGTCGCCCGAGATCACCATCCGCCGGAGCTCGGCGGGCTCGCCCGGCGCGGGCGGCACGAACAGCCGATCCTCCAGCCACCCGGCCACGTCCGCCGCCGTGCCCCCGACCTTGTGGCCGCGCCGCACGTCGTCCATCACCTTGTCGTCGAGGCCAATCTGCATCGGCTCGGCAATGCGGAGCTCCTGGGTGAAGCGCCGCGTCTCGACCACCAGCGCGTCCGGCGCGGCCTGGGCGACGTAGGCGACGACGGGCAGCCCGCTCACCACCACGTCGGTGAGCTGGGTCGTGTCGGAAGGCGTGACGCCCACGACGGACCACACGTCCGCCTCGTACCGGAGGAGGGTCTGGTCGCCTGAGCGCACCAGCGCGACCTCCTCCTCACGGCGGGGGACGGGGCTGAACGGCCCGCCCGTGGACTTCACGCGCAGCGTCGCGGCGACGCCACCGCTGATCTCGGCGACCTTCATGCGAACCTCCCGATCACCGCGACCCGCTGCGGCTTGTCCGGCTCCTCGAAGAACACCATCCAGCCGTTCGGCGGGATGATCCGCGCCCGACCGGACACGTCGTGCCGCTCCTGTTCGGCCTTGCCGACCGGCGCGACCCAGGCGGTGCAGCCGGCGTGGGCGCGCACGGACACGCCACGATCGACCGGTTGCAGAACGACGTGGGGCGTTCGACCGGCGAGGCCGGAGATTCCCTCAGTCACGCGCCGGGTGAGGACCAGCCCCTCATCGGTCAGCGCGAGCTTTGAGGGCCGCACTAGCCCAGGAATGAGGCGCTTCTCGCTCGTCGCGCTAGGCTGCCAGCGGAAGAACTCGACAAGGCGGCCCTGGACCTTCTGGGCATCGCACCAGGGGCACTGCGGAGCAGACAGGTAGTAGGTGCCTTCGCACTCGGGACACCTGACAGTCTGATCCGCCGCTTCATGTAGCGCTTCCACCCACGAGCCGACGCCGGGTCTGCGCTTCCGGTCGGTGACGCCCTCCTCGAAGGTCTTGCGCGCGAGCTCCATGAGCTTGCCGGCGAGCACGAGGTCAGCCGGCAGCCCCGTCGAGCAGCGGTTCCGGTCGTCGGTGCTGTGCCCGACCCACGGGAGCCGGCCAGCGAACGCCTCCTCCTCCAGCTCCGGTTCCCCGTCGTTCACGAGGTCGCCGATGAACGGGTGGGTCAGGGTGAGAGTGTGCCAGACCAGCACCGCGAAGGCCCACGCATCGGACAGCGACGTGCAGCCCGCCGAACCGGCGACCACCTCGGGAGCGCCGTAGCCGGGCGTGTAGATCGCACGTCGGGGATCGGACTCATGGCTCAGGTTGTCGAGGTCGATCAGCCACGCCTCGATCGCGTGCGTCGGCTCGGACACGAACACGTTGTTGTGGGACACGTCGGCGTAGACGACGCCCCGCGCGTGCAGGCCGAGCAGCGCCTCTCCCGCGTGCGCCAGCAGCCGGAGCCGACGACGCAGACCTCCAGTGTCGATGTGCCAGCGCAGGAGCTCCGAGCCCGACGCCTCCATGAGCGCCTTGATCGACACCATGTCGCCCAGGAACTCGGCGACGTAGCCGACGTGGGGCGGCTTGAGGACCGCGATCGGCCTCGCGACGTGCAGGCCGGCCAGATCGAGCCGGCGCACGAAGGCGAACTGGCGGCGCAGGGCCTCGGCGTCGCTGCGGGGGTTGAGGAGCTTGACGATGCGCCGGCCGCCTTCGGCCAGCCACACCTCGCCCTGGCCGCCCGCCCCGATCTTCTTCGAGAGGGTGTGGACCGCGCCTGACTCGTCGATGACCTGCTGGATGGTGTTCATGGCTTCCACATGACGAGAAGGGTCTTGTCGTCCTGATGATGGGGGACGGGCCAGTTGCGGAGCTCGTGGGCCAAGGCGCGGCCCGGTCGCTGAAGGGGGCCGAGGTCGTCCACGACCCAGGCCGCGAGGTCGCCGAGGCGATCGGGTTCGAGGTCCTCCGACACGCCGTCCGTCGCGAGGAGGAGCACCTCGCCTGGGGCCAGGCGCTCGACCAGCCCGAAGGACCAGTCCGCCAGCGTGTGCGGCGTCCCGAGTGCGAGCGTGAGCCCGAAGCCTTCGCTGCGGGTGGGGTGGACCGCGACCGCGCCTTCGGGCGACCGGCGCGCGATTAGCCCGTCGCCGAGCTGGGCCTGAGCGGCGCGGCCGTGGCCGTCCTCGGCGTAGACGAGGCAGGTCGTCGCCGCCTCGTCGGCGGGGACGCGCCCCAGCCGCAGCCGCCACGCGGCCTCGACCAATCGGATCAGGTCCTCCACGGTGCCGACCGGCGAACGACGCCACAGCCGCCAGGCGTCGCGGGTCGCCAGCGTCGCGGCGCGGGAGCCTTCGCGAGAACGCGAGCGGCTGCCCACGCCGTCGCAGACCACCGCGAGCGACGCGCGGGCGTCGGCGACCGCCAGCCAGGCATCCTGGCAGGGCAGACCGTCCCGCGTGTGCGACGGGCCGCGCACGCTGCTGGCGACCACGCGGACCACTACAGGTCCCAGCCGTCGTTCGGCAGCGCCGGGGGCGTGCTGTTCGGGTTCGCGCTGCGCGAGCGCGCCGACACGCTCATGGTGACGAGCTGGAAGAACTGGCGGATCTGACGGGCCTCGTCGGCGCGGTAGACGCGCGACTCCGGGTCGGCGAGGAACGCCTGGAGGACCGTGTGGTCGGCGTCCGCGCCGATGGCGAGGGCCATGCGGAACGCCTTGCCGCCGCGCTCGCTGCCGAGGAGCGCCTGGAGCGGCTGCTGCCAGGCGTCGGTCGGCTGGCCGTCGGAGACGAGGACGAGGGTCGGGCGGAAGGCGCGGCCCGGCACGGCCGCCTTGTCCTCGACCATCTGGCGGGCCAGGTCGAAGGCCGCGCCCATCGGCGTGCCGCCGCTGGCCCCGAGGTCGGTCCACGAGGCGTCACGGGCCGGGCCGAGGGGCAGGTGGACGTGGGACTGTCCGCCGAAGGTGATGACGGAGACGTGGATCTCGGCGCGCAGGTCGGACTCGTCCTGAAACGCCTCGATCATCTCGCGCACGGCGTGGTTGAGGGCCTGGATCTTCCCGTCCACGCCCATGCTGCCCGACACGTCGGCGAGCAGGATGACGGGCAGCGGGCGGGCGGCCTGGGTGGTGAACTCCTTGAGACGGCTCATGAACGGGGCTCCTGGGTGTTGCTTCCTGGACGCACGGCGCCCGGGGGGCCGGACAGACTTCCTCGAACCCGCCCCCGTCCCTTCGTCCCCCACCCGGTGTTTTCACATCCTGAAAACAGCCCCCTCACCCCCTCCCCGCCACCTCCTCCACAACCCCCACCGCCGCGTCCGCCCCCGCACCCGCCACGGCCGCCGCCCCGCGGGCCAGGTCCTCGTCCCGGCTCCCCAGGGCCCGCTCCAGCGCGCGAGCCAGGCGGTCGGCGGTGAGGCCCCGCCGGGCGACGGCGGTGCCCAGGCCGTGGCGCGCGACCAGGGCGGCGTGCAGGTGCTGGTCGGCGACCATGGGCAGCAGGACCTGGGGTCGGCGGGCGCGGGTGGCGGTGAGGAGGGTGCCGGCGCCGCCGTGGTGGACGACGGCGGCGCAGCGCGGCAGCAGGCGGGCGTGGGGCAGGGGCCCGGACCAGCTCAGGGCCCCGTCGACCGCGGTGGGCCCGTGGACCAGGGCCCGCAGGCCGAGCTGCCGGCAGGCGGCGACGCACAGGGCGGGGTCGGGCCCGGGCATGCTGCCGAGGGTCCACAGCACGGGGGGCGCGCCGGTGGCGAGGTGCTCCTCGACGTCGTCGGGCAGGGGCGCCTCGTCGTCGAGCAGCCAGGGGGGCAGGTGGCGCACCGGGACGTCCGGGGCCTCCACCGTGGCAAGGGCGGCGGGGAAGGGCAGCAGGACCTCGGCGCCGAGCACGTGGCCCGATGCGCTCTGCACGGGGGGCAGGCCCCAGCGCTGCCGGGCCCGGGCCAGCGGCGGCAGGAGCGTGGCGGCGCTGGCCTTGTCGGACAGCCACCAGCTCAGGCGGTTGCACCAGGCAGGCAGGCCGCGCCAGGGCAGGAACGGCATGGGCTGGGAGGGCGCGGGCACGAAGGCGGGGGAGAGCAGGATGGCCCGGCGAGGCCGCTCCGCGCGCTCGCAGAGGGTGGGGGTGGCGAACTCCATCGAGCCGGAGAGGACCAGGTCGGCGTCCTCGACCAGGGGCGCCAGGGCGTCGAGCTGGGCGGGCACCTGCCGCGCCATGGCGGCGCCGGCGCGGGCGGGGCTGGCCTGGAGCTCGGCCATCAGCGCGTCGTAGGGGTCGCCGACGCGGGTGTAGGGCAGGCCGAGGGCCTCGATCCACGCGCGGTGGTCGGGGGGACCGGCCAGGTGGGCGCGGTGGCCGGCCCGCCGCAGCGCCAGGGCCAGGGCGGCGAAGGGGCGGAGATCGCCGTGGGTGCCGAAGCTGGCGAGCAGGACCCTCATCGCCAGGGAGCCTACTCCGAGATCTGCTCGCGCCCGCCCCCGCGCATCGGCTATCCCTCGCCCATGCTCCCCCTCCTCCTCCTCCTGGCCTGCTCCCCCTCCACCTCCACCACGGGCCCCGCCGCCGACCCGGACACCCACGTCCTGGTGGTCGGCGCCGGCCTGGCCGGCTTGACCGCCGCCCGCGTGCTGCACGACGCCGGGGTGGAGGTGACCGTCCTCGAGGCGCGCGACCGGCTGGGCGGGCGCACTTGGACCGCGGACGTGGACGGAGCCGCGGTGGACCTGGGTGCGGCCTGGCTGCACGGGACGCAGGACAACCCGGTGGCGAGCTTCGCCGCCGCGCAGGGCCTGGACGTGGTCCGCGACCAGCTCCCTTGGAGCACGCTGTACGACGCGGAGCAGGGCCGGGCGCTGGGCGACCGCGAGTGGGACGCGATGGACCAGGCGACGACCGGCTTCGAGCGGGACCTGGCCAGCATGAAGGCGCAGCTGGGAGACGTCCCTGTGGACCAGGCGCGGGCGCTGTGGGTGGCGCAGGAGGGGCTGACCGGCCTGGACGCCCGCCTGGCGACCCACGCCATCGACCAGTGGATGGTGGAGCTGACCTATGGCAGCCCCGTGGACCAGACGGGCCTGGCGCACTTCTGGGACGAGGAGGAGCTGTCGGGCGGCGACCACTTCCCGGTGGGCGGCTACGGCCTGGTCGTGGACGCGCTGGCCGAGGGCCTGGACGTCCGGCTGTCGCAGCCGGTCTCGGCGGTGCGCTGGGAGGACGAGGGCGTGGAGCTGGACGCGGGGGGAGAGACGCTGCAGGGCACGCACGTCATCGTGACGGTGCCGGTCGGGGTGCTGCGGGCGGGCGCCATCACCTTCACACCGGCGCTGTCGGATGCGCGCCGGTCCGCGCTGGAGCGGCTGGACATGGGCAACCTGGAGAAGGTGGTCCTGCGCTTCGAGGAGCAATGGTGGACGGGCTGCATGGAGTACGTCGCCGCCGACCTGGGCGGCGCCTTCCCGGAGTTCTACGACCTGTCGGAGCTGACGGGCCAGCCGGTCCTGGTCGGCCTGTACGGTGGCCGCTTTGCACGACAGGTGCAGGCGGGCTGGACGGATGAGCAGATCGTCCAGGGCGCGCTCGACGTGCTGGCCGAGATCGAGGGGCGTGCGATCCCCGCGCCGGTGGCCAGCCAGGTGACACGCTGGACGAGCGATCCCTTCAGCCTGGGCAGCTACGTCTACCTGCCGCCGGGCGCGTCGCCATCGGATATCTCCACCCTGGCCGAGCCGGAGGGGGACCGGCTGCTCTTCGCGGGCGAGGGCACGGTCTCGACGATGTACGGCAACGCCCACGCCGCCGTGATGTCCGGCCTGCGCGAGGCGCGGCGCCTGGGCGTGACCGAGGTGACCACCCCGGGGTGGGAGGGGCAGTAGGGCAGGCTCAGCCGCAGCCCGCCCCGTCGCAGGTGAAGCTGGCCCCGTCGCCGTAGTCCCACTTCTGGTTCAAGGGGGCGACCCACACATCCCAGTCGCCGTTGTCGTCGGGGGTGCCGTCCTCGCCGAAGTCGCAGCCGACCGAGGTGAAGGTCGGCTCGCCGGCGTCCTCGACCAGGTAGGCGGCGCCGACCACGTTGCCGCCGGTGACCTCGCGGTTGCCGCGGAAGCCGCCCAGCCCGGCGGACGTGGCCTGGCAGGTGCCGTGCGCGTCGTCGAACAGGTACAGCCCGCCGGCGTACACGTCGGCGTCGTTCTCCAGCACCAGGGTGTCGACCAGGTCGATCCAGGCCGTGCTCCGGTCCCCGGCGGCGTGCAGGGCGCCGCTGCGCCGGGACCAGTTGTCCTGGACGGTGACGCGCTCCAAGAGCAGGCTGCCGCCCCCGACGACCTTGGCGGCGCCCCCCTCCTCGGCCGCCGTGTTGCCCTCGATGCGGCTGTCGCGCACCGTCGCCGCGCAGTTGCCGACGTACAGGCCACCGCCGCCGTAGCTGGCCTCGTTCGCCGTCAGGGTCACCGCCTCCAGCAGGACCTCGAAGGGGCTGTCGGGGCTGCCGCCGTCGCACAGCACGCCGGCGCCCTGCAGCCAGCCGCTGCCCTCGTTGGTCAGCCCGCCCTCGCCGTTGCGCAGCTCCAGGTCCGCGACGTGGACCCCCACACCGTACACGCCGACCACCGGCCCGGCGCCGCCCGCGTCCAGCACCGCGCCCCCTTCGCCCGACAGCGTCGCGCCCTCGCCGAGCTGGACCCGGCCGCTCCAGGTGCCGCCGCACAGGCGCAGCGCGCTGCCGGCCTCGATCCACAGCGGGCTGGCCGGGTCGAGCAGGGCCGCCGCGTCGACCCAGCGCCCCTCGGCCACCGACCAGGTCCAGGCCGAGGCGACCCCGTCCACGCAGGGAGACGCGGTCGGGTCGGTGTCGGTGTCGGTGTCGGTGTCGGTGTCGGTGTCGGTGTCGGTGTCGGTGTCGGTGTCGGTGTCGGTGTCGGTGTCCGTGTCAGCGTCCACGGGCACGCACTCGCCGTCGACCTCGATGGTCCCCTCCCCGCAGACCAGGCCGTCTCCCTTGTCCCGGCAGGCCGCGGTGAAGGTCAACAGACCGAAGCAGAGGAGTCGCGACGAGTGGGACAGCATGGTGATGTGCATGTGGCCTCCTTGGGTGTGGGTACAGGCCCAGAACTCGAAGGGACCGTCCCCGGCGAGTATCAGCATACCACTACCGCTTTGCCTACGTTGTCCCGCCCCTACAGCCCGTCCGGCCAGCCGTCGGTGACCGTGCCGTCCTCGAGCGCGCCCTCGCTCTCGGCCGCGGCGACGCCGGGCCGGGCGCAGGTGACCTTGACGTGCATCGGCGTCCAGATGCCGCCGGTCAGCGCGTAGCCCAGCAGGCCCAGGCCCCCGATCTGCGACTTCATGCGCTTGATGCCAGCCTGGCCGCACTGGTCGATGTTGACCCGGCCCAGGGGGACCAGGCCCCAGAACAGGCTGTGGGTCCACTGGTGGAAGCTCTCCCCGCCGGGATCGCCGGCGGCGTCGACCCCCTTGAACTTCACGGTGTAGCAGCCGCTGAGCAGGGCGAGGGCCAGGACCAGGATCGCGGACTTCGACTTCATCGCAACCTCCAGGGCTCCGGGATGGAGCACGGTCACCGTCGCAGAGGTCGAGGTGGAGATCCAGGGCGTTTCAGCAAGTGAAAACACCTGGTGAGCCGCCCACCACCCGGAGATCCCCCACCTTCCGCCCAGGCACCGCCGAGGGTACACCTCCCCGGTCCCGGGTGCGGGTGCTGTCGGTGTTCCCCCCCGACCGGCAGCACCCCCCGGGACCTTGCCTCGCCACGGCCTGGCCGTGGAAGCGTTGCCAGCCCCGGTCGCCGGCGGCCCGCCTGCGCCGCACCGCGCCGATTCCGCCCGATGTTGCCAGAACCGCGCGCCCGAGACCGCGCTCGGTGGCGCCAGCGCCTGGTCGACCCGCTCCACCGCGGCCGAGCTGCTCGCACCCGACGCCCGGCGGGGCCCCATTCCGCCCGATGTTGCCAGAACACCGCGCCCGCGGCCGGCCCCGGTCCCCGGTGCGCCGGGTCCACCAGCTCCACCTCGGGGAGTCTCGGCCAGGTCGACCGCCACCCGGCGCCCGCCTGGCCCGGGTCGCTCAGTCGGCCGGCCCTGCCGTGCCCGCCGCCGACGGCCGCTCGCCGGCGCCGTCGCCCCGATCCCGGCCGAGCCAGGCGCCCGCCGGGCCGGCCGGGCCGGCCTCCACCCTCCCCAGAAGCCGCGCGGAGCGCGCTCGGGGGGCGCAGGGGGGCACTGCCCCCCGCTGAGGGGCCCGCGCGCCTTGCGCGCACAGGGGCCCCGTGCGCGGCCACCGGCCGCGTCCTTGTGGGCCCCCGCGCGCTCTGCGCGCACTTGGGGCCCGCTGCGCGCCCGTCGGGCGCGACCGCCTCTCCTGCCGTGGGGATCGGCGGGGGGTGGGGGGGAGTCTAGGCCGATCAGGAGGTGGCGGATCGGCGCGAAGCGACCAGCGCGCGACATCCCAGACATCCTGCGCCCAAGGATCGCCGCGCAAAGTGATCGCCCCCTCGGCCCGCCGCGGATCCGCATGGTCGGGGCGTCTCCGTCGCTCGGCTACCGGGCTGCGGCGGTCGTCGAGAGCCAGGCCGTGGTGGCCTGGAGCAGGTCGGCCAGCTCATGCTGACGGGCGACCAGCACCGCACGGGCCGCAGGGTCGGCCTGGACCCGCTCGATCCCGGTCAAGCTGACCAGCACGTCGCTGGGTCCGGTCAACCAGCCGGAGTCGATGGCCTCGTCGAGGGCGCGCAGGAAGGTGCCCGACGGACGCCCGTTGCCGGCGACGGCCGTGTGCCACCCTTCGGCCGCTGCCCGCCGGGCCAGCTCGTCGGCGTCGGCCTCGCCGCCGTCCTGGATGAAGCGCACCAGGTGGATGGCATCGAGGACGGCAGGCAGGCGCCAGAAGGGCCAGTCCTCGGCGTGGATCCGGCTGGCGTGCGCCCCCAGGCGGACCTTCGACGGCAGAACCAGGCCTAGCCGCCGCAGGTGGACGACACGCGGGCGCACGACGGAGGCGGGCAGGCCGGCGACGTCGACCAGGTCCTCGACAGGCAGGCCAAGCACGGATGCACCGGCGAGGGCCAGCAGGCGCAGGTCGACGGCGTCGAGGTGGGCCCGCCGCGCCACCTCAGCCCCTCGGGTAGACCAGGCCGAAGGGCCCGAGCAGCTCGGCGAGCAGGTGCGCGTAGTGCTCGACGATGTACTCGACGTGGAAGCGGCTGAGCGCGGCCAGCCAGAACACCCCCGCTTCGTGGCCGGCCGGAACCACGCTCTCCAGCATCGAGGCAGCGTGGGGCGCTCGCTCTCGGACCTTGGCCATCGCCTGGTCCCAGGTGGCCATGGTGACCGGCCCGTCGAAGACCCGCGTACGGGCCCCCTCCTGCAGCAACAGGCCCGGATCCGGAAGTCGCTCGGCCCAGGCATCGGGGGCGGCGACCTGGCGCGCCGAGCACCCACACTCCCGGGCCCGGTGCGCCCAGGCCAGCTCTCGCACCCGGGGCCAGTTCGAGGCGCGGAACAGGTAGCGCAGGTCGCGGTGCTGGCCCCGGGCCCGCAGGGCGCGCACACCCTGCGCTTCGCAAGTGGCCAGCGCCGCCAGGTCCCGCCCGACCTCGATGCCGTAACCCTCCAGGTCCGCCGGGCGCCCGTCGCGCAGCCAGCGGTCCAGCACGCGCTTGGCGTCATCGCCGCCAGACATCCGGCGCGCGGCGCCCTCCGCGCCGAAGGCCCCCTCCAGCGCCTGGCGCACCGCACCCGCCACGACGGCGCTGGGCATGGTGTGCCGCTGTCCCAGCTCCTCGGCCCAGGTCGGCGCAGCAGCCGAGGGGGCGGCGGGTGCTGCTGCCTGCGAGGCCGTCGCGGCGCCGGCGGTGTCCGAGCCCGCGACCGGCCGCGCCTTGGGCGCGGGAGGCGCCGAGTCGATCAGCGGGAGCTGCGGCGACGGGGCGACCGCGGCCTGGACGGCCGCCTTGCGCGCCCGCCGCTCCTCCAGGTGGCGACGGCGGTCCTCGGCGCCCGTCGCCCCGAGCTGGCTGATGCGCTCGACGTCGAGCCGATAGTAGTTGGTCTGCCAGCCGCGGTGGACGGTGACGACTACATGGCGCGCCTCCAGGCGGCGCATCACCATCTGGGCGCGTCGCCGGCCCGTCCAACCGGCCTGCACGCCCAAGTACTCCATGCTGACCCCACCCTCGGTCTGCTCGGTGATCGGGCAGGACCAGGTGGTCCAGTCCACGACCTCGACCAGGACCCGGAGCAGGTTCTTCTCGCAGGCCGGCAGGTGGGCCAGGGAGATGGACTTGCGCACCGCCTGCACGCGCAGCGGCGGCGTCTCCACTCGCGGCAGCGGGGGCACCTCCCCCTTCATGGACCGAGGGGCCCGCTTGTCCGGGCCCCGTGGCGACGAGGAGGGCTCTGCCGAGACCACTACCTGCCCCCCTCGACCAGCTCGGCGGCGTCAGCGGCGGCCAGGTCAAGGCCGGCCGCCAGCTCGTAGAGGGCCCGGGCCTGGTCCAGGTCGACCTCGGCCGATGCGGCGGCCAGCGCGCGAAGCTGGCCGGCCCCCACCGACAGGCGATGCTGGGCGCGGCGCAGCCCCTCGGCCAGCATGAAGGACTGGCGCTCAGCCTCGTCGAGCGCGGAGGTGTCCACCAGGAGCAGCCGCCGTGCGGTCACGCGGCCATCGCTTCGAGCGCTTCGTTCTGCTCCTGCAAGGACACGTTCAGCACCTTGCAGAGCCGAGCGAACAGGCGGGCGGACGGCCTGCGCTTGCCGGCCTCGATCCGGGACACGTAGGACGGGTCGACGCCGACGCGCTCCGCGAGGGCGCTCTGGGTCAGGCCGGCGCGGGAGCGCCATTGCTCCAGGTGCACGTCTCACCTCCTTGGCAGTCGTTGCCTATATGGCACACATGCCTAAAGCTGGCAAGGGGGTAGCCGCACCACATGCCTGTGGAATCAAGCGACCTACGGCGGGTCCGCGAGCAGGCCGGCCTCAGCCAGGTAGACCTGGCTGCCAGGCTAGGCATGACTCCGTCCCAGCTCTCTCGTCTGGAATCCGGCGCGCGCCGGATCCACCTGAAGCTCATCAACGAGTGGTTGGAGGCCTGTGGTTACCGTCTCGCTGCCGTTGGGCCTGAGCACGAGGCGCTGATGAAGGAGATCGCCATCCTCGGCACGGCCGCGCACATCGCGAGGGTGCGCAGGCTGGCCCGGCTCCTGCCTACCCTTGACCCCGCCCACCAGATCACGCTGGACGCGCTTCTGGCATCCTGGGAACAAGCCGCGTCCTCCGCCCTGGAGACCGATCCAAGGCGCGCACGCCACGGGTGACCCCTGCGCGCCGTGTGAAAAGCAGGTGAACTGCCGGGCCAGACGTGTGCCCATTTGACAACTCCATCGCGTTATGCCAAATAGGCAACGTGATGGAGAGGTCATGCCCCTGCCTTCCCTCGACACCCTGAAGCTCAACGCCCGGCTGGTCGCCGAGGCCGTCGACCGCTACGGCGCGGACCTGCTCACCGCCATCGTCGACGCCTACGGGCCTCCGCGGATCTTCCTCAGCCAGCGCGCGATGACGGCCCTCTGCCCTGGCCGCGTGGTCAAGATCCGCGTGGGGGTGGGAGTCGAAGCCCAGGTGGACGGGGTGGTGTACCTGGGCCCCGTGGATCCCCGCCTGCTCCCTCCTTCGGATGGTCTCGAAGGCGAGCAGGTCTGGCTGCTCGACCTGGTCGAAGGCCCACCGCCGACGAGGGCCGCGTGATGCAGGCCGAAGTCCGGACCCTGGACCTGCCGATCAACCTGACCCGGCGACCCCGGTTCCTCTGGCGCGACCGGCCCACCGGCCGGTTGGTCTGCCCACGGTGCTGGACCATCCTCGAAGACGAGCACATCGGGCTCTGGCACCTGTGCACCCACGCCTGCGAGTTCATCCCTCCCGAGGAGCGCCACCGCTACCCCGACGAGGAGGATGCTGGCTGGCAGCGGGCGCCCGACGAGAACGCCGAGGACGACGACACCACCCGCTCGTGGCACGACCCGGCCGACGACCGCCCCGTCCAGCCCGACAACACCTACGACATCGGCGCCTCGTGCTCTGCTCAGGCCCCCTCCCGAGCCGCAGGTCGGCCCGGCACCATCGACGACGTCGTGACGGGGTCCGTCGTCCCTTCCGGTGCCGCGCCCTCCGTCGGGAGGGGGTCCTGATGCCCGCCCCTCGCCTCTGCGCCGAGCAGGCCGTCCTGGTCGCCCGCGGCGAGTGTGCCTGCGGCTGCGGGCGCGAGCTGCCCACCCTGCGCCTGGCCTCGGGCGAGGTCGTGGTCGACCCGCGGCGCTGCTACGCGACGGTCGCCTGTCGCAAGCGGGCTTCCAGGATGCGGGCGCGCCTGCCCGCGGCGCCGTCGCTGCGGGCCGTGGCCCTGGCCCACCAGGCCGCCGAGCTGGCCGCCAAGGCCGCCCGCGCCGAGACCCGTGCGCGACGCCTGGTCGCCCAGGCCGAACGCGACCGGCGCCGCGCCCGGCGCATGGCCGAGGCGGCGGGGAGGGCCGGATGAGGGTGGAGCCTGACGCCAACGCCTCGGCGGACCAGGACCTGGCCCGACAGGTGGCCAGGGTGCTCGGCCAGCTCGGCCGTGGGTGCGGGCGCCCGCTTGGGCCCAGCTCCTTGGTGACCCGGTCGGATGCCGCGGCCGAGGCCCGGTGCGACGACCGCCAACTGGACGTGGCGCTGGCCCGGTGCCGTCCGGTGAAGGCAGGGCGGTACACGCTGTATGTCTGGCAGGATGTCCTGGAGGCCCTTCGCGGGCCCCCCACGGAGTCGACCATGGACCATCCCGCCAACAGCCTTCCTCCCACCACCGTTCAGGGGCTCCCGCGTGGCGGCCTGCGGAAGCAGCGATGAGGAAGGGCCTGGTCGACCAGTACCGGGCGTTGCTGCTGCGCTCAGCCACGGATGCCGACGCGGCATCACAGGCTGCGGAGCTGGTACGCATCCACGGGCAGGAGCTGGTGAAGGCTGCGCTGGGGCTGACGACTGAGGTCGTTCGACCCACAAGTCGAGCGCGGCGGCCGGCGTCGAGGGTCCACGGCCTGCGGGTAGTGCGCGGCCCCCACAAGGAGAACGGCCTGGTCTGGTACTGGCGCTTCGACGTGTGGGCGAACGGCCAGTGGAATCGCGGCTGGGCCGGGTGGTTCACCAAGGAGGAGGCCGAACGCCGCGCGCACGCCGCCCTGGGCATCGCCGGCGGCGGAGACGAGGTCGCTCGCCACGCCCGCGCCACGCGCGAGAAGGAGGCGATGACGGTCTTCGACGCCCTCGACTTCTGGATCGGCGCCATCGAGCGGCGAGCGGACCTGTCCCCTCGCACGCGACAGGCCTACCGCCAGCGAGCAGAGGGGCATCTCAGCCGCCTCCTCGGTGCCAAGCCGATCTCCTCCCTGGAGTCAATGGCCACCTGGACGGCGTACCGAGACACCCGCCTGGCGGAGGGCGCCGCGCCAGCCACGGTGGATCAGGAGGTCCGGCGCGCGGGACGGGTCTTCTATCGGTGGGCGATGAGCCAAGGTTGGCTGGCTGCGCAGATGCCCCGCGTGGCGTTGAAGGTCACCAGCCGCCGCAACCTCTACACGCCATCCCTGGAGGAGGCGCTTCGGGTGATGGATGCATGGAAGGGCCCTCCCTGGTCCCAGATGTTCGTCCGCCTGGTTGCGGGCACAGGCGCCCGCGTCGGCGAGCTGGTGAACCTGCAGGCCAACCAGGTCGACCTGACCGGAGGTCTGATCCGCCTGGTGGGGAAGACGGGACCTCGCACGGTCGGGCTGCCGAGGGACGTTCACGTCGCCCTGGCCGCCTGGATCGCGACGTGCCACGCCACCGGCGACGACAGGATCTGGCCGGTCACGGAGAAGACCATCCGGTGCGGCCTCAACAAGATGCTGGCGAGCGCCTGCAACAGGGCCCAGGCGCACGTCTTCACCCTGCACGGCTTCCGGCGATTCGTGGCGGACCATCTGGCGCGCAGCACGGGACGCCCCGAGCTGGTGGCCATGCAACTCGGCCACAGCGTCGAAGTGTCCGTGCGTCGCTACCGGGCCGTCCAAGGCGGAGACATGGGGACGGCCGCCAGGCTGCTGGAACTCAGTACGCGCACAACCTCGCGCACAACCCCGTCGACGATGCCGACGGGGACTGCATCAGAGGTTGTACATCATGTACTGCAGCACCAGGAGCATCTCGGTGCTGGCGTTCTTGGCCACCCGGAAGGTGCTGTAGACGACCTTGCCCTCGCCGGCGGTGAAGCTGACGAGCAGCGGGGCCGTGGGCAGGCTGTAGGTGCTGGTGCCCACGCGGTAGCTGACGTTGCCCTTGAGGTGCACCGAGACCGAGTCGCTGGCGCTCTCGACGGGGGCCCACACGGGCAGGTCGTACTCGACCTGGATGTAGTCGGCGTCCAGCCAGTTCGCGAGGCTGGTGTCGCTGACGGCGGCGTTGACCAGGTCGTACTCGCCGAGCTGGGCGGCGTCGGGGATGCTGTCGTCGCCGACGAAGTCCAGGCGGTCGGGCCAGGTCTGCTCGACGACGTCGTAGGCCCAGTCGCTGGCGTAGATCGAGCCGCGGGCGGCGACGTAGGCCTGCAGGTTGGCCTGGACGGTCTCGTAGAGCGGGGTGGCGCCCGTGTCCGTGGCCTCGCCCTCCTCGCCGATGCCGGGCTCGTCCTCGGAGCTGACCGGGTCCTCGTAGAAGATGCCGGCCTCGCTGCCGCCGCCGTCGAAGAAGATGATGTCGTAGGAGAGCAGGTTGTCCAGGTCGGTCAGGAAGCCGATCAGCTCGTCGTCGTCGAGGCCGTCGACCTCGACGTAGTTGCCGAAGCCCATGTTCTGCAGGACGAGGGCGAAGTCGTCGTAGCTGCCCGAGACGATGGCGACGTCGATCTGCAGCGGGTCGAAGCAGTCGGGCTCGTCCAGCTCCAGCTTCTGGCCATCGGCCAGCCACACGCCGTACTCCTCCTGCTCCCACAGCCGCGTGCTGCCGTACTGGATGAAGATGTCGTAGGAGCGCTCGGCCGGCAGCTCCTCGATGAGCCAGAAGCCGTCGCGGTCGGTGTAGGCGACCTTGGTCTCGATGATGCGGTCGCCGTCCTTGACGTGGGTGTAGACCGTGGCGTCCTGCAGCCAGGTCTTGCCCGAGGCGTCGCAGACCCGGCCCGAGATCTGCCCCGGGTTCACCGCGACGTTGTCGTCCGGCTCCTTGTAGAGCTTCACGTCGTTGGGACAGGCCGTCAGGAACAGGACGGCACCCAGGGAGAAGGGGATCGGGCTGCGCACGAGGGCCTCCGCGGGAGTTCGAGGAACCGTACCTTACCTGTCGAAGCCGGCGAGGGTCAACCGCTTCCTGACGGCTGCCAGGGAGCGGCGCGTCGGCCCGTGTCCTGACATCAGCTTGACACAGCCCCGGCCCGGTCCGCTACCCCGACTCCGCCGCGCGCCAGTGGCCCGAGCGCCCGCCGCGCTTCTCGACCAGGCGGATGCCGTCGATGCGCATGCCGCGGTCGACGGCCTTGAGCATGTCGTAGACCGTGAGCGCCGCGGCGGAGACGGCGGTCAAGGCCTCCATCTCGACGCCGGTGCGCCAGCGGGTCCGCACGGTGGCGACCACGTGGACCCGGTCGGGGCCCCGGTCGTCGGCGGGCCGGGCCTGGACGTCGACCTCGACCCCGTCGATGGGCAGGGGGTGACACAGGGGGATCAGCTCGGCGGCGCGCTTGGCCCCCTGGATGCCGGCGAGGCGCGCGATGGCGAGCACGTCGCCCTTGCGGGCCCCGCCCTGCACGACCAGCCGGAAGGCCTCGGGCGAGAGCAGGACCCGGCCCTCGGCCACGGCGAGGCGCTCGGTGTCCACCTTCTCGCCGACGTCGACCATGCGCGGGTGGCCGTCGGCGTCGAGGTGGGTCAGCCCGTCGGGGCGCTTGTCCCTCACGACGCGTCGCCCAGGTGCAGGACCAGGTGCTTGAGGTAGCGGGTCTCGGGCATGGCGGGGTGCACGGGGTGGTCGGGCGCCTGCTCGCCGCGGCGCACGATGCGCGCGGGTCGGCCCAGGTCGTGGGCGGCGTGGGCGACCTCGTCCAGGAAGCGCTCCTCGTGGATGTGGTGGCTGCACGAGCTGGTGAAGAGCAGGCCGCCGGGCTTCACCAGCGCCATGCCCAGGCGGTTGACCTGGCGGTAGGCCTTGAGCGCGGGCGCGGCGGCCTTGCGGGTCTTGGCGAAGGCGGGCGGGTCGAGGAAGACCAGGTCGAAGCGCTCGCCCCGCGCGGCCAGCTCGCCCAGGACCTGGCGGGCGTCGCCCTGGAGGACCTGCAGGCGGTCGGACAGGCCGTTGTCGGCGGCGTGGGCGGAGATCATGGCGCAGGCGCGCTCGCTGACGTCCAGCGCCACGGCGGAGGAGGCGCCGGCCAGCAGGGCCTGGATGGCCCAGGCGCCGGTGTGGGCGTAGGCGTCGAGCACCCGGGCGCCCGAGGCCCGGGCCGCCCCCCAGGCGCGGTTGTCGACCTGGTCCAGGAAGAAGCCGGTCTTCTGCCCCTGGCGCGGGTCGACGCGGAAGCGCGCGGTCCCCTCGGCGATGATCACCTGCGCGGGCACGGCGCCGAACCAGTCCTCGACCTGCTGGGGCAGGCCCTCCAACGCGCGCACCGAGACGTCGCCGCGCAGGACGGCGCCGGCGGGGGAGAGCACGCGCTGCAGCGCCTGGGCGAGCAGGTCGCGGCGCAGCTCCATGCCCAGGCTGGTGAGCTGCACCGAGAGGATGGCGCCCGCGCCGCCCGCCGCGCTGTCGCCGCCATCGGCGGGGGCGTAGCGGTCGACGACCAGGCCCGACAGCAGGTCGGCGTCGCCAGCGACCACGCGCACGCTGTCCCGGCCGGGCAGCAACAGGCGCCGGGCCTGCCAGGCGGCCTGGATGCGCCCGGCGTAGAAGTCCACGCCGTCGAGGTCGTCGCGCGGGTCCCGCGACAGGATGCGCACGGCGATGAGCGAGCTGGGGTTGGCGTGGCCCAGGCCCAGGAAGCGGCCGCGGGCGTCGCGCACCGCGACCGCGCCCCCCGGCGGCAGCTCGGTGACCGGGCTGTGCAGCTCGTTGGAGAAGACCCAGGCGTGGCCGCGGGCCACCCGGCGCTCGGCCCCCGGGCGCAGGACGACGGTCGGGATCATGTCCCCGCCGGGACCGGGTCGCGCAGCAGCGGCAGGGTCAGGCAGCGGGGGCCGCCGCGGCCGCGCGACAGCTCGTGGCCCTCGATGTGCACGGCGTAGCGCCGCCCGCTGGCGAGCATGGCGTCGACGTCGTCGCGGAAGTCGCGCGACAGCTCGGCCAGGTAGACCTCGGGCGAGACGACCCGGAAGCCGGCGCTGCTGGCGGCGCGCGCGGTGTGCTCGTTGCGGGCGTAGCCGACGACCACGCCGGGGCCCAGGGCGACGTAGTTCGCCCCGTCGGTCCACTGCTCGCGCCGGGCGTGGATCGGGTGGCCGCCGCCGCAGCGGATGGGCTTGAGCGGCACGCCGTTCTCGGCCAGCGTCTGCAGCAGGTCGCCCTCGTACTGGTCGACCACGATCTCGCCGCCCACGCGCCGCAGGCCGACGACGTCGACCTCCTCCTCGCCGCCGGGCTCCAGGATGCGGTCGTAGACGGCGCAGGTGCCCTGGTCGAGCAGGGTGAAGATCGTGTCCAGGTGCATCGCGCTGCGCTGCTTGGGCATCTCGACGACCAGCACGCGCTCGAAGCCGTGCTGGAACAGCTCGACCGAGAGCTGCAGGATCATCGCCCAGGTGGTGCGCTCGCTGGCGCCGACCATGGCCAGCTTGTCGGAGACGCAGAGCACGTCGCCGCCCTCGACCGTCAGCGGGGCCGAGCCGCCGCGGGCGCGGATCCAGCGGCTGATGTCGGCCATCTTGTTGGCGGCGAAGACCGGGTGGTGGTCCATCACGGCCCAGGCCAGGATGGCCTCGCGCTGGCGGGCGACCTTGCGGGCGTTGCCGACCACGACCAGGTCGCCCAGCACGGCGGCCAGGTCGCGGGTGAAGATCAGGTTGGGCACGGGCGGGAAGATCTCCCGGCCTTCGAGCAGGCCGCGCTCGGTGCCGACCAGCAGGGTGTCGGCCAGCTCGTCGGCGTCCAGGCCGTCGAGGATCCGCATCTGCGCGCCGTGCAGGTCGTGCAGCGCGCCGACCCGCTGGATGACGGTGGAGCGGACCTCGCGGTCGGCCAGCACCTGCCGCAGCAGGTCCTCGAAGCGCAGGACCTCGGCCACGCTGGCCAGGACCTCCTGCAGGGCCTCGTGCTCCTCGAGCGCGCGGGGCACGTGCACGAGATCGTCGAAGAGCAGGTAGTGCGGGCTGCCCGGGTCGATGTGCCGGGGCATCATGCGCTCGAGGGCGGGGCCGGGGGGCTGGACGACGACGCGGCGCAGGCGGCCGATCTCGCTGGTGATGCGGACCATGGCGGCCCCCTAATCCCACCGCGCGGGCCGCGCCGGCTGGTCGCGGGGCGCGGGGGGCCCGCCCCTGCTACGGTGGTGCCATGCAGCGCTGGTTCGAGCGCCTGTACCAGGACCTCGCCACCGGGCGGCGAGGGCACACCTGGACCGGGCGCGGGATCCTGGTCGAGGCCCTGCACGCCCTGGTGGTCCTGGTGCGCGAGAGCCGGCAGGACCGCCTGCTGGTGCGGGCGGCGATGCTGGCCTACTGGACCGCCGTCGCCATCGTGCCGATCCTGCTCATCGGCTTCTCGCTGTCGGCCCCCCTGGGTGCGGGGGACGCGGCCCGGGATGCCGTGCGGCGCATGCTCTACGACACGATCCTCACCGACAGCGTGGAGGACGTGGGCACGGCGCTGGACGCCCTGCTGGCGGCGGCGAACCTCAAGGCCCTGTCCCTGGTCGGCCTGGCCGGCATCATGGTGATCGGCAGCCAGCTCTACTTCAACGCCGAGCTGGCCTACAACGACATCTTCCGCACCCGCGTCCGCCGCAGCCTCCTGCTGCGCTTCACCCTGTTCTACGCCGGCATCACGCTGGCCCCCTCGCTCATCGCCGCCGGCTTCGTCGCGACCGCCACCTTGCCGGTGCACGTCGGCCTGCTGGCCCGCGTCGTCCCCGTCCTGCTCACCGCCACCGCCCTGGTCGGCGCCATCCGCCTGCTGCCCAACCGCCGCGTGCGCTGGCGCTCGGCCCTGGCCGGCGGCCTGTTCAGCGCGGTCGCCTTCGAAGCCGCCAAGTTCGGTTTCTCCGCCTACACGCGCCTGATGGGCACGGCCGAGGGCATGGCCGGCGTCTACGGCTCGCTGGCCTTCCTGCCGGTCTTCCTGATCTGGCTGGAGGTGCTGTGGCTGGTCGTGCTGCTGGGGGTCGAGGTCGCCTACCTGGTCGAGCACTACGAGCACCTGGTCGGCGCCCAGCGGCGCGACGTCGGCGACCCCAACGCGGCCCACCGCCGCCCCGACGCGCTCTTCGGCCTGGGCCTGCTGGGCCTGGTGGCGCGCGCCTGGCTGGACGGGGAGCCGGCCTACGACGCCGACCGCATCGTGGCCGAGACCGGCGCCGACCCCCGGCACGTGCAGGTCGCGCTGGAGGTGCTGGTCGACGGCGGGCTGCTGCTGGAGGCCGAGGACAAGCGCTACGTGCTGGCGCGCCCCCCCGAGCAGATCTCCACGGGCGACATCCTGCGGTGCTGGCGGCAGACGACGGCGCCCTCGGTGCGCGAGGACGGGCCGGCCGCGGCGCTGATCCGCCAGACCGAGGCGCGGATGCTGGAGAGCCTGGACCAGCCCGGCGCCTGGATCCCCCCGCCTGGACCGGCGGCGGACGAGCCCAGGGCCCAGGTCATCCCGGCGCCCCGACCGGATAGGCAGGGAGGCCGACCCGGCGGAGGTTGAGGATGCACAGCGGCAGTCCGCTCGAAGAGGGGCGCACCGAGCGGATCCTGTGGCTGACGGACCTCTCGCCGGCCGCCGCGGCCTGCAGCGGGGCGGTGCGCTGGCTGGCGACCCTGGCCGTCCCGCGCGGCGAGGAGCCTGCCAGCGTCCGGGTCGTGCACGTGCTGGACGGGGACGACGGTGCGGCGCGTGCGCGGGCGCTGGCGCACTGCGCGGGGCTGGCCGGCGACCTGGGCAGCGTCGGGCTGGACGCGGTGCCCGAGGTGGTCGACGGCCAGGCCTCCGCGCTCTGGGAGGCCCTGCGTGGGCAGGACGGGATCGACCTCTGCGTCGTCGGGCGCGGCGGGGGGCGGCAGAGCGGCGCCCTCGCGGGAGCCGCGGAGCTGGCGCGCGCCCTGGGCGTGCCGGTGCTCGAGGTGGGGGATCCCCTCCGCCTGCCGCCGTGGCGCGCCGCCTGGACCGAGCGCGGAGAGGAGGGGGGGGCCGCCGCCCGGATCGCGCGGGCCCTGGCCGGGGCGGGAGGGGCCCGGCCGCAGTCCGAGGGCGACCTCGCCGACCTGCTGGTCGTCCCGCCCTCGGGCGAGCCGGTCCCCACGCCGGCCAACCTGCTGGTCCTGGCCTGAACGATGCGACCGGCTCGCATCGCCGGGGGGCTGCTCGCCGTGCTGGCGGCCGGTGCCGGGGCGCTGGCGCTCGGCCGCCACCTGGCCCTGGCGCGCGCCGAGGATCACCTGCGCGCCCAGGGGCTGTCCTGGCAGGCCCGCGACAGCGGCTGGACCTCGGTGCGGTGGCGCGAGCTGCAGGGTCCGGGGCTGACCGTGCAGCAGGTAGAGGCGACGTTGCTGCCGCGACCGGTGGTGCGCGTGAGCGGCGCCCGGGTCGAGCTGGCCGAGCTGGCCCGTGGGGACACGGCGCGAGAGGGCGCCCTCCCCTCACCCCCCGCTCCGCCGGTGCCGGGCCTGGAGGCCCTGGAGGTCCGCCTGGAAGGTCTCGACCTGGCCTGGCAGGGCCACGCCCTCGCCGGCTCGCTCTCGGGCACCCTGCGGCCGGACCTGGACCTCTCGGGCCCCGACGCCTCGATCCGGCGGGTCGACGGTCGGTGGCAGGGCCACCTCGACCGCGCGCTGGAGCTGGGCCCGGCCAGGGCCCAGGCGCGGCTGGAGGTGACCGAGGCGGACGAGGGGCTCCATGTCGCCCTGTCCTCCGACGATCTCGTGCTCTCGCACCCGATGCTGGCGCCCCGGCCGCTGGACCCCCTGCCGCTGCGGATCGAGGGCCTCTACCAGGTCGACGGCGGCGCGCTGCACGCGACCCTGCGCGTGGGCGAGGTCCAGGCCCGGCTGGAGGGGCAGGTCCAGCCCTCGCCGGCGCTGGCCAGCCTGACCTTGCGGGCCGAGGCCGTGCCCTTCTCCCAGGTGATCGCGCTGTTCGGCGACCAGGTGCCCGAGGCGCGGCGCGCGACCTGCCAGGGCGAGCTCGGCCTGACCCTGCAGGTCCAGGGCCCGCCCCTGACCTGGAGGGCGACGCCCGCCGCGCGGGGCCTGCGCTGCGAAGGGCTGCTGGTCGACCTGGACGGGCTGCGCGAGGGGCGGGTCACCTGGAAGGCGCGCGACGCCGAGGGCCAGCCCCTGGTGCGGCGCGCCGGCCCCGGCCTGCCGGGCTTCACCTCCTGGCAGGAGGGGCAGCGGCTGGCCGACGTGATCATCGCCTCCGAGGACATCGGCTTCCTGCGCCACGGCGGCTTCGACCTGTCGGGCGTCCAGGAGGCGCTGGACGAGGCGGCCGCCGGCGACGAGCGCCCCCGCGGGGGCAGCACCCTGACCCAGCAGCTCGCCAAGAACCTGTACCTGGACGGCGAGCGGACCCTGGCGCGCAAGCTGCGCGAGCTGATGTACGCCGTCGAGCTGGAGGCCAGCCTGGACAAGCGGCACATCCTGCAGCTCTACATGAACATCGTCGAGCTGGGGCCCGAGCTGTACGGCTTCGGCCCGGCCGCCGACGCCTGGTTTGCCAAGACGCCCGCCGGCCTGACCGACAAGGAGGCAGCCTTCCTGGTGACCCTGCTGCCCTCGCCAGTGTCCGGCAGCCGTCGGGCCGAGCAGGGGCGGATCGAGGAGGAGCGCATGGGGCGCATCCTCGACAACCTGCGGCGCACCGGGATGCGCAGCCCCGACGAGGTGGCCCGGGCGCAGCGCCAGCCGCTGGTGCTGCTCAAGCGGGCGAGCCCGGCTCCCCCGGACCCCCCGGCGGATCCGAGGTGAAGCGACCGGCGTCGCGCACGCCGATCTTGTGCATGGTGCCCTCGAAGGCCGCCTGCAGGTCGACGCCCTGCTGGTTGGCCATGCACAGCAGGATCCACAGCACGTCGGCCAGCTCGTCCTCCAGGGCGGCCGGCCCCTCGCTGGCCTTCTTCTTCTTGTCGCCGAAGCGGTGGTTGTACTCGCGGGCCAGCTCGCCGACCTCCTCGCTGAGCCGGGCCAGCAGGGACAGCTCGCCCCAGTAGCCGCCGTTGGCCTGCACCCAGGCGTCGATGGTGCGCTGCATGTCGCGGATCTGCACGCCGCCTCCCGGGGCCGCTGCAGGGCCCTTCCTTGTGGGGATCGCCCCGGCCCGTTAGCCTGCCGCCCGCCCGAAGGAGACCGCCGTGGCTGCTGACGATCTGATCCCCGTAGAAGGTGTCGTCACCGAGGTGTTCGCCGGTGGGGCCTTCCTCGTCGCGACCGAGGCGGGCACCAACGTGCACGCGCACCTGTCCGGCAAGCTGCGCAAGCACCGCATCCGCGTGGTGCTCGGCGACAAGGTCACCGTGGAGCTGACGCCCTACGACCTGACGAAGGGCCGGATCACCTACCGGCACAAGTAGGGACACTCGTCAAAGTGCCCCGATTACGGGCACTTAGCGAGCGGTTCGCCCCGGCTGTACGGCTATCCGGGGCGGTTTGAGGCCCGATACCCGTACAGCGACCCGTACACGGCGGCGGCGCGAGGATTCGGCGTGAGTCCCTGCATGCGGGCCTTGCCCTTGACTGCCGCAGCGCGGTGAGCATGACGGGCAAGTCCGCATTGAGGAGGACTTGTGTTCGCGTTGCCCGGCTTCACCACGATTCGCCTCCTTGGCCGCGGCGGCTTCGGGCAGACCTGGCTCCTGCGGCGGGATGCGGATGGGATGCCCTTCGCCGTCAAGGTGCTCCACCAGTACACGCAGGACGCGTTCGACCGCTTCGCGCGGGAGGCGCGGATGCTCCAGCGCAACCGGAACAACCCCTACGTCGTCAACATCGAGGGCAGCTTCTTCCAGCAGGGGTACGCGCCCTACCTCCTCCTTGAGTACTGCGACGGCGGCTCGCTCGACGCGTGGGTGGCGCATCGACAGCCCTGGACGACGGTGACCTTCGCCCTTGCCCATGCGAGCGCTGGACTTGACTACCTCCACGGTCTGGACGACGGGTTCCATCGAGACATCAAGCCGGCGAACCTCCTCCTGAAGTACGTGACCCCCGACAAGAGCCAGTGGCTCGTCAAGGTCTGCGACTTCGGCATGGCGCGCACGCCGGAGACGGTCGGCCCGGGCATGACCTGGTCCCCGGCCGGAACCCGCGGCTACATGGCGCCTGAGCTGGCCATGGGCATGTACCATCGCCCGGCGGACATCTACTCGCTTGGTGTGACCGGCATCGAGCTGTTGACCGGCAGCAAGGAACCCGCTGCGCTCTCGGCCGCGCAAGGCCCCGCCGCCCTGCACGAGCTCCTCCGGGAGATGGTCGCCCCGGACTGGACCCGGCGGCCCACCATGTCGCAGGTCAACGCGCGCCTCCGCCAGATCCTCAACCCCCCGAAGCCCAAGGTGCCTACGCGCCCCGCGCCACAGCCATCGCTACCGACGTCGGGGGGTGGGGGCTGGGGGTGGCTGGCGGCGGCGGCGGGCCTCGCCGCCGCCCTTGCTGTCGGAACGATGAACTCGAAGGACTCCAACGGGCGTTGGCGCGGCAAGGACGGGCGGTATCGCAGCGGGCCGTGGGGCTGACGACCCGACTACAGGCTCGGTGACCTCCCTGCGAGGACCAGCAGCGCCGCCCGCAGGCGCTCCCGGGCCTCGACCGGATCCGCCGGCTGCCGGTCGAGCAGGGCGGCCACGGCGGCCTCTGCGGGCGCGGGGCCGGCGTCGAACCCGAACAGGGCGGACTCCCGCACGCCCAGGGCCGACGACAGCAGCTCGATGGCTTCGAGGGACGGCCCCTGCTGCCTGCGCTCGATGCGGCTAAGGGTGTGGGGCCCGAGGTCCGCGGCCTCGGCGAGCTGCGCTTGCGTCAGGTGCCGGGCGGTCCGAAGCTCCCGGACCTTCGCGCCGACCTTGCTGACGATCTCGCTCATCCTGCTCTGCTCCTTGGGGGCGAGCAGGATTGGTCTCGACACGGCTGGATACAAGGCCGTGTAACGGCCTATCGAGTAGCCGCATGACGGCGGATCCACGAGCCGCGTTCCGCCGCCCTGCGCGAGGCATGCATGTTCTCGATGGTCCCCCTCGTCGCCTTACTCGCCGGATGCTCGGGGATTCCCGACCTGACCTCGAACGACGAGAAGCGACTCTGTCGCTCCGCGAGCGTCGAGCACACTCTGCGCTATCGAGACTCCGACCTCGCCGGGCAGCTGCGCAAGGACAAGTGCTCGGCGAAGCAGCAGGGCGTCGGGGAGGAGGCAGCCGTCGTCGTGGATATGGAGTGGGACCGAAGCGCTGGGGGACTCACTGCCGTCTGGCGCCGCGCGTGGACCGGCACCGCCCGGTTCGGCACCCAGGGCGGCTGGGCACTCGACACCGACTCCTACTCGCTGGCTCCCGAGTGGCGAACGCCGGAGTAGTTCGGCCCCCCGGGGCGGCCTCTCTGGGGCGTCGCGCATCGTGGGGATAGACCCGTGGGTGGGACGTGGCAGGCGAGTTCGGTTGCACCTAGTGGAAACGCGGGAGGTCTCGGAGCCTCCGCCTCCACCTCCGCCTCCGCCTGCCCGGCGTGAAGGGCCCTTAGCCCGTGACAGACGGCTCCTGCTGGGCGAGGCGGCGATACTCTCCGTGTCGGAGGCCGCGAGCCTCCTGCCAATGTCTGACGGCGAGGCCCGGCGCTGGCTCCGAGCGATCGGGCTGGTGCGAGATCTCGACGGGCGACCCGTCGTGATCTGGGGCGACGTGGTCGACGCCGTCCGCGGGGACGAGCGCGACCGACCGGCGACCGAACCGCGGCAGCCACGGCGAAGCGGCGCCGATTTGCCCAGGGTGCGGCTGCATCCCATTTGACATGCGGGCGGGTCTCGCCCTATCAGGAGCCTCCTCTCCAAGGGTCGGCGTTCTGATGAGGGAGTCGTACTTGCGGGGATAGCCCCGAACATGACGGCTCCGATCCTCTTCCCCGGCAGGCTCCGGCACCCCCTCTCGCGCCACGTCGCGCGCCTGAAGTACAGCGTCGACGGGGAGGAGGGCCTCACCGTCGAGCGCCTTGCCGCCCGGCTTCTACCGGGGCAGCTGCGGCGACTTCAACGCCACCTCCGCGTTGCCCTCCCCGGAGAGGGACCCGGTCGCGACCTTCGGATCCGGGCGCGCAACGATCGAGGCTTCGACCTCAACCTCTTCGGCCTGCCCGGCACCATCTCTCTCCGGTTCTTCGAGTCGGCCGAGGGCCTCCGCCTCAGCGTGGAGACCAAGGCCGGTCCGCTCGACCCCACCGAGGCCTTGGCCAAAGAGCTGGCTGCCGAGTTCCGACTCCCCCTCCACCTCGTAGGCCCCGTGGTCGACTCGGTCGAGGTCTTCGCCGTCTTCACCGCCGCCTCGGTTGCCAGGGCGACGTCACGCGGCGGGTGGCTCGCTGGCGGGAGGAAGCCGAAGGTCGGCGGCACCGTGCTCGCGAGTTGGATGTCCATCGCGACGGCTGGGCACGTCCCGCTCGACTTCACCGTGAAGTCCTACAGCCACCGCGACCGCCGGGATTCGAGCGACGTCCGCAAAGTCGAAGTCAGGGTCGGTCCGAGGAAGAACGGGCGTCCCTTGGTCGACCAGAGCGACCTCCTGCGTGCAGCCCGGCAGGTGCTGACAGTGATCGCCGACGCCGAGGGACTCGTCGAGGTCTCCCGCCCTCCCCGCTGGCATGGCATCGGGCTCGAAAACCCGCGAGCTTCTGCCCGGCAATCGGAGGTGCTCCTAGCCCTGCACGCTCTCGACGCAAGAAGCCCGCTGCCCCGCCTCCATCCTCGGGCCGCGCTCTTGGCGAGTGTCGGGGGCAGCGACTCTTCGCTCTCGTCGCTGCTCGCGCACCTCCGGTCTCTCGACCTTATCGAGGACTTCCGGTGTCCCTGGCCAGGCGAGCACCGGGCCAGGTGGATCCGGCTCACGGACCTCGGTCGGCTCCACGTGGGGGCGCCGGGCCCTTCGTCGGTCCTTGGTCCTTTCGATAGTTCTACTGCCTTCACGGACAACGCCTCGGAAGCACCCTCCGCGGGGCTACCGCCCTACGGCTTCGCCTGGCTGGCTCGGGGACCGAGCTTCCGTCGCTGGGGCCCGTCGGCTTCCAGTATTGCTTTGCTCCCTCGTCCCGACGAGGCGCTCGTCGCCGAAGCCATCGCCGACCTCCAGCGGCACGGTCGGTCCGTCCTGGTTCCCGGGCTGGACCTTGACCGAGACCTCTCGTGGCAGGAGGTCGCCGACGCGCTCAACTCCGCAGCGGTTCCGAGCCGCTCGGAGGGGCCCTGGACAGCCCGGTCTACTGCGAGGGCGGTCCATCGGGAACGCCCGCGTACGCGCGGGCGCGCGAAAGCGCGTCGCGCGCCTGGACCCCGGAGCGCCGCGGGATGTGGAGTCCAGAAACTCTGGCGGGAATCGTGCGGAAATTCTGGCGGGTGGCGCCGAGGGTAACCGACGGGCGGTTCGGCCCCCAAGGCATGGTGATTCGTGGCGTCACAGGCGCGCTATGGACAGCGGGACGGGC
>JAKLKF010000398.1 GCA_023150805.1 Myxococcota bacterium | reverse complement strand
GAGGGCGCGGTCGGTGCGCGCGCACACATCGCCGGCGGCGAAAACCTCGGGATGGGAGGGGCTGCGATGGTGGGTGTCGACCTGGACCCAGCCATCCGCAGTGCACGCCAGCCCGCTGTGACGGAGCCAGGCCTGCGGGCGGGCGCCGGTGGCGGCGAGGACGCAGTCGGCGGGCAGCAGGCGTTCAGCGGGCCGCGGGGGCGCGTCGTGCGTCGCGTGCTCCGCGGGCGTGCTGCCGACCAGGCGCAGGGTGCCGGATTCGGCGTGTGCGCGCTGCAGATGCACGCTGACGCCGGCCGCGTCGAGCTGGCACAGCACGCGCTGGCGCACGCGGTCGGCATGGCCGATGAGCAGGCTGGCGGGGGCGCAGACGAGAGCGACCTGCGCCGTCGCCGAGGCACGGCGCAAGGCTTGCGCGGCGGCGAGGGCAAGTTCCACCCCGGCAGCGCCGCCACCGACGATGCACAGCCGAAAACCGTCCGTGGCGCGTGCCGCTTCCA
>JAKLKF010000397.1 GCA_023150805.1 Myxococcota bacterium | reverse complement strand
AACGGACGCTGAGCTGGCGCGCCGCCAACTCAACCGCCTGGTCACGTCGCTGCAGGCCAAGCACCCGGGCGCCGCGGCCAGTCTGCGCGAGGGTCTGGAGGAGACGCTGACGGTACAGGCGCTGGGCATCACCGGCGCGCTGTACCGCACGCTGCGCACGACCAACCCCATCGAAAACCTCAACGGCTCGGTGGCCCGCTACTGCCGCAACGTCAAGCGCTGGGGCGACGGCCAGATGGTGCTGCGCTGGGTGGCCAGCGCCATCACCTCCGGGTCGCGCTCGCCGATGGTGCTGCCGTAGTAGCCGAGCATGAGGTCGGCGAACTCGCCGGACATCGCCTTGTAGCGGCCCATCATCACGTTGAAGACGGCCTGGGTGCCGACGATCTGGCTGGACGGCGTGACCAGCGGCGGGTAGCCCGCGTCGCGGCGCACATTGGGCACCTCGGCCAGCACCTCCTTGAGGCGGTGGGCGGCCTTCTGCTGCTTGAGCTGGCTCT
>JAKLKF010000396.1 GCA_023150805.1 Myxococcota bacterium | reverse complement strand
CTGCTCTTCGACAGCCACCCCGGCGGCAATCCGCCCGACAGCCCGCTGCAGCGCAAGACCCTGCTAGAGCTGGACAGCCGGGTGTGGACGCTGGTTTTCGACCACACGCCCGGCCCCACCGCCCACGACCCCGCCCCCGCCCCGCTGCTCGAGAAGCTGGCCGTGGTGCTGATCGGCGGCCTCTTCGTCCTGCTCACGGCCGCCTTCTGCGTCTCGCGCCAGCGCACCCGCGAGCTGGCGCGCACGAGCGCGTCCCTGCGGGCCAGCGAGGCGCGCTACAGCTCGCTGATCAACCTGTCCCACGACGGCATCGCGGCCCTCGACGACGAGATGCGCCACTACATCGATCACGGCCTGGCACGGCACCTGCGCCGCGCCGGCCGACAGCAGGCGCTGATGGAGGCGATGTACGACCGCAACCTGCTGAAGCTGGAGTACGACGGCGGCATCACCCGCAACGCACGCCAGGCCTTCCAGGCCCGCTCCGGCAACTGCCTCTCGC
>JAKLKF010000395.1 GCA_023150805.1 Myxococcota bacterium | reverse complement strand
GGCAGCGCATCCCTTTCGGACATAATCGTTCTGTGGCGCAGGTCCAGCCCCGGCCATCGTGGCTGCGGCAAGATCGTCGGCTCATATCGAGGATGCTGGATAGTGGCAGTGACGCGCACCGAGTCCGGGAACGTGGAGCGGCTGGCGCCGGCCGACGCCGAGGCCCGTCCCGGGCGGGCACGCCAGCTGGCGGAAGCCGCCTGCCGCGAGGTCGGGCAGGTCATCCTCGGCAAGCCGCAGGAGATCCGCCTCGCCATCACCTGCCTGCTCGGACGCGGGCACCTGCTCATCGAGGATGTCCCCGGAGTCGGCAAGACACTGCTCGGACGCAGCCTCGCCGCCGTGATGGGCCTCAGCTTCCGCCGCATCCAGTTCACCAGCGATCTGCTGCCGGCCGATGTGGTCGGCGCTTCGGTGTTCGACCGTGAGCGTGCGCGGTTCGAGTTTCACCCCGGCCCGCTGTTCGCCCAGGTCGTCCTGGCCGACGAGGTCAACCGCGCCA
>JAKLKF010000394.1 GCA_023150805.1 Myxococcota bacterium | reverse complement strand
CGTCTCCGACACCGCCGGCGCCCCCGTCCCCGGGGCCGCCGTCACCCTGCGCCGCCCGGGCATCGGCCGGGCGCAGGACTTCGGCTTCGACGCGGGCCCGCCCCTGGAGGCCGCCGCCGCGGACGAGGCCGGCGTCGCCTCCTTCCCCGCGGCCCCCCCGGGGTTCCTGCTGGTCGAGGCCGGGGCCCGCGGCCTGTCCACGGAGCGCACCGGGGCGAGCCTCGAGGAGGGGGCCCTGCGGGAGCCGGTCCACCTCGTCCTCTCCCCGGCCTGCGCCCTCGAGGGCAGGGTCCTCGACGCCGCGGGGGCGCCGATGAAGGGGGTCGCCGTCCTCGCCGCGCGGTCGGAGGACTCCTGGTGGTCGGAGAACTCCTCCCGCGGGACCGGCGTCTCCGACGCCGCGGGCCGCTACCGCATCGAGGCCCTCGGCGCCGGGGTCCACCACCTGGCGGTCCGCGCCTTCCCTTCCGTCACGGAGCAGGCCGGGGCGGTGCCGGTGGCC
>JAKLKF010000393.1 GCA_023150805.1 Myxococcota bacterium | reverse complement strand
CGTACGTCCCGCAGTGACGGAGCATTATCGCGACGCGCCCCGCGGCGGTCGGTAATTTACGCAATCCCATTAAAACCGATATCATCCGGAAGCTTGGTCCATCGACTGAGAATGGAGCTTCTTATGGTGCGTAATCGCGTAGCAGTGGGTCTCTTGCTTTGTTTTTCCGCGACGGCGGCGTGGAGCGGGTGCGCGACCGGCGTCACGACCGACACGGACGGCGAGGGCGGCGAGGGCGGCGAGGGCGGAGAGGGCGGCAGCGGCGCGGGCGGTGTGGGCGGCGGCGCGGGGTCGACGGGCGTCGGGGGGCAGGACGCCGGCCCCAATCCGACGAATTGCGAATCGGCCTCGGATTGCAGCGCGTTCGCGGGGCCCTGCACGGTGGGGAGCTGCGTGAACGGTTGGTGCGAGGCGACGCCGGCGAACGAATTCGGCTCGTGCGACGACGGCCTGTTCTGCACGGAGAACGACACGTGCGTGGCCGGCGCGTGCGCCGGGGGGAC
>JAKLKF010000392.1 GCA_023150805.1 Myxococcota bacterium | reverse complement strand
GCGGAAGAGCAGGCCGGTCGTGCTGGACATGCCCCTGTCCTGCCCCATTGCCAGCCCTGGCGCCAACGGGGCGGCACCGCCGGGGCCACCTTCTCCGCCCGGGCGGCGGTCGTGGGGCGACCAGACCAGCCCGCGGAGCGCCGACTGCGCCGCGCCGTGCTCGCCGGAGGGCGCCGCCTCCTCGGCGAGGCCACCGCCCAGGATCTCGAAGGCGCGGTCGGGCGGCAGGTCGAGCAGGTCGGCCGCGGTCGCTGGCTTCAGCGAAGGGGCCACGGCCATGGTGGGAGCATGGTGGGAGCACGGAGGGAGCACGGTGGGAGCATGGGGGGAGCATGGCGCGCCCTTCCCCCGTCGCCGCCGCCCCGCCCCCGCTCACGCCCGCTGCAGCGCCGCGATGTCGAGCTTCTTCATGCCCATCATCGCCTGCACCGCGGCCGGGCGGGACAACAGCCGCGGCAGCTCGGTCGGCACCACCTGCCAGGCGACGCCGAAGCGGTCGCGCA
>JAKLKF010000391.1 GCA_023150805.1 Myxococcota bacterium | reverse complement strand
GACACCGGCTTCGACGAGACGCCCCCGGTCACCGGCGCGCTGATGGAGGAGTTCGCCCGTGACGGCTTCCTGAACATCGCCGGCGGCTGCTGCGGCACCACGCCGGAGCATATCCGCGCCATCGCCGAACGGGTGGGCCGCTACCGGCCGCGCTGCGCCGGGCAGGGCCTGTTCACCGAACTGGCTGCGGCCTGAACGGCGCCGGGAGCGCCCCCGCTCAACGCTCTAGCAGGCGCAGTTCGGTGTGCCCCCCGCTGCTGCGCTGCAGGGCGGCGAACCTCCCGGGCGGCACCCCCTTCATGACCAGATAGTCGCGCACCGCCGCCGCCCGCTCGCTGCCCTGCGCAGCCGGTGCGCGCGCATCGACGGGCCCCAGGATCTGCAGCGACCAGCGTGCCTGGCGTCGCAACGCCGGGGCCACCCGGTCCAGCAGCGCCGCCAGCGCCGGCCTGACCGCCACCCGCCCCGCCTCGAAGCCATGCGGCTGTGACACCACCACCTGCAGGA
>JAKLKF010000390.1 GCA_023150805.1 Myxococcota bacterium | reverse complement strand
GCCTCGGCGCGGGCCACAGCCAGCTCGCCGCCGCGCTCCCCGGCCTCCCCTTCCAGGACCTCGCGCTGGCGGCGCAGGAGGGGGTGGACCTCGACTACCGGCCGGACCTCCTCGAGGAGGCGGTCGTCCTGGCCGCGGACCGCCGCCGGCAGGGCGGGACCTGGACCGTCCTCCCGGGGCGGCGGGAGCGGACGGAGGTCCGCGCCCTCGTCGAGGAGGCGGCGGGCCCGCGTGTGCGGGCCGGGTTGGTGTGCGAGGGTTCGGAGCCCTCGTGTCCGGCCTAGAAGGCCAGGCGGTGCTGGTCGCCGGCGGTCGGGCGCATGCGCTCGACCGCGGCGGACATCCAGCGCGTCATCTCGCCGGCGCGGTGGGCCAGCGTGTTCGAGCGCCGCTCGCGCAGCGCCTTCTGCCGCGCCCCGAAGTCGTAGGCCATCGAATCGGCCGACGCGATCCAGGGGTAGGTGCGCAACTGCTGCAGGGCGGCGCCTTTCACGCCGAACAAGTGCAG
>JAKLKF010000038.1 GCA_023150805.1 Myxococcota bacterium | reverse complement strand
GCGGCACGGCGGGGATCGGCGGGGAGCTGGCGGCCGGGGGCGCCGGCCCGCGGGCGACGTCGACCCGCGCCGGCCCCAGGGCCCCGCGCTGCCGCTGTCGGGCCAGGTCCCGCCGTTGCGCCCGCCGTCCTGCGGGGGTCGGGGCGCGCGGGGCGGTGCGCCGGCGCGGCACCCTCACGGCACCTCGTCGATCCGGGCGACGACCACGGTGATGTTGTCGTCCCCTCCACGCTCGCAGGCCGACTCGATCAGGCGGCGGCTGGCCTCCTGCGGCCCGAAGTCGAGCACCGCCTCTCCGATCTCGCTGGCCTCGACCAGGTTGGACAGCCCGTCGCTGCACAGCACGAAGCGATCGCCCCGCCGCACGGCGCGCACCTGGATGTCGATCTCGACGTCCTCCATGTAGCCGAGCGAGCGGGTGATGATGTTCTTGAGCTTGTGGGTCTTCGCCTGCTCCGGCGTGATCAGGCCCGCCTTGATGTGCTGGTTGACCAGGCTGTGGTCCTCGGTCAGCTGCTCGATGCGGCCCTCGCGCACGACGTAGCCGCGGCTGTCGCCCACGTGGGCGACGTAGGCGTTGCCGTCGTCGACCAGCAGGGCCAGGCAGGTCGTGCCCATGCCCTTGTACTCGGGCTCTTCCTGGGCCTTCTGGAAGATGCGCTTGCCGGCCAGCCGGATCGCGTAGCGCAGCTTCTCGCGCGTCACCTCGACCGGGCCGTCGTCCTCCTTGTCCACGCCCAGCTCCTCGGGGCGCAGCTCCATGGAGGTGAGCACCTCCTCCACGGTGTTGACGGCGATGGCGCTGGCGAACTCACCGCCCACGTGCCCGCCCATGCCGTCGCAGACGACGTAGAGGTTCAGCTCCTCGTTGATGAGGTAGTTGTCCTCGTTGTTGGTCCGCTTCACGCCGACGTCGGTCATGCCGCAGGAGGTGATGCGCATCGACGGACTCCGCCAGGGGGATCAGCAGGCACGGAGCATAGGACATGGCGACGACCGCCGCGGGGAGGCGCGACCGTCCCGACTACCGGGGCGCGCTAACCTGCGCCCTCCCGCGGTGTCGACGCCAGGGCCCGGGCCAGCGCCAGCCAGCCCTCCAGCGGCAGCGCCGCGGGGCGGGCGCCCGGGTCGACGCCGGCGCGGGTCATCGCGGCCTCCGCCAGGTCGTCGCCGAGGGCGCGGAGGTTGTTGCGCAGGGTCTTGCGCGGGGCGGCGAAGCCGGTGCGCAGCAGGGCGTCCAGCCCGGGCGGCAGGTCGGGCGAGGCGTGCGGGCGCAGCAGCACGACGGCGCTCTCCACCTTGGGCGGCGGCACGAAGGCGCCGGGCGGCACCTTGCAGATCCGCTCGACCGTGGCGCGGGCCTGCACGGCCACCGACAGGGAGCCGCGCCCGCGGTCGCCGGGCGGAGCCCACAGGCGCTCGGCCACCTCGCGCTGGAGCATCAGGACCAGGCGGGAGAAAGGCGGCCGGTGCTCCAGCAGGCGCAGGAGGATGCGGGTGCCGACGTTGTAGGGGAGGTTGCTCACGCAGACCCAGCCGGCGCCGGGCAGGAGCGGCTCGAGCGCCACCTGGGTCGCGTCGCCCTCGACCAGCGCCACCTGGGGCAGCAGCCCCCGCAGGTGGAGGGCGGCGTCGCGGTCGAGCTCAACGGCCGTGACGGCGGCGCCGGCGCGCAGCAGGGCAGCCGTCAGCACGCCGGGACCGGGGCCGATCTCCAGCACGGGCTGGCCGGGCGCGAGGTCGGCGGCGGCCAGGATGCGGTCGACGATGCCGTCGCTGGCCAGGAAGTGCTGGCCGAAGCGCTTGCGCGCGCCCCCGGGCCAGGCGCGCAGGACCTCGGCCGCGGTCGCAGGGAGGACGGCGGCGCCTCGCGCGGGCGGCGACCCGGGGTCGCTCACGAGCCCGGGGCCCAGCTCGCCCGGGCGGCGAGGTCCAGCGGGTCGACCTGCCCGGCGAGCAGGCGCAGGCGGCCGGCGTGGGCGATCATCGCGCCGTTGTCGGTGCAGCGCGACCGGGGAGGCAGCACGACGCGCAGGGCCCCCTGGTCGTGCAGGGCGCCCAGGCGGGCCCGCAGGCGGCTGTTGGCGGCGACCCCGCCGCTGACGGCGACGTCGGTCACGCCGTGCTGGGCGGCGGCGCGCTGGACTCGATCCAGCAGCACGTCCACCACCGCCTCCTGGAAGGCCAGGGCCACGTCGTCGGCGGGGGCGGCGGGGTGCTCCTCCAGCAGCGTGCGCACCGCGGTCTTCAGCCCCGAGAAGGACCAGTCCAGGGTCACCGCCCGGCTGTCCCGGTCGCGCACGACCGGCCGGGGCAGGTGGAAGGCGCCGGGACGACCGGTGTCGGCGAGGCGGTCCACGACGGGCCCGCCGGGGTAGCCCAGGCCGAGCATGCGCGAGACCTTGTCGTAGGCCTCGCCGGCGGCGTCGTCGACCGTGCTGGCCAGCGTCTCGTAGCGGCCCAGCCCCCGCGCCAGGTACAGGGTCGTGTGCCCGCCGCTGACGACCAGGGCCAGGAAGGGCCAGGGGGGAGGAGGCGCCTCCAGCAGGGGCGAGAGCAGGTGCCCCTCCAGGTGGTTGACGCCGACGAAGGGCACGCCCCAGCCGGCGGCGAGCGCCTTGCCGAAGCACAGGCCCACCAGCACCGCGCCCAGCAGCCCCGGCCCCGCGGTGGCGGCCACGGCGTCGGGCCGCGCGACCCCCGCCCGGTCCAGCGCGGCGCGGGCCGTGGCGACGACGTGGTCGGCGTGGGAGCGGCTGGCCAGCTCGGGCACCACACCGCCGTAGCGGGCGTGGATCTCCTGGCTGTGGATCACGTCGGAGAGCACGGCCGTGGCGGGCTGGCCGGGGCCGCCGACGCCGGGGCCCACCACCGCCGCCGCGGTCTCGTCGCACGAGGTCTCGATGCCGAGCACGATCATGGCGCGGTCATGCCCCGGTGCCCCCGATCGGGCAAGGGATCAGCCCGGCCCGGCGGGCGACGGATCTCCCGGCGCAGGGGGCAGCCGGTGGCCGCGGCGGACCAGGATCTCGGCCACGAGCGCCGCGACGTCCGAGGCGAGCAGGGTGCAGAAGGACAGGCGCTCGGGCGCGGTGAAGGCCGGGAACTGCCCCGTCAGGTCGTTGCAGACGACGCTGTCGGTCACCGCGCCCCGGCGCAGCGCCTGCGGCCACTGGCGATCGTAGTCCTCCATCGCCTGCCGCAGCGCGGGCGTGACCGGGCCCGTCGGGTCGGGGTCCCCCAGCAGCTCGCCCAGGACCAGCCGGCCGGCCACCAGGGAGCCACACTCGCCCCGACCGGTGATGCCGCCCCGGCGCAGGGACTGGTAGGAGGGCGTCGGCAGGCCGAAGGTCTCGGCCAGGGCGACGCCGCAGCTGCGGTGCGGGGTGAGGCGCCCCTCGTAGATCACGAAGCAGTAGCGGCGCCGCTCCTCGATCCAGGCTCGCTCCTCGTCCCGGAGCGGGCGCTGCCAGGCCGGGTCGCTCATGGCGGGGACGGCGCCGCCGCGCGGTGCGCGACCATCGGGCGGTAGCGCTCCCAGTCGAAGCGCCCCTCGTCCTGCACGCCGTCGTGGCAGGTGGTGCACAGCAGCTCGGGGGGGTCGCGCAGGATGTTGGCCGCGGTCGGCGCGGCGACGTGGTCCTTGCCCGGTCCGTGGCAGGACTCGCAGCCCACGCCCTGCAAGGGCGGGCCGACCTGCATGGGGTGCTGAGGGCCGGCCTCGTCGAAGGCGCCGGTGGCGTGGCAGCGCCAGCACGCCTGGTCCAGGTGCCGGCCGTCGTCGACCAGGCTCTTCCAGGCCGTGGCGTGGGCCGTGGCCTGCCACTGGGTCGTCTCGGCGGGGTGACAGGCCTGGCAGGCGGGGCTGCCCGCGTAGGCGATCTTGCCGCCGTCGGCCGCGGCGAGGGCCCCGTCCGGCCCCTTGCCCAGCAGGGCCTTGGTCGCCTCGACCAGGGCCAGGGTCTCGGGGTGCTCGGGCAGCTCCTTGCCCAGGTCGAGCAGGCGGACGGCCACGTCGTGCCGGGCCGCACCCGCGGCGGCGGCGGCGGCGTCGAGGCGGGCCTGCAGCGTGGCGATCTCGCGCTCGTAGAAGGCGACCTGGCGCTCGGCGCGGGCCTGGGCGGTGGGATCGAGGGCGCCGGCGGCCAGCTCCTCCCGGGCCTTGGCCAGCCGCTCCTGGAAGCGGGCCAGGCGCTTCTGGTCGCCCTCGGAGGCCTGGCCCTGGAAGCCCTGCCCGCCCGCCGTGAAGGTGATCTCCGCCAGGCCGAGGGCCTTGCCCCGCGAGCCGGCGGCGAGCTGGACCATGCCCGGCCCGACGCTCAGCGCCGCGTCGTGGCTCAGGCCGCCGTGGCCGTTGACGACGAGCGCCCCCTGGGGCAGCGCGGGCGCCAGCGCCGCGTCGGCGGAGCCCTCCTGGTGGCTGAGCACGACCAGGGCGTCGACGGGTCCCAGCGCGGCCAGGGCCTGGCCCAGGGCCGGCAGGACCGGCTCGGCCACGCAGCCGTCGGCGCCGCCCGCGCCCAGCAGCGCGGGGTCGATGAGCCCCACGAAGCCGACGCGGACCCCGCCGCGCTCGGCCACCCGCGCGGCCGGGAAGGGGGCCTGCCCCTGGCAGCGCAGGTTGGCGGCCACGACCGGCACCTGGTGGCGGGCGGCGGTCTCGCGCACGGCCGCCAGCCCCAGGGCCAGGTCCCCCTCGCCCGGGGTCCAGGCGTCGATGCCGGCCAGCGCGAAGCTCTGGAGCTGCAGGTCGAGCTTCTTCCGGTGCTGCTCGACCACGGCGGGCGAGGCGGCGGCGGACTTCCAGCCCAGGTCGCCAGCGTCGACGACGAACAGGGGCAGGCCGCGCGCGGCCAGCTCGGGGCCCCGCTCGATCAGCAGGTGGTTGCGACGGGACAGACCGCCCCGAGGGTTCTTCGGTCAACCACAGGGCTCGATCTCCCCGTCGACGCGGCTGGAGAAGGCCAGGGCGAAGCCCACGGCGGGCGCGGCGAAGCCCACGGCGGGCGCGGCGAAGCCCACGGCGGGCGCGGCGGTGCCCGCGGGAGCCGCCGGCTCCGACCCGCCACAGCCCAGCACCATCCCCAGCAGGAGCACACCGTTGCCGATCATCACGACTCCTCGACGCCCGAGGTGGCGGGCGCGCCCGCTCTGCTATTGCCCGTCCTGCTCCCCCTCCTCCGGCGCGGCCTCGGAGGGGATGCGCTCCAGCCGCGCGGCGGCCTCGGCGTCCTTGTCCTTCTTGCGGTTGCCCTCGCGTACCAGGTCGCGCACCACGCTGAGCACGCGCAGGTCGACCAGGTAGACGGGCTCGGCGCCCTCGATGCTGACGTAGCGGCGCTCGCGGGGGTTGCCCTCCGGGTCGAGCTGCGGCTCGCCGGGGTCACCGATGCGCACGACCCGCTCCTCGCCCGCCTCGTTGCGCAGGACCACGCGCGCGACCGGGTCGACCAGGCCGTAGCGGGCCAGGTCGCCGGGCTGGTCGTCGACGAAGGCGTCCACCTCCAGCTCGGCAAGGTAGCGGGCGACGCGCTCGGGGGTGCTGCCGGGCACCGGCACGCCGTCGTCCCACATCCACTGCTCGGCGGCGAAGCGCACGCCCGCGGTGCCCGCCAGGTCCTCCTGGGGCGGCTCGGCCCGCAGGGTGGCGTCGATGGCGCGCACCTCGGCGGCCTCCATGCGCACGACCTTGCGGTTGCGCAGCTCCTGCAGGTCCTGGGCGAACTCCTCCAGCATCCCGCGGCGGGCCACGTAGACGGTGCTGTCCCCGTCCACCAGCATGTAGGCCAGCTCCTCGAACTGGCTGTCGCTGGGGGCGTCGCCGCCCACCTTGACCCGCAGGGGCTCGCGGCTGGCGAAGGAGAGGGTCACGTCCAGGCGCGGCGCGTCCAGGCCCCACTCGGCCAGCCGGGCCTGGACCTGCTCCTCGGGCACCTCGATGAAGGAGCTGGCCTTGAGCGCGTTCACCCGGCCCAGCAGGCGCCGCACCCGATCCTCGTTGGCGGCCATCTGCTCGGGGCTGCGCATCTCCCACTCGCGGTCGCCCACCCGCTCGAGCACCAGGGTCCGGTCGAGCGCCGGGCCCTGCGGTCCCGCCGGCATCGCGATGCGCGCGTCCAGCCGCGTGACGTCCTTGCTGTCGAAGCCCGCGAAGCGTCGCTCGCGGAACTCGTCCAGCGTGAGGCTGTAGTAGTCGACGGCCGACTTCTTGACCGTGTAGATGACGTCGCCGGGCAGGGGGCGGATGTAGTAGCTGACCGAGCTGGGGTTGGGATCCCCCGCTTCGAAGGACAGGGTCCGCCCGTCGCGCAGGGTCAGGCTCACCCGGGTCGCGTTCGCGCCCAGGCCGTACAGCTCGGGCTGCTCGGGCGCCTCGACCACCGTGGCGCGGCTGGTCAGGTCGTGGAGCTGGTGCTTGACGCGGTTGACCATCGAGCGACCGGCGACGAAGCCCGTCCCCTCGATGATCCACTGCCCGTCCCGCTCGACCAGGGTGATGGGGTCTGCCCCGGCGGGCTGCACGTGGACCGAGACCAGCTCGTGCTTCTCGAAGGTGAAGATCCGCACGCCCTCGCCGTCGACCGGCGCCTGCGGGTCGGGCCGGAGCATGGCCCAGGCGATGAACACCAGGGCAAAGACGGCGGCGGCGATGAGCGTGCCGCGGAAGGCCTTCATCGACCCCTCCGGCTGTTCCAGGTGGCCAGGCCCAGGATGGACACCAGCCCGGGCAGCAGCAACAGGCTGATCCAGCGCAGGCGGTCGGTCTCCTCCAGGGTCAGCGCCAGGCGCCGCTCGGCGGTGCGGCGGCCCTTGGTGGCGCCCAGGCGCTGGTCGTCGCCGGCCAGCCAGTGCACCGCGTTCAGGGCGAGGTCCTTGTTGCCGGGGCCCTCGGCCAGCAGGCCGTTGGTCAGCGCCTCGCTGTCGCCCAGGACCAGGACGCGAGCGGCCGGCTTCGTCGGCCGCACCACCCCTCCGCCGGGCAGGAGCTGGACGGCGGTCGCCAGCACGGTGGGCCCCTCGCCGTCCACCCCGGCCTGGAACACCGCGCTGCCGCCGACCGACTCCCCTCCCCGCTCGATCCAGCTCTCGCGCCCACCGACCAGGATGGGGTCGACCCGCAGGCCGGCGGGGGCGGGCTCCACCAGGCGCAGCGGCGCCGGGGCTCCCAGCATGGTGACGACCTTGCCCTCCCGCAGCGTCTCGGTGATCGGGTGGGACTTGTAGACGGGGACGGGCCGGTCCTTGTAGGGGAAGACCAGCACCGTGTCCATGGCCAGGCCGTCGGGGATGCGCACGCCCAGCCGCGGCAGGAAGACCGGCAGCGGCTGCCCGGCGTCCAGGGCCAGCAGCAGCGGCCCGCCGCGGCCCAGGTACTCCAGCAGGACGTCCTCCTCCTGGGCTGTCAGGGGCCCGCGCAGGCCCGCGACCACGACCACGGCGGCGTCCTCGGGCACGACGGGGGCGTTGCCCTCGCGGTCGGTGCGCAGCAGGTCCAGCGGCTCGACGTCGTAGCGCTCGATGTCCAGGGCCGCGACCAGGTCGGAGAGGCCGCCCGGGCCCCGCTCCGTGGGCGAGGGCTCGCCGTGGCCCTGCAGGACGTAGACGACGCGGCGGGTCGGGGCCAGCAGCTGGGCGAAGGCCCGGGACAGCGCCGCCTCGCCCAGGAACTCCAGCCCCCGGTCGTCGCCCTTGCCGACCCGGCGGAACAGGTCGCGATCCTTGATGTCGACCCGGTCCTGGCCGCGCTGGACGACGATGCGGCCGTAGTCGTTGACGCCCAGGCGTTCGGCCGTCAGCCGCTCCTTGTCGAAGTCGACGATCCGCCAGGACAGCGAGGTGGAGCGGGTGTCCAGCTCGACCAGCAGGTCGCGCACCGCGCGGTCCCGCAGGGCGCTGTCCTCCTTGCCGCGCTGGTGGCTGAAGGCGGTGATCTCGACGGGCAGCCCGTCGGCGTCCAGCAGGGTGAGCTTGGCCTCGGTGTCGGCCTGCAGGGTGTTGGCCGCGTCGGCCGACAGGTCCCAGCGCGCCCGGCTGCCGTCGGCGAGCACGTAGAGCAGCACGAGCACGCCGAGCACCATGGCGGTGACCAGGGTGGCGTTGGAGCCATAGGCCAGGCGGCGGCGGAGCTGCTGGTTCATGGGGCCCCCTACCGCCACCGCCGGGACTCGATCGAGCGCCAGGTCAGGAAGAGGAAGGCGAAGGTGAACAGGCCGAACCAGGCCAGGGCGGCCGTGTCGACGACGCCGCGGCTGAAGGGCTCGATGTGGGTGAGGAAGGAGGCGTGGCGCAGCGTGGCGCGGAGCCAGGCGGCGTCGACCAGCTCGGCCAGGGTCCCCGCGATCCAGAAGGGCAGCAGCAGGACCACGCCGACCATGCCCGCGGCCACCGGCTCGTCCGTCAGGCTGCTGCTGAACATGCCCGCCGAGACGAAGGCCCCGCAGACCAGCAGCAGGCCCAGGTAGCTGGTGGCGATCACGCCCCAGTCGGGCTCACCGTAGTAGGCCAGGATCGCCGGGAACAGGGCGGTGCCCGCCAGCAGCGCCACGCACAGGGTCCAGGTCGCGCCCCACTTGCCCAGCAACATCGCCCACAGCGGCACGGGCGCCGTCATCATCAGCTCGAAGGTGCCGGCCCGCCGCTCCTCGGCGAAGTGCCGCATCGTGAGGAGGGGCAGCAGGAACAGCAGGGCGATGGCCAGGTTGCCCAGCATCACCCGCAGGCTGGCCTCGCCGGTCATCGTCACACCCAGGTAGAAGAAGGCGCCGGCCAGCAGCAGGAACACGCCCAGGAAGACGTAGGCGAGCGGGCTGACGAAGTAGACCTTCAGCTCCTTCTTGTAGATGGCCCAGGCGACCTGCAAGGCGGCTCCAGTCAGGACAGGGGGAGGGGCTTCAGCGCTCGGCGCCGACGATGGCGAGGAAGGCCTCTTCCAGGGAGGGCACGTGGCGCTCCATCGCCCGCAGGGTCCAGCCGCGCGTGGTGGCCAGGCGGGCGATGGCGGTGCGGGGATCGGCGGGGGCGCGCACGTCGAGCAGGGTGAAGCCGTCGTCGACGCCGCGCGGGGTGACCTGCTCGACCTCGGGCAGGGCGCCCACCAGCGAGGGAATGGCGTCCAGGTCGGCGTCCTTGAGCTCGACCCGGTAGCGCAGGCCCCCTCCGGCGTGCCGCCGCAGGCCGTCGATGCTGTCGTCCGCCACGACCTTGCCGCCGGCGATGATCACCGCCCGTCGGCAGATGAGCTCCACCTCCGGCAGGATGTGGGTGCTCAGGATGACGGTGCGGTCCTGGGCCAGGTGCTGCACGAAGTCACGCATCCCGGCGACCTGCCCGGGGTCCAGGCCGCTGGTGGGCTCGTCCAGGATCAGCACCGGCGGGTCGTGGATGATGGCCTGGGCCAGCCCGACGCGCTGGCGGTAGCCCTTGGACAGGCTGCCCAGGATGCGGCCCTCCCAGCCCGACAAGCCGACCTGCTCCATCACCTGGCCCACCCGCCGCAGCCGGTCGCCGTGGGAGATCCCCCGGATCTCGGCGACGAAGCGAAGGTAGTCGCCGATGGTCAGCTCGCGGTACAGCGGCGGCGTCTCCGGCAGGTAGCCCACGCGCCGGCGCACCTCCATCGGCGCCTCGAAGACGTCGTGCCCGGCGACCACGGCGCTGCCCTCGGTGGCCGGGATGAAGCCCGTGAGCATGCGCATCGTCGTCGTCTTGCCGGCGCCGTTGGGCCCGATGAAGCCCAGGATCTCGCCCTTCTCCACCTCGAAGGTCACGCGGTCCACGGCCGTCAGCGGGCCGAAGCGCTTGGTGAGCTGTCGGGCGGAGATCATGAAGGGGCGCTCCAAGGGACCTGGGCGTGTAATGCAGCCGGTCGCCAGGGTAAAGCGACCCGCTCGACGATGTCCGCGCCCCGCCCCGCCACCGCCCCCCCACCCACCCAGCGCGCGCTGCCGGTTGCGCCGGCGCTGGCGCTCGCGTTGGCGCACGCTCCGGCGTGGGCGCTCGCTCCGGCGTTGGCGCTCGCTCCGGCGTTGGCGCTCGCGCTGGCGCTGGCGCTGGCGCTGGGCCCGTCCGCGGCGGCGCAGCAGGCCGAGGGGCCCGTGGACCGCGCCGTCGCCGTCGTCGGCGACCGCGTCGTCACCGCGTCCGAGGTCGAGATCGCGGTGCTGCTGGCGTCGCGGGATCCCGCGGCCCTGCCCATCACCGCCCGCGGAGACCGGCCACCCGTGGAGTGGTGGATCGAGCAGGTGATGCTGCGGGAGCTGGCCGGCGACATCGGCGTCTACCAGCCCGAGCCCGGGCAGGTGCGGGACCGGACCGAGCGCCTGCTCGCGGCCTTCGATCCCGCCGAGCTGGTCGCGCTGGAGGCGCGGCTGGGCGTGGACCGGGAGGGGGTGCAGGCCTGGGCGCAGGGGCGCCTGGTCGTGGAGCGCTACGTCCACCGCAACATCAGCCTCGCCGCGGAGGCGGCAGGCGAGGACGAGGCGGCCACCCGGCTGCGCTACCAGGGCTGGGTGGCCGAGCTGCGAGACACGGTCGCGCTGCGCCGCATCGGGCGGGTCTCGTGGCGGTGAGGGCGGCCCGGCCGGCTGGACCGCGGGACCTGCCCGCCCTGGTCGCGCTGGAGGCACGGGCGTTCCCGGGCGAGGCGTGGAGCGAGGCCCAGGTGCGGGACCTGCTGGCGCGCCCGGACGTGGTCGCCCTGGTGGTGGAGGACGGGCAGGCCGTCGTCGCCGCTGCGCTGGGCTGGGCGGCGGGGGGCGTGAGCGAGCTGCTCCGCATCGCCGTCGACCCCGCCTCCCGCCGACGCGGACAGGGGGGGCGCCTGCTGTCGGCCTTCGCCGCCGCCTGCCACGCCGCGGGCGCCGAGGAGCTGTGGCTGGAGGTTCGCCCGGACAACCACGCCGCGCTGGCGCTCTACCGCGCGCGGGGACTGTCGATGACCGGGCGGCGCCCGCGCTACTACGCCGACGGCGCCGACGCCCTGCTGCTGGGCTGCCCCCTGCCCCTGGCGGGCCTCAGCGCGTGAAGCTGTAAGTCTTCGAGACCTGCTGGGGGTTGCCGATGCGGGAGAAGCGCCAGGAGGCGATGCGCCCGGTCATGCACGACTCCAGCTCTGCGTCCGCCACGCCCAGGCCACCCACCTCGATCCGCGAGACGCTGCCGTTCTTCTGCACCTCGAAGCCCACGCGCCAGCGGCCTTCCAGGTCCTCGGCCAGCTTGAGCCGGTCGTTGTAGCAGTCCTGGAGCTGGCGGCTGTTCCGCCCGACCACGCGCTTGATCATCTCGGTGATGGCGTCGGGGTCGGTGAGGGTCTCGGCCGCGCTGCGGCCCCCCACCGTGATGTTGGGGCCGACCATGCCGCCGGGCGACGACGCCGCCGCGGTGGGATCGACGTCCTCGACCTGCTTGGCGATCGAGCCGGCCGCCGGGTTCAGGGTCGCGCGCCCGGGCTCGGCAGGGGCGACCGGGTCGACCTGCCCACCGGTCGCCGGACCGGCGCTGGACCCGCGCCCGGCGCTGCCCAGGGAGGCGCTGGCCACCACGGCCGCCGAGCCGCCCGTGGCCGGGTTCGAGCCGCCGGCGCGCGCCTGGGCCCCGGCCGCGGCCGGCTGCTCGTCGAAGATGTTCTGGTGCGCGTCCAGCGGGATCGGCGTGAAGCTCTCCTCTTCCAGCTCGACCACCGCCGGCTGCGCGTTGCGCAGGGCGAGCCAGCCGCCGCCCGCGGCCACCAGCGCCAGCAGCACGACCGCTGCCGCCAGCCCGGGCCCGCGCCGCCGCGTCGCTGCTTCTTCTGCCTGCTGGCGCGCGATGGCCTGCTCACCCGGATCGGTGGCAGCCTCCTCGCCGGGGATCTCGATCAGGCAGTGGGGGCAGGTGCCCCCGTTGACGAGCAGCTCACGTTGGATGGCGCCCTTGCAGAAGGGGCAGTGGCCCATCGATCCTCCTCTTCAGCCAGCGGCGCGCACGAGACGGGCCCTGCGCCGGGCACGGTACCACCGTGGCGCGGGAGCGCGCAACGCGGGAGCAGCATCCGGTCGGCGGTGGGACAAGGTCGCGAGTCGGGGGAGCGGGAGCCCGCCCGCGGGGCGGAGCGGGGATGGTGAGGTGGCGCGCCAGCCATTATGACCCGAAGGACGGGCGCCGCGCGCAGAGACCCAGTGGCCGCCTGTCCGACAACGGATCTCCGCGAAGGTTCCCTCCCCCGCGCCGACCGCTCCCCCGCGACCCGTTCGCCCCCCCCTCCTCCGCCTGGACCTCCCATGGGCAGCAGAACCGACTTCGTCGCCGCCACCGTCGCCGACGCCATCCTCCCGCTCGTTCGCCGCCCGGTGCAGGACGTGATCCTCGAGACCCTCGACCAGCGGCAGGTGCCCAACCGAACCGACTTCAAGGAGCTGCGCGACCTGGTGAACAGCCTGCGCGGCCAGCTCGGCGGCGCCACCGGCGGGGTCAAGAAGCTCGCGGACGGCCTGGAAGAGCTGGAGGATCGGCTCGAAGAGCTCGACCAGGTCACCGTTCGTCAGGACGCCCTGGCCGCCGCGGTGGAGCGCCTGCTCCAGGAGCGCCTGGAGGCCGAGCTGCAGGCCCGGCTGCCGGCCCTGGTGGACGCGCGGGTCCAGGCCCTGCTCGCCGCGCAGGCGCCGCCCCCGCCCCCCGACGAGGGCCCGCGACCGAAGGCCAAGGCCCGCGCCCGCAAGGCCGCGGCGGGCTGAAGCGGGTCAGAAGCCCCGCGGCACCCCGTAGAGGTTGTCCAGGAGCACGACCAGCACGTTGCAGGCGGCGTGGAACAGGGCGCCGGTCACCACGCCGCCGGTGCGCTCGCGCATCCAGGCGAAGACCATGCCGGGGAAGAAGGTGGCGAAGTGCCACCACTGCACCTGCACCAGCGAGTGGCCGAAGGCGAAGAAGAGGCAGGCGACCACCGCGCCCCAGCCCATCGGCGCGCCGAAGATCAGCCACCGCCGCGGCCACAGCTCGTTGAGCCGGGTCTGCACGTAGCCGCGGTAGAAGAACTCCTCGGGGATGGCCACGAAGAAGACCTGGTAGGCAACCAGGGTCAGCACCTGCAGCCCCGCCAGCATGGCGAGGGCCAGCGCGTCCCCTCCCCCCAGCGCCCTCGCCCCCGCCTCGACCGCCCCGAGGATCACCTCGGGCGGCGGCTGTCCGACCCCCACCAGCGCCTGCGCCGCGCCCTCGCGCCAGCCGTCCCCCGGCCGGTGGTCGAAGAGCCAGCCCTGGTAGAAGTGGTAGCCGACGATCCAGGGCGGGAGGATGAGCGCCAGGACCCGGGCGTTGCAGGCGAAGGCCCGGCGCCAGGAGGGCCCGTCGGAGAAGGCGGGGATGCTCAGCCGGTAGGACCAGGAGTCCACCCTGCGCAGGTGGCAGAGCGCGACCGGCGCGTAGATGAACAGCAGCGGCACCGCCGCGAGGATCCAGTCGGGCAGGCCGGCGCCCCGCTGCAGCGCCACGACGCCCCGGATCGCCAGCAGGGTCACCAGCCACAGGGCGACGATCTCCGCGAGCACGCGGCGTCCCCTGCCGGCCAGCGCGGGGTCCGGGCGGTCCCCCCGGTCGAAGGGGACGAGCGGGTCCACCGGCGCGGCGCTCAGGGCACCGTCGGCGGCGCCAGGGCGTGGGACAGGCTGCCCCGCTTGTAGCCCTCCAGATCCAGCGTCACCCACGAGAAGCCCTCCGCCTTGGCGACCTCGACCACGGCCCGCCGTAGCTCGTCGTCGGCCAGCGCGCCCAGCTCGGAGGGTTCCAGCTCCAGGCGCAGCATCGGCCGGCCCTCCAGCTCGTGCCACCGGGCCCGGAAGGCGCGCAGGCCGAAGGTCCGCAGCACGCTCTCGACCCGCTGCACCTGCCGGATGCGGGTCACGGTGACGCGGGTCCCGACCGGGAACCGGCTGCCCAGGCAGGAGAAGGCCGGCTTGTCCCAGGCCGCCAGGCCCAGCACCCGCGCCGCCTCGCGGACGGCCGCCTTGTCGAAGCCGGCCTCCAGCAGCGGGTGCCGCACCTGCGCCCGGTCCGCCGCCACCAGGCCGGGCCGGTGCTCGCCCAGGTCGTCCTGGATGGTGCCGTCGGCGATCCAGGGGATGTCCAGCGCCTTCGCCTGGGCATGCGCCAGCTCGTACAGCTCGCTCTTGCAGAAGAAGCAGCGGTCCCCCGCGTTCTGGGCGTAGCCCTCGCGCTCCAGCTCTCGCGAGTCGACCAGCAGGTGGCGCGCCCCGATGGTGCTCGCCAGCCGCACGGCCTCTTCCAGCTCCTCGGGCGGGAAGGTCGGGCTGACGGCGGTCAGGCCGACGGCGCGCTCGCCGAGCACCTGGTGCGCGACGCAGAGCACCAGGGCGCTGTCGACGCCGCCCGAGAAGGTGACCAGCACGCTGCCCATCTCGCGCAGGACGGCGCGCAGGGCGTCGAGGTGGCGCGTGACCGCGGCCTCCGGCGGCGAGTCGGGGGGCGCGGGGACGGGCGAGGAGGCACGGACGGTCGGCATCCTCCTCCGCTATCGCGCCCCCGGCCCATCGCGAGGGCCCCGGCGCGCGCCGGGCGAAGCCTCCTTTCGCATTGACTTGTCAAGCCCCCCCCTGAGACGGTACCTTCTCCCTGCACCCCACCCGAGGTCCCCATGCGCCGCTCCCTCCTCCTCCTCGCCCTGGGCACGCCCTCCACCGCCCTTGCCTGGCCGGCCGACGGCGCCTGGGTCCCCTTCACCTACGGCGGCGCCATCGCCGGCGACACCATCGGCGACGGCGGCTACCAGTACACCGACATCGTCGGAGAGAGCTCGTCGGGCCGCGAGGCGGGGGCCTGGTACGCCGACCAGGACTTCCTGTACCTGCGGCTGCGGCTCAACGACAGCCCGTGGTACCTCGACGGGGTGGCCCTGCAGGCCAAGGGCTGGGGCTTCCAGCTCGAGACCGACGGCGACACCTCCAACTACGAGCTGGTCGCGGGCCTGCAGGGCGGCGGCCTGGCCGACGTCTGGATCTACGAGAACACGCCGCGGACGGGCGGGGACACCGACCCGGCCGAGAGCCGGCTGGCGACCAGCGCCGACAGCGACGCCGAGGTGCGCATCTCGACCACGCCCTCGACCTGGTGGGCCGAGAGCGACGCCGACTCCTTCGTCGACGTCCAGGTGCCGCTGGCGATCCTCATGGACGGCGACCTGCCCGAGCCCGTCTCCGCCGCGGTCCCCTTCCAGGTCAAGGTGGCGACCGGCAGCCTCAGCGTGCTGTTGCTGGACGACGACGTGGTCGAGGACGACTGGCTGGACGCGATCACGCTCGACGCCGACGAGGACGGCCTGACCCTGCCGCAGGAGCTGGAGCTGGGCACCGACCCCGAGGACGCGGACACCGACGACGACGGGCTCTCCGACGGCGACGAGGTGTTCACCTGGGGCACGGACCCGCTGGACTGCGACAGCGACGACGACGGCCTGTCCGACGGCCTGGAGGTCGGGGTCACCGAGCCGCTGGAGGACACGGACACCGCGGGCGACTGCTGGACCCCGGACAGCGACCCGGGCAGCACCACGGACCCGCTCGACGAGGACACGGACGACGACGGCATCCTCGACGGGGACGAGGACGCCGACGGCGACGGCGGGCGCGACCCCTGGGAGACCGACCCGGGGACGGCGGACTCCGAGGACACCGACGGCGACGGCATCCCCGACGTGCTGGAGGACGAGTGCGGGGGCGAGGACCCCGACGACGGCGACGGCGACGGCGTGCCCGACGCCGACGAGGGCCTGGTCGACACCGACGGCGACGGCGACCCCGACTTCTGCGACGAGGACGACGACGACGACGGCATCCCGACCTCGACCGAGGGCACGGTCGACACCGACGGCGACAAGACGCCGGACCGGCTGGACCTGGACAGCGACGACGACGGCAAGCCCGACGAGGTGGAGGGCACGGGCGACGACGACTGCGACGGCCTGGCCAACTACGTCGACGCCGACGACGAGGACGGCCCCTGCGCCGACCCCGACGACGACGGCCTGACCAACGAGGAGGAGGAGGAGTGCGGCAGCGACCCGCACGACCCCGACACCGACGACGACGGCATCCTCGACGGCGAGGAGGACTGCGACGAGGACAGCGACGGCGACGGCCGGCCGGACATCCTCGACCCCGACAACGGCGGGGGCGACGGCGGCGCCGACGGCGGGGGCGCCGACGGCGGCACGGTCGACACCGGCGGCCTGCCGCCCTTCTCCGGCGGTCACTTCACCGGCGGCTCCTGCACCTCGGCTCCGGGCGCCGCGCTGCTGGCCCCCAGCCTGCTGGGCCTGGCCGCCCTGCTCCGCCGCCGCCGCCGGGGTCCGGGCGGCCCCGTGGCGACCGGCGCGCTGGTGGTGGGCGCCGGCGCCGCCCTGGCCGCGAGCGGGGCGCCGGCCCGTGCCCAGGAGGTCGAGCTGGACGCCCAGCGCTTCGCCCCCAGCGTCGACGGCCGGGCCCTGCTGAGCGTCGACGACACGGCGGTGGGCGCGCAGGGCCTGGGCGCGGGCCTGCTGTTCAACTACGCGCGCGACCCCTTCATCTACCGCTACGACGACGACCGGGAGGACGAGCGCATCCTGGGCACGGTCGGCACCGCGAACCTGACCGCCTCCTACAACTGGGCCCCGCTGCGCCTGGGCCTGGACCTGCCGCTGCACCTGCTGAGCAGCGGCTACAACGTCGACGGCTTCCGCATGGTCGGCGACCTGGGCCTGGACGCCAAGGTCGAGCTGCTCGACCGCCGGGACGCGCCGCTGGGCCTGTCCCTGGGCGCTCGCCTGGACCTGCCGACCGGCAGCGGCCGCGACTGGCTGGGCGAGCCCGGCCTGCTGGCCGGCGGCGAGGTCGGCCTGTCCTACGGCGACCGCTTCGTCGTCGCCGCGAACGCCGGCATGGCCGGCGGCGGCAAGGCCCTGGTGGACGACGTGACCTGGGGCACGCGGGCCCAGTGGGGCCTGGGGCTGAGCGCCCCCATCCTGGAGGAGGGCCTGCCCCTGTGGGCCATCGCCGAGTGGGACGGCACCTGGCTGCTGCAGAGCTCCGGCGCCCCCGGCAGCACGCCGATGGAGGCCCGGGCCGCCCTGCGGGCCGAGCCGGTCGACCGCTTGCTGGTGACCGTCGGCGGAGGCGCCGGCCTGACCACGGGCATCGGCGCTCCCGACTACCGGCTGTTCGCCGGCCTGTCCTGGGCGCCCCCGCTGCGCTCGGACCGCGGCGGCCAGGCGGTCGCCGGGGATCGCGACGGCGACGGCCTGCTGCCGCCGGTCGACCGCTGCCCCGAGCAGGCCGAGGACTGGAACGGGATCGACGACGACGACGGCTGCCCGGACGCCGGGCTCACGCCGGTGACCATCGTGGTGGTCGACGGCGAGAGCACCCGCCCGGTGGCCGGCGCCCGCATCGACATCACCAGCGGCCCGGAGAGCGGGAGCTGGACGGCCGCGGACGGCCAGCTCGGCCGCTCGATGGCGCCCGGCACCTACAACCTGGAGATCAGCGCCGAGGGCTACGTGCCCCAGTCCGCCGCGGTGGAGGTGCCCGACGCCCGCAGCTACGAGGCGCGCCTGAAGGTGACGCCGGCCATCAGCGGCATCGTCCAGGTCACCGTCGTCGACGAGCAGGGCCGGCCCCTGGCGGCGACCGGCCGGCTGATCGAGGCCTCCGGCACGCGGCAGGTCGAGCTGGCGGTCGGCCCCGACGGCCTGGCCCGGCAGGAGGTGCCCGCGGGCAGCTACCAGCTCTACGTCACCGCCGAGGGGCTGGGCGTCGGCCGGCGCACGGTGGACATCCGCCGCAACGCCACCAGCGAGGTCGAGGTGGTCCTGCGCGCCCCCCGGGCCCTGGTCGAGGGCGGCCGCATCGTCATCCTCGACAAGGTGTTCTTCGAGCTGGACAGCGACATCCTCAAGCCCGAGAGCATCAAGATCCTCGACGAGGTGGCCGGCGTGCTCGCCACCCGCGCCGAGATCGGCCGCGTCGAGATCCAGGGCCACACCGACGCCCAGGGCGGGTTGGACCACAACATGGACCTGTCCCGCCGCCGCGCCGAGGCGGTGCGGCGCTACCTGGTCGAGAAGGGCGGCATCGCCCCCGACCGCCTGGTGGCCAAGGGCTTCGGCCCCACCGTGCCGCTGCAGCCGGGCACCAGCGAGGAGGCCTACGCCGCCAACCGCCGGGTGGAGTTCCACATCCTGCAGGGCGGCGGCGAGCAGCGCCCCCTGGAGCGCTGACCCGCCCGTCGCCCGCTCCCCTGTGGCGGCGGAGCGGGTCGTCGACCCCCCAGACGACGACGCCACCCCGAGGGGTGGCGCCGCGTCCGGTGGGGGTCCGAGGGCCTACTCGGCCTCGCTGATCCAGATGAAGGCGAGGTACTGGTTGGCGTCGGGCACCATCGCGGCGTCCTCGGCCTCGACCACGACGTAGATCGAGGCCGTGTCCGAGTCGATCTCGAAGCTCTCGATCGCCGGGTCGCCGTTGTCGTCGAAGGTGTTGCTGGAGGCGCTGGTCAGGACGGTCGTGCCGTCGTCCTCGTAGACCGTGATCGCCGCGTCCAGGAACTGGCCCACGCCCTTGGACTGCAGGACGATGTTGAGGATCTTGCCGTCCAGCGAGCCGCCGGTGCCCGCCGAGCTGATCCGCCAGGAGTCCAGCTCGTCGGCGGGGATGCCCATCGCGTTGATGCCGCCGACCATGTAGCCGTACCAGGCGGTGCCGTCGGAGCTCTCGTTCATGAGCACGTCCCTGGACAGCGCCGGCAGGTTGTTGTCCGTGTCGATGTCCTCGACCGTCACGACCTCGGTGTTCCAGGTGTAGCACTCCATCAGGCCCGGGTAGAAGGTCCCGACCCCGCTCATGCCGCCCAGGTCGCTGACCTCCAGGTAGTAGGTCTGGCCGCCGCCGACCTCGCCCATCTCGCCGAAGACCACGCCCTGGTCGGCCATCATGACCGCGCCGTCGTAGTAGTAGTAGCGGTCCAGGCTGTAGACCGGCGAGTCGTTCTGCGCGACCATGTTGCCGTCGCCGTCGTACAGGGCGAAGGAGGGCTGGAAGTCGCCGAGCCAGGTGGGCCAGACCGAGTACTGGCACCACACCCGCTCGTCCTCCTCCTTCAGCGTCCAGTCGATGGGGAACAGGTCGGTGTCGCCGGCCGCGTCCATGTCGCCGAAGAACTGGTAGGGCAGCGAGCCGTCCTCGGTCCAGCCGTTGCCGTAGTAGACGTAGTTGCCGGCCTTGGTGTAGGCGACCACCGAGGCGAAGTCGTCGTTGTCGGGCTCGGGGTCGAGCTGGACCACCTCGTAGGCGATCAGCGTGTACTCGTAGGAGTCGCCGCCGTTGCCGCCCGAGCCGTCCCAGTCCCCCCACTCCAGGACCTCGAAGTAGTAGTCACCGTCGGTGGGGGCCTGGAAGTACAGCGCGCTGTCCGTCTCCTGGAGGCGGAAGGGCATGTCGTCGTTGGTGGCCAGCAGGGTGCCGGCGCTGTCGTACAGGCGCAGGACGGTGTCGGGCTCCATGTCGCCGTCGGCGGCGTAGGCGATGGTGCCCACCGCGATGCTCTGCCCGGCGCCCAGGGACATCTTGAAGAAGTCGCGGTCGCCCTCCTCGGCGATCACCTCGTCGGCCTGCGCGTAGCCGGCCTTGGCGTCGATCTGGAAGTCGCAGGCGCTGGCGATGTCGCCGCCGCAGTCGTCGCCGCTGGTGCCGCCGTCGCCGCCGTCGCCGCCGTCCCCGCCGCCGTCGCCGCCGCCGTCGGTCGCGCCGCCGTCGGAGGTGCCGTCGTCGTCGATGCCCTTGTCGCCGTCGCAGGCGAAGAGGACCAGGGAGAGGATGCCGATGCCGGCCAGGGTACGAGTGTCCATCGCGTCTCCTTCGCGGGGAGCCCCCGCCTCGCGCGACCTTGTGCCGCGAAGCTCCGAGCTTAGCCTCGGGCGGCCGCGCAGTCACGGGGCGGTGGGCGGCAGCCGCCGACATCTGGCGACAGGTGACGGGCCGGTGTGCAATTGCGCGGTGCCCTCGCCGCGCCTACCATCCCGGCGATAGCCACTCCCGTCGCGCGAGGTCGCTCCCGGGAGACCTCGCCCCATGTCCTCTCCTCGCCTCCGCAGCTCCTGGAGTTCCGGCGTGCCGAGCGATCGCCACAGCCAGAGCGCCCCGCCGCGCCTCGACGACACCGAGGTCACGGTCAAGATCGCCTTGACCAGCCCGCGGGAGGATCGGACCGAGCGGGTCCCCACGCTCAAGGTCGTGGCGGGACCCGGCCGCGACATGCTGGGCTTCTGGACCCTGGGCGCGGACGAGCGCCTGGTGGTGGGCCGCGACGAGCGAGAGGCGGGCGTGGTCCTCAGCGACGCGACGGTCAGCAAGCGCCACGCCGCGCTGTTCACCGACGACACAGGCTCGGTGGTGGTCGACGACCTGGACTCGACCAACGGCACCTCGGTCAACGGCGTCCCGATCACCCACCCCACTCCCCTGCACCCCGGCGACAACCTCGAGGTCGGCGGCGTCCTGCTGCGCCTGGAGCTGTTGACCGCCGACGAGCTGAACCACCTGGGGCGCGTGGCCCGCCGCCTGGCCGAGGCCGGCAGCGACCCGCTGACCCGGCTGCGGACCCGGCGCTTCCTCGAGGACGAGCTGCCCGACCTGGTGCGCAAGTGCCGCAAGTCGGACCTGCCGGTGAGCTGCGCCTTCCTGGACCTGGACCGCTTCAAGGCGATCAACGACCTGTACGGCCACGGCGTCGGGGACGAGGTGCTGGCGCGCACCTCCCGCATCCTGCTGGGCGACGTGCGCGACGAGGACGCCTGCGTGCGCCTGGGCGGCGAGGAGATCCTGCTCTTCCTGCCGGGCAGCTCGCTGGCCGCCGCCGCCGGGGTGGCCGACCGCCTGCGCCGGCGCATCGCCGACCACGACTGGTACCGCACCGCCCCCGACCTGCACGTCACGGCCAGCCTCGGCGTGGCCGAGATGCGCCGCGACGAGTCGATCGAGGAGTGGATCCGACGCGCCGACCAGGCGATGTACCGCGCCAAGTCCACCGGGCGGAACCGGGTCTGCAGGGCCGACTGATCCCCGCCGCGGGCCCGCACCTGGGACAATGACCGCCCCATGCCGACCGCGCCGACCCTCGACCGCAGCAGCCGCCTGGCCTACGGCCTGCTGGCGGGGGCCTTCGTGTTCATGGCCATCTTCGCGGTGGAGCGCACCCTGCGGCTCGAGGCGCGGCTGGCCGACGAGCAGCGGCAGCGGGGCGAGGCCGAGCTCAGCGCGGCCCTGGCCTTGTGGGAGGACAAGCAGCTCGACCGCGTCCGCGCCGAGGTCCTGGCCCTGGCGGCCGATCCCCTGGCCTACGTGCGCGCCCCCGGTGGCGGCGTCCAGGCGGCCTACCTGTGGCGCCGCGCCGAGCCGGGCAGGCCGGGCGCCCTGCTGCACCCCCCGCCGGATCCGGGCGAGGACATCGCCGCCCTGCTCGCCGATCCCTGCATGGTGGAGGCGGGCCGCGCCGCCACCCCCCAGGCCGACCGCGTCGACATCGCCCAGGCCTGGCAGCGCTGCGGGGACCGGGCGCCGCCGGTGGCGCTGCTCGCCATCAGCCGGGCGGCCGACCAGTTCATGGCTGCCGGGCGCGCGGACCTGGCCATCGCCGCCCTGGAGTCCACCCCCGTCCCCCTGTTCCCCACGGCCGACGAGCGCCTGGCGCTGGGCCTGAGCGTCGAGCGCACGGTCGTCCGGCAGCTCCAGCTCGCCGAGGCGCGGCGCGCAGCCGGGCAGGTCGAGCAGGCCCGGGAGCTGCTGCTGGCCGTGGGCCACGACCTGCTGGTGCAGCCCGGCCCGGTGCTGGACCGCACGCTGCCGTACCTGGACTACCCCGTGCTCGACGACCTCCGGCGCATGGGCATGGCGCAGGAGGCCGACGAGCTGGAGGCCCTGGGCCGCCCCGTGCGGGACCGCCTCGACGCCTGGCGCGAGGTGTCGCGGCTGGCCGACAGCGACGCCGACGTCGGCGCGCCCCTGCTGCAGGTGGCCGGCCCGCCCTCGGCGGACCGCCTGGTGGCATCGGTGATCGGCGATCCCTTCGGCGAGCGGCGCCACCTGCTGATCGTCGTCCCCCTGCCCGAGGGGCTCAGCGCCGGCCTGCAGCTCGACCCCGCGACCATGCTCTCCGAGCTGGTCAGCGCCCTGCCTGGACGCGCCCTGCGGATCCTCGACGCCCACGGCCAGGTGGTGCTCCCGCGAGACGCGCCGCCCACGCCGCTGCAGGCCCAGGTCCCCTTCGGCCGCCTCTTCCCCGAGCTGCGCCTGGCGATGGCCCCCGACCCCGCCGCCCCGCCGCCCGACCGCGGCTGGCGCACCTCGCAGCTCATGCCCATCGCCCTGCTGACGCTGCTGGCGGCGGGCGCGCTGGGCTCGCGGCTGCGGGCCGACCGCCAGCTCCGCGAGCTGTGGGAGCGCCAGCAGGCCTTCGTCAACCGGGTGAGCCACGAGCTGAAGACGCCCCTGGCCGGCGTGAAGGTCATGGCCGAGCTGGTCGACATGGGCATCGTCACCGAGCCCGAGGAGGTGCGCCAGAGCGCCCAGCGCATCATCACCGAGGTCAGCCGCATGGAGGACCGGGTCAACGAGGTGCTGCGCCTGGCGCGCCGCGCCGAGATCTCGCGCCGGGAGCCGCTGGATCTCCAGGGCCTGGCCGAGGAGCTGGTCGAGATCTGGGCGCCGCGCTTCGAGCAGAAGGGCGCGCGCCTGACCGCAGAGCTGGAGCCCACCGCGCCGGTGCAAGGCGACCGGGCGCTCATCCGGGACGCGATGAGCAACCTGCTGGACAACGCGCTGAAGTACCTGGACGAGGGCCGCCCCGGCCTGGTGCGCGTGCGGACCGCGATGGCCGGCAGGTGGGTCGTCTACGAGGTCACCGACAACGGGATCGGCGTGCCCGAGCCGATGCGGCGCGCCGTCTTCGAGCGCTTCACCCGGGTCGAGGGCGAGGGCCGCGGGAAGGCCGGAGGACACGGGCTGGGGCTGGCCTTCGTCGCCGAGGCGGTCGAGAGCCACGGCGGCAAGGTAGAGTGCCGCGACGGCATCGCGGGTGGTGCCCGGTTCGTGATCCGACTCAGGAGGAGCTGATGGGAACGGAAGCGGCCCATGTCTTCGTCGTGGAAGACGAGGACACCATCGCGCTCGGGGTAGTGAAAGCCCTGCAGCACCAGGGCTACCAGGTGACGCGCTTCGACCGCGGGGAGACCGCCGTCGCGGCCTTCCAGCAGACGCCGCCGGACCTGGTGCTGCTCGACATCATGCTGCCCGGCATCAGCGGGCTCGAGGTGCTGCGCCGGATGAAGGCGGCCAACTGGGAGGTGCCCATCATCATGGCCACCGCCAAGGGCGACCCCATGGACCGGGTCGAGGGCCTGGAGCTGGGCGCAGACGACTACGTGCCCAAGCCCTACGACCTGCAGGAGCTGCTGGCGCGGGTGCGCGCGCGCCTGCGGGCCCTGGAGGGGCTCAAGGACGTCCCGGACAACTTCACCTTCGGCGACGTGCGGGTCGACCTGCGCCGGCGCATCCTGGTCCGCGGCTCCGACCCGGAGTACCGCCTGACCACCCACGAGGCGGGCGTGCTCGGCTACCTGATCGCCCACCGCGGCCGCGACGTCACGCGCGAGGAGCTGCTGGAGAAGGTCTGGGGCTACGCCCCCACCATGCAGACCCGCACCGTGGACAACCAGATCCTGAAGCTGCGCAAGAAGGTCGAGGACGAGCCCGCCGATCCGCGGCACATCCTCACGATCCACGGCAAGGGCTACCGCTTCGAGGAGTAGGCGGCGCCCCGCACCGCCTTCCGGGGGCGGCCCCCCCGCGCCGGGGCTGCCCGCGTCAGCGGAGCAGCTCGCCGCCGTCGATGGGCAGCACCGACCCGTTGATCCCGCTGGTGCCGGAGCCCGCCAGCCAGGCGATGCCCTCGGCCACCTCCTCGGGCGTGAACAGGCGCCCCTGCGGGCTGCGGCGGGTGAAGCCCTCGAGCAGCTCGGCCTTCTCGGTGCCGGACTTCTCGGCCAGCGTCTCGAGGCCCTGGTGCAGCGCCTCGGTGTCGATCATGCCCGGGCACACCGCGTTCACGGTGACGCCCTTGTCTCCGACCTCGAGCGCGAGCGCCCGGGTGAAGCCGACCAGGCCGTGCTTGCTGGCGCACAGCGCCGCCAGGCCGTTGTAGCCCGTGAGCCCGGTGGTGCCGGCGACGTTGATGATGCGCCCGAAGCCGCGCGAGATCATGCCGGGCAGGACCTTGAGCGAGCAGAGGAAGGCGCCCGTCAGGTTGACCTTGAGGTGCTCCTCCCACACGCGCACGTCGGTCTTGGTGACCAGCGAGGGGCGCATCATGCCCGCGTTGTTGACCAGCACGTCGACCGGCCCGGCCGCCATGAAGGCCGCCTCGACGCTGGCGGGATCGCCCACGTCGATGCGCACGGCGTAGGCCCCGATCTCGTCGGCCAGCTTCTCGATCTCGCCGCGCGTGCGGGCCATGACGGTGACGCGGTAGCCCTCCTCCTTGAAGCGACGGGCGGTGGCGGCGCCGAGGCCACGGCCTCCACCGGTCACCACGACGTGACGTGCCTTGGGCATGCTGATCTCCGATGTTCAGGGGAGGAGAGGGGCCTTCAGAGCTTCTCGCCGGCGGCCCGGTAGGCACCGGCGAAGTAGAGCAGGGGGCGCTGGTCTTCCCGCGCGCCGGGGGCATCGACCGCCTCGACCCGCCCCAGGTAGATGTGGTGGTCGCCGCCGTCCAGGACCTGGTGGAGCGCGCAGTCCAGGCGCGCGATGGCGCCCGGCAGCCAGGCGGCCCCGCTGTAGGGACCGGCGGCCGGCTGCAGGTCGTCGACGCGATCGGCGGGCTGGGCGCCGTAGCCGGCGAAGCGGTTCGACAGGTCGACCTGGTCCTGGCCGAGGAGGTTGACGGCGAAGCCGGCGGCGCCCTGGAGCACCCCGTCCATCGCGTTGCCCTTGCGCACGCACACGAGGATCAGCGGGGGATCGAGCGAGAGAGAGCAGAAGGCGCTGGCCGTCATGCCGCGGTCGCCCCCGTCGGGGGTGCGGGCCGTCACCACGGTGACCCCCGAGGCGAAGCGGGCGAGCGCGTTGCGGAACTCTCCGGCGTCGACGGGCATGGGCATCCTTGTCAGCAGATCGCTGGCCGTGGCGCATGGGAGCCGTACCGGCTGCGGCGGTGGGGCGGCGTCCGAGCGTCGGCACGCCATCTAACTCGTCCGCCTGCGACCTTCCATGGCGCCGGCACAGTTCCGCGGGATGCGCCCTGGGAGGAGCCCCCTGGGCCCGTTACCGTGGCGCCAGCCCGGCGCTCGCCGGCGCGACCGGCAGCGCCGCGGAGGTCGCCTTGCCCTCGAAGCCCGTCCTCGCCGACGACCGGGTCGGCCCCTTCGCCCTCGTCCGCGAGCTGGACCGTGACCCCGCCACGGACCGCGACAGCCGGCTGTGGCTCGCCGAGCGGGTCAGCGGCGACCGCAGCCCGCGAGAGGCGGTCGTGCGCCGGGCGCTCGACCCCGACGATCGCGCCGCTGCGGCCCGGATCGCCGCCGAGTACGAGGCGCTGCGCGCCGTGGACGACCCCCGGATCCCGAAGGTGCTCGGTCACTTCGCGGGCCAGGCGGCGCTCGCGATGACCTGGGCCCCCGGGCCGACGCTGGCCGACGCCGCGGCGGCCCACCGCCAGGGCCTGCTGACCCTGGACGCCGCGACGGTGCTCGACCTGGCCGAGGACCTGGCCCAGGCCCTGCGCCAGGTCCACGGGCGTCGGGGCGCCGACGGCCGGCCCCTCGTGCACGGGCGCCTGGACGCGCGCCGGGTCCGCCTGGGCCCGACAGGCCAGCTCACCCTGCTGGGCCTGGGACGGACCGGCGGCCGGGTGGGGCTGGCCGAGCAGGCCCCCGAGCGGCTGGCCGGCGCCGCTCCCAGCGCCCGCGGCGACCAGTGGGCGCTGGGCGCCATGCTGGTGGAGCTGCTCACCGGGAGCCCGCTGTACGAGGAGCCCGGGGGCCCCGCCTCGGCCTCGGTGCGGCGCGAGGGCCGGGTCGAGCCCTGGGTCGAGCCCATCGCCCAGGTCAACCCCGCCCTGGGCCGCATGCTGGCGCGCCTGCTCGCCGTCGACCCGGCGGCGCGCTTCGAGGACGAGGGGGAGCTGATCCGCGGCCTGCAGGCCTTGCGCCGCAGCCTGCGCGGCGTGGCGGATCGCGGCCGCCTGGTCGAACGCATGGCGGAGCTGGGCCTGGTCCCTGCGGGCCTGCCCACCGCCAGCGCCGCGCCCTCCCCGGCGTGGGCGGTGCCCGACCCCGCGGACCTGGGCCCCCTCCGGTCGGCCGGCCCCGCCCTGGTCATGCCCGCCGCCCTCGCCGCGCCGGACGCGCCCATCGGACCGCGTCTCGACCAGGCCGATCCCGACGAGGACGAGGTGACCCAGCCGCTGGACCCCTCCTTGTCCCCCCTGCCCGAGGGAACCCTGCCCGAGGGACCCCTGCCCGAGGGGCCCCAGCTCGAGGGAGCCCTGCCCGGCGACGCGACGCCAGAGCCCCCCCCGCTGGAGGACACCCTGCCCCTGCCGCGCCGGCCGCTGGTCGCCCCCGCCACCAGCCGCCGCCTGGGCCTGGGCGAGTGGGCGGCGATCGGCGCCGTGGCCCTGCTGGTGGTGGCCGCCATCGCCGCACTCGCGGCGCGGAGCTGAGGGCCTTGTCCCCCACCCTCCCCTCCCCGCCTCCCCGGGCCCCGCTGCCCCCCGAGGTGCTGACCCCCCTGGCGCCGGGGGTGGGCGTCGTGCCGGTGCGCAGCCCGACCCTGCCGCCCGCCACGCACACCAACTGCTGGGTGCTCGGCGACGACGAGGTCGTCGTGGTCGACCCGGCCAGCCCGTGGGCCGAGCCCCGCCGGGCCCTCCTGCAGGCGCTGGGCGGGCGGCGGGTCACGGCGGTCCTGCTCACCCACCACCACACCGACCACGTCTCGGGCGCCGAACACCTCGCGCGCGCCACCGGCGCCCCGATCTGGGCCCACCCCCAGACGGCGGAGCGCGTGGACCTGCCGGTCGGGCGCCTGCTGCAGGACGGCGACCGGCTGGCCCTGGGTGCGCACGACTGGCGGGTGTTGCACACGCCGGGCCATGCCCCCGGCCACCTCTGCCTGCTGCGCCCGGAGGACGGAGAGGTCGTCGCGGGCGACCTGGTCGCCGGCGAGGGCACGATCCTGCTCGACCCCGACGACGGCGACCTGGAGCAGTACCTGGCCAGCCTGTCCCGCCTGCTGCTGCTGGAGGCCGAGCGCCTGCTGCCCGCGCACGGCCCGCCCCTGGCCCCGGCGCACCTGGCCCTGCACGAGCTCATCGCCCACCGGCACCACCGCACGGCCCAGGTCCAGGGGGCGCTCTCCCCGGGCCCGCGGACCCCGCTGCAGCTCGCCGCGGTCATCTACCCGGAGCTGGACTCGGCGTGGCAGGCCGTGGCCGCCCGCCAGGTGGTGACGCACCTGCGCTGGCTGCACGCGCTCGGGCAGGCCCGGCCCCTGGACGCGGCCGACGCCGGTGTGCACACCGCCTGGACCCTCGACGAACGGGAGCGTTCCACCTCATGAGCACCGACAGACGGGGCCCGCGCCCCCCCACCGGCGCCGACGGCGCCCCCGCCGAGCCGGACGAGGGTGGCCCGCAGAGCGAGCTGGGCGCCGGCCTGGACCACCTCGGCCGGGCCGTCGGCGGCGTGCTCACGCGCCTGCTGGGCCCCCGCTACACCCAGGTGGAGCTGGATCCCGACACCCCGGTGCTCGGGCCCGAGGCCGACGCGGCTGTCGAGCGGGCCGGCGCGGCGATGGGGCGCTGGCTGAAGGCGGCCGGCGATGGCCTGCGCAGCCACCCCACCGACCCGGTCGCGGCGCTGGACCACGCCGCGCGGCACCGCGAGGAGCCGCCGGAGCTGCGAGAGGGCGAGGCGCCCCTGGCCGCGGGCGTGCGGGCGCTGGCCGGCGGGCTGTACAAGTCGACCGAGGCGGTCCTGGACATCGTCGCGCCGCGCAAGCCCAAGGGGACGCCGGAGGGCGCGGCGGGCCCAGAGGGCGCGGCCGGGCAGGCCGACGCGGAAGAGGAGGCCGGCGCCGACCGGCGCGGGGAGCCCACCGACGACGAGCGGAGCCTGGGGTGAAGGGACTCTTCGTCACCGGAACCGACACCGAGGTCGGCAAGACGGTGGTCAGCGCCGCGCTGGCCGCCGCCCTGCGCGCGCGCGGCGAGCCGGTCCGCGCGGTGAAGCCCGTGGCCACCGGCAGCCCCCCTCCCGGCGCCGACGCCGCCCTGCTGGGCCTGGCCGCCGGCCACCCGCCGCTGGTGCTGCGCTGCCTGCTCGAGCCCTGCGCCCCCGACCGCGCCGCCCGGATGGCCGGCGAGCGGCTGGACCTGGCCGCGCTCGTCGACGGCACCCGCGAGCTGGTGGCCGCCGGCGTCGGCGTGGTGGAGGGGGTCGGCGGCTGGCGCGTTCCCCTCACCCCCCAGGCCGACCTGGCCGACCTGGCCCAGGCGCTCGGCTTGCCGGTGGTGATCGTGGCGGCCAACCGGCTGGGCGTGCTCAACCACACCCTGCTGACCGTCGACGCGGTGCGCGGGCGCGGCCTCTCGCTCGCCGGGGTCGTGCTCAACGACATGGTCGGCGCGATCAGCACGCTGCACGAGTGGAACGCCCTCGACCTGGCCGACCGCGTCCAGGCGCCGGTGCTGCGCTTCCCCCACCTGCGCTCCCAGCGGCGCGACGCGCTGGTACCGGCGGGCGAGGCCCTGCTGCGCGGCATGGGCCTGTGAGCCGCGCCGGGCCCGGGCCGGCTCAGGGCGCCGAGGAGGCCACGACGAAGGGGCGCAGCGCCTCGACCGTCGCCGGCCCGATGCCCGGCACGCGGTCCAGGTCCTCCACGTCCCGGTAGGGCCCCCCGCGGGCGCGCTCGTCGACGATGGCGCGGGCCCGCGCGGCGCCGACGCCCGGGATGGCCTCCAGCGCCACCGCGCTGGCGGTGTTGACGTCCACCGGCAGGCCGATGACCAGGACCTGGTCCATGGTCTCGGCCCTCCAACCGCCCTCCCCCACCACCACGCGGGTCCCCGGCTCGATGGTGGCGTCCACCATGCCCGTCGGGTCGCCCCCGGCCGCGCGGATGGCGTCGTGCGCGCGGGCCGGACCGGGCACGGTCACCAGGCCCGGCGCGGGCACCCGGCCCTGGACCTCGACGACCACCGGCGGCAGCGCGGCCACCCGCGACCACCAGGCCGATCGCGCCCACAACAGCGCCGCCGCGACCAGCAGCAGGGCACCCATCGCCAGCACGCGCCCGCCGACCTGGGGCGGCCCTCGACGATCCGAGAAGCGCGGGCGGTCCCGGCTCACCGCGGCGCCTCGCCGCCCGCGGGCGGTGGGGACCCGGGCGCGGCGTCCCGCGCCTCCCATGCGCGCCGCCAGGCCGCCGACACCGCCGCGGACCGGGGGCCCGTGGCGTGGACCTGCGCCTCGCGTGACCCGCCCCGCGCGCGCAGGCCCACCGAGAGGTGGTCGGCCGGCAGCACCTCGGGGAAGCGGTCGGCCCACTCGACCAGGGCCACGCCCGGCCAGGACTCCAGCGTCTCCTCCAGGCCGATGGCGCCCAGCTCGCCCGGCTCCAGCCGGTACAGGTCGGCGTGCAGCAGGGGCAGGGTCCCCTGGTGCTCGGCCACCAGCACGAAGGTGGGGCTGACGACCGGCCCCTCGACCCGCAGCGCCGCGCCCACGCCCTGCGCGAAGCAGGTCTTGCCAGCACCCAGCCCGCCCACCAGGGCCACCGCCAGCCCTCCCGGCGCCACCCGTCCCAGGCAGGCCCCGAAGGCGCGGGTCCGGTCGGCGTCCCCCAGCACGACCGTCCACGGCGGGGCCCGGTCGACGTCCACGCGGCCGACCTCCTCAGCCGCCATGGACCGAACGCAGGACCCGCGCCCCGCCGCCCGCCTCGGCCTGCAGGACCGCCAGCACCTCGTCGCCGTCCAGCCCCAGCCACAGGGCCTCGGGCGCCAGCCCCGGCGGAGAGGCCGGCGCCTGGCCCGCGCGCCGCAGCAGGTCGCGCTGCACCGCCGACAGCGGCGCGGCTGGCAGGTGGCCCAGGGCGCGGGCGGTGGGGATGAGCCAGGGGGCCAGGTCCGCCTGGACCTGGGCGCGAGGCCTCCAGGGCACCCGCTCGGCGCCGCGAGAGGGCCGCAGCACGGCCGGCCAGTCCTCGCGCCCGGCGACGATGCCGGCCAGGGTGCCCAGGTCGAGCGCCATCGAGGCCAGGAAGGGCCCGCTGCGCTCCCGGCGCAGCGCGACCAGGTGCCCGGCGGTCCCCAGCGCCTGGGCGATCTCGTCGGCCAGGACCCGGGCGTAGGTGCCGCGCCCGCAGGTAATCCGCACGCGCAGCAGGGGCGCCGCCAGCGAGACCAGCTCGATGCCGTCGATGCGGACGGCGCGGGCGGGGACGGACACCTCCTCGCCGGCGCGCGCGTACTTGTAGAGGGGGCGACCGGCGACCTTCACCGCCGAGTAGGCCGGCGGCACCTGGGGACGGACCCCCAGGAAGCCCGCGAGCACGCCGCGCACCAGCGCCTCGTCCAGCGTCGGGACCGGCGCCTCCCGGACCACCGTGCCCGTCAGGTCCCCGGTGTCCGTCGCCTGCCCGAGCTGGATCGTCGCGTCGTAGACCTTGAGATCCTCGTCCAGGTACTGGATGAGGCGCGTCGCCGGTCCCAGCGCCAGGGGCAGCACCCCGGTGGCGAAGGGATCCAGGGTCCCGGTGTGCCCCACCTTCTGCACGCCGAGCACGGCGCGCACCATTGCGACCACGTCGTGGCTGGTGATGCCCTCGGGCTTGTCGACGACCAGGAAGGCGGGCTTCACTCCTCGCCCTCCCCGGCCGCCGGGCCCTGCGCCGCCGGCTCCCGCCGCTGTTCCGCCGCCGGCTCCCGCCGCTGTGCCTCCAGGTCCTGGAGCATCCGGGTCATCCGCAGGGACTCGTCCAGGCCCTCGTCCAGGTGGAACTGCAGGTCGGGGGTGTGGCGCAGCCGGACCTGCTGGCCGACGACCCGCCGCAGGAAGCCCGCGGCGGCCTGCAGCCCCGCCAGCACCACCTCGGGGTCGCCCTGCCCGCCCAGCGGCACGAAGTTGACGTGCGCGATGCTCAGGTCCTTGCTGAGGCGGACGGCGGTGATGCTGACCGACGAGACGCGCGGGTCCTTCACCTCCTCCCGCAGCGTGCGCGCGAGGACGGCGTGGATGTCGGTGGCCACCCGGTCGGCCCGGGCGGCGGGGGTGGTGGACGGCGAGGGGGCGCGCGCGGCGCCATCGGCGCGACGGCCGCGATGGGGGCGAGACATCGGCGCGCTCTACCCCGTCCAGCGGGAGCCGTCCGCCCCGGGGCCGCCCTACCGGTCGGGGTCCGGACCGGCCAGGTCGGCCACCGCCTCGCGGTCGAGGCGCGCCTGCCAGGTCCGGCGGTCGCCCAGGATCCGGCGCAGCGCTGGCAGGTCGCAGGGCACGCCGGGCAGCTCGAGGTCGTCGAGCGCGACCTTGGCGCGCACCAGCGCCGCCTGCCGCGCCGGCGCGTGGACCAGCACGGTGCCCAGCTCGTCCCCGGCGCGGACCTGCCCTCCGGCCTGCACGACCAGGCTGGCCTCCTGCGGCGCCCGCACCGCGCCCAGGCACATCTGGGGCGCGCCGTCCGGCGATGCCCGCAGGCGCACCGCGATGGCGACCCCGTCGGCCTCCACCTCCTCCGCGCCCCACAGCAGCCGCTGGCCCATCCCGACGCGCAGCGCCGCGTCGACCAGGTCCACGCCGTAGATGCGCTCGGTGGCGACGTCCGCGGGCCGCAGCCCCGGGCGCAGGTCCAGCAGGTAGGGCCGGCCGTCGGGGGTCAGCAGGAACTGGACCGCGCCGACGCCGCGCCAGCCGATGGAGGCGGCCAGGGAGAGGGCGGCCTGCATGATCTGCAGCTCCTGGTCGCCGGGCAGGCCGCCGGCCGGCACCGTGGTCAGCCGCCGTACGCCGTCGACCCGCCCGGTGATGTCGCGGGTGCCGACCGCGACCACCGCCTCGTCCCCGTCGCCGACGACCGGGACCTCGATCTCCCGCGCGCCCAGCACGTAGCGCTCCACCAGGACCGGCCCGTCCTCCAGCATGCCCTCGGCCGCGACCAGCAGTTCCTCGGGGCTGTCGACCCGCACCAGCGGGCGGAACCGGCCCACCGCCGGCTTCAGCGCCACCGGGAAGCCGACGCTGACCGCCCAGGCCAGCGCCAGGTCCGGGTCGGTCAGGGCCCGCGTGCCCGGCACCACGTCGATGTCCTGGCCCTCGGCCTGCTCCCGCACCCGGACGCGATCCCCCACGAAGGCCAGCAGCTCGCGCGGCGTGCCCAGCCAGCGCAGGCCCGCCCGGGCGCAGCGGGCGGCGAAGGCGGGGTCTCGCGCCAGGCGGTCCCACGCCGGCAGGATCCCGTCGCAGCCGGCGTCGACGGCCGCGTCGATCACCCGCTCGGGCGGTGGCCAGCCCGGCGGCGCCCCCGGCACCGGGACGGCGTGGTCGGCGACCTCGGCCCAGCCCGTCCCGTCGTCGTGGTCGGCGAGCAGCACCACCACCTCCAGCCCCGCCTCCCGCACCGAGCGGGCCAGGCGGACCGCCGCCGCCCCCCGCGCCGGCACCAGGACCCGCCGCACCTGCTCCTCGCGGCCACCCGCGCGCGGCTCCTCCCCCCGTCCTCCCGCCATGGTCAGCCCCTCAGCCCGAGCATCGCCCGGGTCTCCGCCAGGGTGGCAGGGCGACGGCCCACGTCGCGGGTCAGGCGCACCGCCCGCTCCACAAGGGCCCCGTTGCTGGTCGCCATGGCGCCGTCCGGCAGGTAGAAGTTGTCCTCCAGGCCGACGCGGATGTTGCCGCCCAGCACCAGGGCGGCGGCGACCATGCGCCACTGGATCCGGCCGATGCCGATGACCTGCCAGGACGAGCCGGCAGGCACCTGACCGGCCTGGAGCTGCAGCGCCTCGACGGACACCGGCAGCCCCCCCAGGACGCCCATGATGAAGCTCAGCTCGAGGGGCGGCCGCAGCAGCCCCATGTCCATCAACGGCACGATCGTCGCGGTGTGGCCCGCGTCGAAGCACTCCAGCTCGGGGTGCACGCCGGCGCGGTTCATGGCGGCCAGCAGGCGCTTGATCTTGCCGATCGGGTTGGGGAAGACCATGTCGAAGACGAAGTCCTTGCGGCGCTCGGAGTACTTCGCGTAGTTCATGGTCCCCATGTTCAGCGCGGCCACGTCGGGGCGCACCCCCTCGATGATCCGCTCCTGCTCGGCGGTCTGGTCGTCCAGGGTGCCGGTCGAGAAGTTGATCACGATGGGGCAGCGGGCCTGGACCTCGTCCTTGATGCGGGCGAAGACGTCTTGGGACCACGAGGGCGACCCGTCGTCGTTGCGGCCGTGGATGTGGGCCACGGTGGCGCCCGCCTCCCACGCCCGCCGCGCCTCCTCTGCGATCTCGACCGGGCTGTAGGGGATGTGGGGGCACTGCCGCCGGTCGGCGAGGACGCCGGTGAGGGCGCAGGAGATGACGACGGCGTCGCCGCCGAAGCGCACGGGTGGGTCGACGGGCGTCTCGGCACGGTCGTGGGGGTCGGCCACGGTCACCTCCCCTTCCAGGTGGGTGGGCGCCGGGCGAGGAAGGCGGAGATGCCCTCGGCGGCGTCCTCGGTGAGCAGGTTCAGGCTGAGCTGGCCGTGCATGTGCCGCAGGGCCGCCGGCAGCGGCAGGTCGTCGACGGCGGCCAGCGCGGACAGCCCCAGCCGCACGATGGCCGGCGAGTGGGCCGCGGCGTCGCGGGCCAGCGCGGTCGCGACGTCCAGCACCTGGGCGCGCGGCACCACGCGGTTGGCCAGGCCCCAGGCCAGCGCCCGCTCGGCGTCGAGGCGGCCGCCGCACAACACCAGCTCGTGCAGGGCGTTGCGCGGCAGCTTGCGGGCGAGGACGGGCGCGATCATCCACGGGAAGAGGCCCACCTTCAGCTCCGGCGTGGACAGCCGGGCCCCGTCGGCCATGACCACCAGGTGACAGGCCGCCACCAGCCCCGCCCCCCCGCCCAGCGCGTCCCCCTGGACCGCGGCGACCACCGGCACGGGCGCCTGCACCAGGCGCTGCAGCAGCGTGGCGAAGACGCCGCGCTCCCGGTGCTGATCCAGCAGGCCGTCCCCCGCCATCCCCCCAGGGCCCAGGTCGCCGCCCGCGCAGAAGTGCTCGCCCTCGGCCGACAGCACCACCGCGCCCACCGCGGGGTCCGCGCACGCGGCGTCGAGGCCGTCGAGGAGCGCCGCCACCAGGGCGGGCGAGAGCGCGTTCCGGCGCTCCGGCCGCGCCAGCACGAGGTGCACGAGCGGGCCGTCCCGCGTGGTCTTCAGCACGCGGGGGCCCTCCCCGCCGACAAGGCAGTCTGCGGCACCCGTTGCGGCTCCATCCGACCTCCTGCGGCGCGGGCCCCGTGCGACCCGTCCGGGACGGGCCGGGCGAGCGCCGGGCACCCTCGCCGGCGGCCGGCAGGCTACTACAGCGCCATGCCCGACGGTACGGACGCCCTCCCCCTCCTCACGGCCCCCGCGGCCCCGGCGCCACTCGCGCGGGTCGTGCTGGTGGGCCCCGGACGCCTGGGCAGGAGCATGGCCCGCGCCCTGGAGCTGCGCGGCGTGCAGGTGCGCCTGGTCGGCCGCGACCAGCCCGTGCCGCCCTCGCCCCTGACCTGGCTCACCGTGCCCGACCGGGCCGTGGCCGAGGTCGCCGCGCGGGTCCCCGCCGGGGGCGTGGTGCTGCACGCCAGCGGCGCCCTGGACGTCGCCCCGCTGCGGCCCCATCGCCCCGCCGGTAGCCTGCACCCGCTGATGACCTTCCCCGGCCCCGAGCTGGCGATGCCGGACCTCGAGGGGCTTCCGGCCGCCGTGGCCGGGGACGAAGAGGCCATCCTGGTCGCCGCCTCGCTGGCGCGCACGCTGGGGATGGCGCCGTTCCCCGTCCCGGGAGACCGTCGCCTGTACCATGCCGCCGCCGTCGTCGCGGGCAACTTCTCGACCGTGCTGCTGGCCGTGGCGGCCGAGCTGCTGGCGGCCGCGGGCGTCCCCGCCGGCCAGGCGCCCGCCCTGCTGCTGCCGCTGGCCCGCGCCAGCCTGGAGAACGCCGCCCGCGTCGGCCCCGCCACGGCGCTGACGGGACCGGTCGCCCGCGGCGACGAGGAGGTCCTCGACGCGCACCGGCGGGCCCTGGCGCAGGCCTCTCCCGCGTCGCTGCCGACCTACGATGCCCTGCTCGAGCGCGCCCGAGCCCTGGTCGCCGCGCGCCGTTGACCCGTCAACCTCCCGGAGGCCCGCGCCGGAGACGAAACCTGACAAGGACGGCGGACCAAAGGCCGGAAATCCGGGGCTTTGCAGGCGCGCAGGGCGAGTTGCCCCCCAAAGGTCCGGTGCTATACTCCTCACAGATGCAGCGCAACACGGCGAGACCGTCCCCACCGCAAGGTCCACACCGCACGACGGAGCCAGGCCAGATGCTCGACGCCTTCATCATCGAGAGGATCCGGCGCGAGCGCGAGCAGCGGGAGCAGCACGACCAGGGCCGCCTCCGCCTGCCCCTGGAGCGCCCGCTGCCTCCGGACGAGGTGCTCGAGCACCGGCCCGACCCGGGACCCGCCGAGCGCGGGCGGGACGATCGCGACGCGGGCGTGGTCATCGTCGACTTCACCATCTGAGGCGGCCCCGGGCGCGGGTCCCACAACCTCTGCACTCGGGTTTGCCTGCCGCGGCAGGCCGTGGTAACCGGCGGGGGTTGTCGTCCCCCGGCTCGTGGCGCGTCCGCCACGCCTGCCCGATCCCCCGGGCCCGGTGCGGTCGACCTGGAGAGGAATCGTCATGGCTCGTCGCTGCATGCTGTCCGGCAAGCGCCCCAACGTGGCGAACAAGGTCTCGCACTCGAACATCAAGACCAAGAAGCGCCAGCTCCCCAACCTGCAGACCCGTCGGGTCTGGCACGACGAGGGCGGCCGCTGGGTCACCCTGAAGCTGTCGACCCGCGCGCTGCGGACCGTCACCAAGAAGGGCCTGGGCGTCTACGCGGCCGAGGTCGGCCTGGACCTGTCCAAGCTCTAGGCCCCCGGGCCTCAGCTCTCGCCGCGCGCCGCCAGGGCCGCGAGCAGCCGCGCCCGGTCGAAGGGCTTGCGCAGCATGCGCACCGTCGGCGGCGCGGGCTGGTCGGTGCCCGTGGTGAGCACCAGCCGGTCGGCCATGTGCGGCCACCGCTGGACCACCTGGTCGACGAAGGCGATCCCGTCCATCCCCGGCAGGATCAGGTCGACCAGCACGCAGTCGAAGCTCTCGACGCCCAGGATGCGCAGCGCCTCCTCGGCGGTCCGCGTCGTGCGCACCGACATGCCCCGCCCCGAGAGCATCCAGCTCACGGTCTCGCAGAGGAGCTGGTCGTCGTCGACCACCAGCACGCTCGGCACCGCCGCGGCGCGCTCGAGGTCCGCCGCCCCCGCCGGCAGCCAGATCGCCAGCTCCCACGGGCCGCCCGCCTCGTCGACCACGCGCAGGCGCCCTCCGTTCTCGGAGAGCAGCACCCACGCGATCGCCAGGCCCAGCCCCACCCCCGGGTCCACCGGCGCCATCGGGTCCGGCGCGGGCTGGCGGAGCGCCTCCATCACCTGCGGCGGCAGGCGCACGTCCTCTCCCCGCAGGCGCAGCTCGACGCCATCGCCAGCCACACGGTGGGACCGCAGCTCCAGCCGACGGTCGCGCGGCATGCCCTCGGCCACCAGCGCCATCAGGTTGCGCAGCGCCAGCTCGCCATGATCGGCGTCCACGTGGACCCAGGCCCCGTCGGCCAGGTCCACGTCCAGCCGCACCCGGCGCAGCGCCGTGGAGCCGTGGGCCACGGCCCGGGCCACCAGGTCCGCCAGGGGGAGCCGCCGCGGGCGAGGAGGGCGCGGCTGCCCCAGCGCGCGCAGGTTGCCCACCGTGGCGTCGATGCTGCGGCAGTGATCCGCCAGCACCTCCAGGATCGGCACGAGCTGGTCCTGCCGCGAGGGGGGGCGCTGCAGCATCAGCTCCAGGCGCCCCAGCACCACCGACAGCGGGTTGGTGATCTCGACGGCCAGCTCGGCGGCCAGCCGCCCGTAGCCCGCGTGCCGGCGGGCCCGCTCCAGGGCCTCCTCCAGGCGCCGGCGCTGGGTCACGTCGCGCAGCACCAGCAGCACCTCCCCGCCCGCGAGGCGGGCCACGCTGAAGCCCATCCGGCGGTCGGGCGGCACTTCGAGCTCGGCGTCGCCCACGCCGGTGAAGCCGCTCCACAGCAGCCCGGTCAGGGCTGCGCCGCTCTCCGGCGCGAAGAGCCGGTCCACCGGGCGCCCGATCAGGTCCACGATGGCGGCCCCGAAGGCCACGGCAGCGGTGCGGTTGCAGGACAGGACGGCGCCCTGGCGGTCCAGGGCCAGGATGGCGTCGGGGCTCTGGTGGAAGAGCGCGCGGAAGTACTGCTCGCGCTCGGCCAGGTCGCGCTGCCGCGCCGCCACCGTCGTCTCGAGCTGGCCGATGGCGCGGAGGAAGGCCCGCCGATCGGGAGGTGAGCTGGCGTTCTCCCGCTCGAGGCGGCGCACCAGGACGTCGACCGTCCGCTGCGCAGCCGCCAGCTCGGCCTGCAGCCGGGCGATCTCCTCGCGCGGCTCGGCCGGGGCCTCCGCCGGCCGGGAGCCCGGCGCCGGGCCCCCCCCTCCGTCGCTCACGCCTCGCCCGCGTCGGGCGAGGCCCCGAAGGCCACGCCCGAGAGGGTGTAGTTGACCAGCGAGGCGCCGAAGTGCTCGCCATAGGTGGAGAAGCCCACGGACGGCACCGGCGCCATCGCCTGGCCCAGCGCCTCGACCAGGCCCGTCCGGTGGGCGGCCGCGAAGCGTCCCCCGCAGCTGAAGAGCAGCAACCTCACCCCGGCGCGGGCGCCCGCCGTCCCCGCGCTGGACTCCACGGCCACCGACAGGGCGCGGGTCGTGCTCTCGACCAGCTCGTCCCCCGCGACGACCTCTAGCAGCTCCCCCTCCTCCACCGCGCCCGCCATCACCAGCTCCTGGTCGCGGATCGCCATCACGCCGCGGAGGCAGTCCTGCCCCTGCCCCCCCACCGCGAACTGCGTGTTCAGCCCCAGCACGTCGGAGGGGTTGCGCTGGAAGTGGTCTGCCGGCAGCCCGCAGAGCCGGGCGTAGCGCGACACCGCCGGCCAGCCGTCCAGCTCGCTCACCCGCCGCCGGGCCGGGTCCGCCCGGGTGACGACGACCTTGGCCCCGGTGGGACGGAAGTGGTGCACGGCGAAGGGATGGAAGGGCACGCCGGGCTCGAGCAGCACCAGCAGCGCGGCGCCCGACATCGTCTGGCGCCCCAGGCTGACCAGGGTCTGCTGGAAGCGTCCGTCGTCCGCCGCGCAGCCCCCGACCACCGGCACCCCCGGGGCCACGTCGGAGATCGCGGTCAGCAGCAGCTCGTCGAAGCCCGAGAGGCCGTCGACCAGCGTCAGGAAGAGGTGCCGGCCGGGCGTCAGGCGCCCCGGCGCCAGGCCCAGGGAGTCGCAGAGGCTCCCGATGAGCGCCGCGCCCTCCTGGAAGCGCCAGGAGCGCAGGTCGGGGATCAACACCGCGGCGGCGCGCGCGGGCCCTCCGAAGCCGATCGCCGCGATCGCCCCGCGCAGGAAGCGGCCCCCGCCCAGCTCCCCCATGGTCGTGCAGCAGGCCGTGATCGCCTGCGAGAAGGCCCCCGCGACCTGGTCGGCCACCACCTCGGCCGGGTGGGCGGTCGAGTGGAAGACCAGCACCAACGACGGCGCCGCCGCGGCCAGCTCCCGGCAGACCTCGTCCACCGCCTGACGGGTGTCGGGCGCCTGGCTCCAGGCCACGGCCACGGGCTGCACCATGCCGCCCCCTACAGCCGCACGCAGACCGCGTCTCTCTCGACCACGACGTCGTAGCGGCGCAGGACCACGTCCGGGTTGGTCTTGCAGGCCCCCGTGCCCACGTCGAAGGTCCAGCCGTGGTACGGGCAGGTCAGGTCGTGGCCGTCCAGGGTCCCCTCACCCAGGGGCCCGCCAGCGTGCGGGCAGGTGTTGGTCACCGCGTGGAAGGTGCCCTCGACGTTGGCCACGGCGATGGCCGTGCCGCCGATGATGATCTCCACGACCTGGCCGGCGGGCAGGGCGTCCTTGTGCAGTACCACCTCGAAGCCCTCCGGCGGGGTCACGTCCTTGGGCGCCTCGGGCGACAGGCCCAGCGCCGGCTCGGCCGCGGCCGGCTCCCTTCCCCACCCCGCCGCCGCGGGCGGGGGCGCCGGCGGAGCCTCGGCCTTGGTGCAGGCCTGGCCGCCCCCCAGCCCCAGCTTGCGCCGCAGGCGCGCGCGCCGGCCATCCGGCCGCCCCAGCAGCAGGTCTCTGAGCACTCCCACGCGCGCCTCCGCTCGGGCCTCGCCTGCATCCGTGCAAAGCCCGTCCGCCTGTCTACCACGCCCGCACCGGGTCGCGAGCCACCCCCGCCCCAGGGCGCTCGACCTGGGCTACCCTGCGGCCCCGCCCCGGAGCCGCCGATGATCCGAGACCGCCTGAAGAGCGCCGCTCGCAAGGCCGCCGTGAAGATCTTCCACATGGAGTTCGACGTCGAGGAGCGCGACCCGGCCGGGCAGACCCAGGGACGGGTGGGAGAGGTGGATCTCTCCGTCATCCCCAAGGTCGTCGACGGCGCCGGCGACACGCCGGGCCCCAAGCACCCCGAGGACATCGGCCGCACCTGGGTCGCCGCCCAGGTCCTGTCGGGCGAGGCGCCCTTCTTCCTGGACCTGCGGCCCCCCGCCGAGGTGGTCGCCGGCATGCTGCCCGGCGCCGTCCTGGCACCCGGCCGCAGCATCCGGCACCACCTCGACCTGCTGCCCGCCCCCGACCGGCGGGTCACGGTCTACGACCAGACCGGCGAGCTGGGCAGCACCGAGGTGGCGGCCTGGCTGCGGGAGAACGGCTGGCCCCTGGCCCGGCGCCTGCGCGGCGGCTTCGCCGAGTGGATCGAGCACGGCGAGCCCACCGAGGTCCCCCCTCTCCAGCCCGGCGCCGCGCTGCGGGTGGGGGACCCGGCGCGGCTGCCCGACGGCCGCGCGGGCCACGTGCTGCGCGTGCTGGACGGCCCGCGCTACCTGTTGTGGCTGGGGGAGGACCAGGCCGAGCCCGAGGTGGGTCCCCTCGCCCCCGAGGCGCTCGGCGGATGACCCTGCCCCGCCTGCTGGCCACCGCGCTCGCGCTGGCCGGCCCGGTCACCGCCTCGCTCCCCGCCGCGGGCGCGGCCCTCCCCTCCGCGGGCACGGTCCTGCCGCAGGCGCCGGCCGTCCCGCCGGGCACCGTCCCGCCGTCGCCGGCCGACCCCCTGGCCCTGGCGCGCGAGCGGTGGCACCAGGGCGACGTCGCCGGCACCATCACCCTGCTCAGCCCCTGGCTGGAGGGCACCGGTGGCCCCGGCGGCCGGGCGCGCACCGCGGGCCACCTGCTGCTGGGCCTGGCCCACGTCGAGCGCCAGAACTGGAACCTGGCCAGCGCCCACTTCTTCCAGGTCCGCCGCAGCGCCGACCCGCTGGCCCCCTGGGGCGCCTGGTACGAGGCGGTGGTCGACCACGAGCGCGGCCGCCACGAGGCGGCGATCAGCGAGTGCACCAGCTACCGCGAGCGCTGGCCCGAGGGGCAGCACGCCGACGAGTGCCTGGTCCTCGTCGGCGAGGCGTGGGCCGCCCTGGGCAAGCCCGGCGCCGCCGTCTCCGCCTTCCAGACCTGGCTGGACCACAACCCCGACACCCCGCGCACCGAGGAGATCGAGCTGGCCAAGGCGGTGGCCGTCGCCCGCACCGACCCCCGCCGCGGCATCCCGATGCTGCACGAGCTGGTGCTGGTCCACACCTTCCCCTCGACGGCCGTGGGCGCGCAGCAGGCCCTGGACGAGCTGCGCCAGCAGGGCCACGACATCACCATGCCCTCGGACCTGCAGAGCCGGATGCGCTACGCCCACAGCCTGCGGCGCTCGGGCAAGCTGGTCGAGGCCTGGACCCTGTTCCAGCAGCTTCAGGCCGAGGCCGACCGGGTGGACGCCGAGGGGCGGCCGCTGGACCCGGCCCTGCAGCGCTGGGTCGACGACAACGAGGAGAGCTTCTCCTGGGGTACGCGCCGCTTCGACGTCTGGGTCCAGGGCGTGCTGCCCCGCTACGAGGCCCAGCCCTCGGCCCGCCTGGGCTGGCGGATCATGCGCGCCTACGAGCGCGGCGGCATGTACGCCGAGGCCGCCGCCTGGGGCGCCCGCATGGAGCGGGACTGGGGCGACAAGAGCAACCGCGAGCACCTGGCCTGGGCCACCCTGCACGCCGGCGACTACGTGGCCGCCCGGGAGCGCTGGAGCCAGCTGGGCCGCACCGGCGGCAAGCTCGGCCGCGACGCCCGCTTCTACGCCGCCTTCTCCGCCTTCCGCGGCGGGGAGCACGACCTGGCCATCGCCGAGCTGGGCGCCATCTACGAGGAGGGCAAGGAGGACGCCGGCCGGGCCGCCTGGTGGCGCGCGCGTGCGCACGCCGCCAAGGGAGAGGCCGAGCTCGCCGCGCAGTGGCGGCTGGCGGCGCGGGCCGACGACACGGGCTGGTACCGCCTGCTGGCCCAGGACCACGACTGGCGCGCGGCCGGCGCCCCCCCCCCGCCGACGCCCGCCGACGCCCGCACCGCCACCGAGGCCTGGATGCTGCGGGACGGCGCCTGGCACGGGCACCACCCGCCGGTCCTGCTGCCGCCGGCCGCCACCCAGGCCCGCGCGGCGCCGACCCCCGGCCGCGCCCGGTCCGCCGCCCTGGACGCGCCGCCGGGCAACGACGGCTGGGCCCACCTGCGCTGGACCGGCGGGTCGCTGCGGGCCGACGGTGGCTCCCCCCCGCCGGCCGCGCACCCGCTGGCGCCCCCGTCCCCCTTGCCGGTGGCCCTCGAAGCCCTGCCCGACGGCTACGGCGCCTGCACCTGGTACGACCCGGCGACGGCCGAGGCGACCTTCCAGGCGCTGTCCACCTCGCTCTCCGACCTGCTGCCCGACCTGCCGGCGGCCTACGACCTGGCCCGCGCCGGCCAGTCCACCGACGCCGGGCGCATCCTGCGGGAGGCCTGGGAGCAGTGGGAGCAGGCCCGCGGCCGCTCCGACGCCGCCAGCCAGCGCCTGCAGGCGGTCCGGATCGGCGACTGGCGCGACGTGACCATCTTCGCCCGCCAGGCCCACCTGTCCTACCGGGTCTGCACCGGGCTGCACAAGCACGCCGAGTCCGCCGAGGACGAGCTGGACGCCTGGCGGCTGGCCTACCCGATGGTGCGCACCCCCGAGCTGTGGCGGCACGGCCGCGTCTACGGCGTCGACCCCTTCCTGGTGATGGGCATCATGCGCCAGGAGTCCACCTACCAGGCCACCGTCGTCAGCCACGCCGGCGCCATCGGCCTGGTGCAGGTCATGCCCCGCACCGGCGCCAAGGTCGCCGCCCTGCTGGGCGAGGGGCGCTACTCGCCGGCGGCGCTGGAAAACCCGGCCACCAACCTGCGCTACGGCACCTACTACCTGTCGCTGCTGCTCAAGCGCTTCGGCGGCAGCTTCCCGCTGGCCGTCGCCAGCTACAACGGCGGCCCCCACAACATGGGCCGGTGGCTGCGCCCCTGGCTGGTCAAGGGCGAGCCTATCGAGCTGGACGCCTTCGTCGAGCAGATCGAGTACGACGAGAGCCGCGACTACGTCAAGAAGGTGAGCGCCTACTACGCCACCTACGTCCGCCTGTACGGCCCGCCCGGCGCGCGGGTGGTGATCCCCACCCACCCGGCCCAGGACGACCCCTCCGTGGTCGACTTCTGAGGGCCGGCCCTCAGCCCTCGCTGTCGGGATCCGCCGGCAGGCTGGCGGCTGGGACGTCGGCCAGGTGCCCCTCGCCCGGCACCGGCGCCGCCTCGCCCCGCGTGCCCAGCGCCGCCCGCAGGCGCGCCCACCAGCCGGCGCCCTCGGACTCCTCGTCCCGGCTGCCCAGCTCGACCACCACGTCGTCGTCCTCGGCGATCACCGCGGCCGGCCCGGCGTGCACCCGACCCGCCAGCGGCAGCAGCCGGTCGCCGTGCAGCAGCAGCCCCGTCACGCGCGCGCCGCCCGTGTCGATGACGAAGTCCTGGACGGCGCCCAGGGCCCGCCCGCGGCGGGTGATCGCCTGCGTCCCGCGGTAGGCGCTGGCCCAGGCGCGGCCGTCGACCGTCTTGCGCGCCGGGCTGCCCCAGTGGACGCTGTCGATCGAGTCCAGCAGAGCCACGTCGCGCCCGATGAGCGTCAGGTGGCGCGCGGCCACCGCGCCCGCCTTGCCCCAGACGCCGGTGCCCTTCAGCCGCCAGCCGTAGATCCGGTGGCTGTCCAGGTCGAACTGGAAGTCGTCGAGGCGCCCGGCGTAGCCCCCCTCCAGCACGCCGACGGCCTGCATGTTCTGGGCGCGCTTCCAGGTCAGGACCGGGCTGCTTCCTTCAAGAACGGTGGGCGCTTCACTCACGGCGGGCTCCGGGCAGGCACGTCGGCCCTATCCCCACCCGGGGCCACCGACGACGCGCGGCCGCAGGCCTTTCGATTCCTGCCTCCACGCGGGTCGAACGAGGGCAACCTGTCGCCACCGTGAACAGCCACCCCCCGCCGGCCACTCCCAGCGCGTCCCCCGCCCTTGGAGCCCCCATGCTCCTGCTCGCCCTGTCCGCCTGCCAGCCGACCCTGGACGGCCCCCTGCCGGACGACGCCTCCGCCACCGAGCCCCAGCCCTGGGAGTACCAGGCGCCCACCGACCAGGACCCCGACTACGACGCCGCCATGGTCGAGGCGGCGCTGCAGCAGGCGATCGACGTCGCCCTGCAGCTCCACGCCGGCCCCGCGCTGGAGGGCTACCGGCAGGTCGTCGCCGCCGCCGACGCCGACTGCCCGGACTGGTATGAACAGGACGGCAACGTGTTCTGGTACGACTACTGCACCAGCGAGCAGGGCACCCTCTTCGACGGCTACGGCTTCTTCTACGAGTACGACCAGGTGGACCTGGACGGATCGGGCACCCTGTGGTCGGGAGACAGCCTGTACGGCGTCGCGACGATCACCACCGCCCAGGGCCAGACCTTCCACGCCGGCGGCGGCCTGCAGCTGTTGACCGGCCAGGGCGCCGACCCCGAGAGCCACGCCGCCGTCAGCGACGTCGCCGGGGGCTTCCTGTGGACCGCGGCCGAGGGCGCCGACGACTGGCTGAGCGAGGGCCTGGTCCCCGACATCTACCTCTACAGCGTCGACTACCCGACCTACGACGGGCGAGGGGTGTACGTCGACGGCGGCGTGAGCGGCATGCCCGGCGAGGCGACCGCCGCCCTGTTCACCGAGGCGCTGCTGTTCAGCGAGGCGCTGGGCAGCGTGTGTGCGCTGGAGCCCACCGGCACCGCCCAGATCCGCGACGCCGACGGCACCTGGTGGATGGTGGCCTTCGACACCCCCGAGGAGGGGGGGATGGACGCGGCCCTGTGCGATGGCTGCGGCACCGTCAGCCTCGCCGGCCAGGAGGTGGGGACCGCCTGCGCCGACTTCTCCCCCTGGCTGGACTGGGAGCTCTACCCATGGTGACCCTGCTCGCCCTGGCGCTGGCCTGCGCCGACGCGCCCCCTCCCGACCCCGGGCAGACCGTCCAGGTGCCACAGATGGCCGCCTCGGAGCTGCTCACCCGCGCCAGCCTCGACCTGCGCGGGCGCCGCCCCTCGGCCGAGGAGCTGGACGCCGTCCGCGCCGACCCCGCCGCGCTGGACGGCCTGGTCGAGGGCTTCCTGTCCGATCCCGCCTTCGGCGAGCGCATGGCCGATCTGTGGAGCGAGATCTACCTGACCCGGACCGAGACCTTCTACATCAGCGCCGCCGACTACGGCCTGGAGGACGACGCCGGCTTCCGCGCCGCCGTGGGCGACGAGCCGCTGCGCATCCTGGCGCGGGTCGCCCAGGAGGACCTGCCCTGGACGGAGCTGGTCACCGGCGACTGGACGATGGCCGACGAGCTGCTGGCCGCCGCCTGGCCCCTGGAGCGCGAGCCCGGCACCGGCTGGCAGGTGGCGCGCTACACGGACGGGCGCCCGGCCGCCGGCGTGCTGGCCACCAACGGCCTGTGGTGGCGCTACACCAGCACCGACAGCAACGCCAACCGCGGCCGCGCCAACCAGGTCAGCCGCATCCTGCTGTGCAACGACTACCTGGTCCGGCCCATCGACTTCGAGCGCAACGTCGACCTGCTCGACGAGGAGGCGGTGCTCGACGCCATCACCAACAACGAGGGCTGCATCGCCTGTCACACCAGCCTGGACCCGCTGGCCAGCTACCTCTTCGGCTTCTGGACCTACGTGCCCGACAGCGTGGTGGACGCCAGCCGCTACCACCCCGAGCGCGAGCAGCTCTGGCAGCAGTACACCGGCGTCGCCCCCGGCTACTACGGCCAGCCCGGCAGCTCCCTGTCCGACCTGGGTGGACAGATCGCCGCCGACCCCCGCTTCCCGGAGTGCGCCGTGCAGCAGGCCTTCGAGCTGCTGCTGCGCCGCGACGCCACCGTGGCCGACATGGACCGCCTGGCCGGGCACCGCGCCGCCTTCCTCGACGGCGGGCTCACCCTGCGCAGCCTGGTGCGCTCGGTGCTCTCCGACCCCTGGTACCGCGCCGGCGCCACCGACCTGGACGGCGCCGTGCCCCGCAAGCTGGTGACGCCGGACCTGCTGGCCGACCAGGTGCAGGCGCTGACCGGCTTCCGCTGGGAGTACGCCGGCGTCGACATGATGTCGACCGACAGCGTCGGCGTGCGCACCCTGGCCGGCGGCGCCGACGGCGCCTCGGTCGCCGCCACCGCGACCGCCGCCAACGCCACCCTGGTGCTGGTGCAGGAGCGACTCTCCGAGGCGGCCGCGATCCACGCCGTCGTCACCGAGGCCGCCCTGCCCCTGGACCAGCGCACCCTGTTCACCGAGGTCGACCTGGAGCAGGACCCCTCGCTGGCCCCCGGCGCCACCGCCGCCCAGATCCAGCGCCTGCACCTGCTGGTGCTGGGCGACGAGGTGGCCGCGGACGGAGAGGAGGTCCAGGCCGGCCAGGCGCTGCTCACCGAGCTCATCACCATCGAGGACAACGTGGCCCTGGCCTGGGCGGGCCTGCTCTCGGCCCTGATGCGCGACCCCGACTTCGTCCTGTACTAGGAGCCCTCCATGGACCGTCGCACCTTCCTCGGACGCTCCGCCCTGGGCGCCGCCGCCTCCCTGGCCGGTCCGGGCCTGCTCCTCCCCCGCCCGGCCCTGGCGGCGCTGCCCACCGTGGGCGGCAGCGACCTGCGCTTCGTCTTCGTCTTCGCCAGCGGCGGCTGGGACACGACCCGGGTCTTCGCCACGACCTTCGACAATCCCCAGGTCGACATGGAGGACCTGGCCGAGCCGGCCACCGCCGGCGGCATCTCCTACGTCGAGCACCCCGACCGCCCCAGCGTGGGCGCCTTCATGCAGGCGAACCACCAGCGGATGGTGATCGTCAACGGGGTGCTGGTGCGCGCCATCGCCCACGAGATCTGCACGATGCTGGCCCTGACCGGCACCAGCTCGGGCCTGGACCCCGACTGGGCCACCATCCTGGCCAGCGCCCAGGGCGACCGCTTCACCCTGCCCCACCTGGTCATCGGCGGCCCCAGCTTCTCAGGCGAGCTGGTGACCAGCGTCGCGCGCACCGGCAGCGCCGGCCAGCTCGAGGCGCTGCTCTCGGGCGACATCCTGCAGTGGAACGACCGCTTCGTCTACCAGCCGGGCACCCCCTTCGAGAACGCCATCGACCGCTTCGTGCAGCGCCGGGTCAACGCCCGCGCCCTGTCCACGCACAGCCCCGTCGACCAGGCGCTGGCGCAGGGCTACGCCGGGGCCACCGCGGCCGCGCTGGGGCTGAAGGACTACCGCTTCGTGATGGACTTCACCGGCGGGGGGGACCTGGCCACCCAGGCCCGGGTGGCCACCGACGCGCTGAAGCTCGACCTCTGCCGCTGTGTCAGCCTGGGCTTCGACGGCGGCGGCGGCCTGGGCTGGGACAGCCACGCCGACAACGACGAGACCCAGAGCCCCCTGTTCGAGGCCCTCTTCGCCGGCCTGGCCCAGCTCCTGGCCCTGCTGGAGCAGACCCCCGGGCCCGCCGGCGGCAGCCTGGCCGACCAGACCGTCGTCGTGGTGATGAGCGAGATGGGACGGACGCCGCAGCTCAACGCGACCCTGGGCAAGGACCACTGGCCCTACACCAGCATGATGCTGCTGGGCCCGGGGCTGGCCGGTGACCGCGTGATCGGCGGCTACGACGGGGGCTTCGCCGGACAGACGGTCGACCTGGCCTCGGGCGAGGTGGCCGATGGACAGAGCATCCTGTCGGCCGAGGCGGTCGGCGCGGCGCTGCTGGAGCTGGCGGACGTCGACCCCGGCGACTTCGTCGCGGGCACCGAGCCGCTGCGGGGGATCCTGGCATGATCCCGCTCCTGTCCCTCCTGCTGGCGTGCGGGGACTCCGGCGAGGACTCGGGGTCCACCGACGCGCTGTGCCAGGACGCGCCCGTCGTCACCTGGGAGTACTGGGGGCAGGGCTTCCTGACCGAGTCCTGCCAGTCCTGCCACGCCTCCACCTCGGCCGACCGCAACGGCGCCCCGGCGTCGGTCACCTTCGACACCGAGGCCCAGGTCTGGACCCACCGCGACGCCATCCTGGCCACCGCCACCGGCGCCGAGCCGACGATGCCACCCCGGGGCGGTCCGTCCCCGGACGACCGCGACCTGCTCGAGATCTGGCTGCGTTGCTGGCTGGAGGAGCCGTGATCATCTCCCTGCTGCTGCTGGCATGCGAGCCGGCCACCACCGCCGACCCCTCTGGCGACAGCGGCGCCGCCGCGAGCGAGTGGGACGGCAACACCGGCCCCTACCTCACCGAGGGCGAGGAAGATCCGGCGCCCGACGTCGACCTGGAGGCCCTGGGGCTGTCGCTGTCCGACGCCCTGGCGCACCTGCTGGACTACACCGCCCGCGACGTCGTCTCGGCCTACCAGGCCGTCACCGACGGCATGGACGGTGACTGTCCGGAGTGGTTCGAGAGCGAGGGTCTGCCCTACTGGTACGACTCCTGCCAGTCCGCGGACGGCACCCGCTTCGAGGGCTACGCCTACCTGGTGCCGCTCTCGGACTACGTCGACACCGACGGCACCGTCTACGATGGCTCCCAGCTCTACGGCATCGCCAGCGTGGTGGACGAGGACGGTCGCGCCTTCCAGGCCCGCGGCGGCGCCGGCATCTTCGACGCGACCACCCTGGACGGCGCGCGCGTCAGCTACAGCTACATGGAGGCCGGCTTCTCGGACTCGGCCGCCGAGGGGACCTGGCTGGCCGACGCGCTGGATCCGGCGCTGGTGACCTGGACCGCCTGGTACGAGGAGGTGGACGGTCGCGCGACCTCGGTGGACGGCACCGTCACCGGCATGACGGGCGGGATCGAGGTGCTGGTCCTCGACCAGGTGGTGCTCAGCGACGAGGCGCTGGCCGGCTGCGCCCTGGAGCCCTCGGCCACCCTGTCGGTGCTCGATGGCGAGGGACAGTGGCTCGACCTGGTCTTCGCCGCCGAGGGGCCCGAGGATCCCGGCTGCGACGGCTGTGGCACCGCCTGGGCCCACGGCCAGTCCCTGGGCACGGTCTGCGCGGACTTCACGACCCTGCTGGACTGGGAGCAGAGCCCCTGGTGGTGAGGGCGCCCCCTGCGGATCCGCCGCGATCCGCCGGGGGACCTCAGGCGTCGAGCCGGCGCCAGGCGCAGCCCTGCCGCCAGCGGTCGCAGCCCCAGCCGTGGTGGCCGCGGATGATGGTCCCCTGGCCGCAGGAGGGACAGGGCAGGCCGGTGGGGTCGGGCACCCCCAGCGGGTCCGGCGCCGCTGGCGGTGCGGGCGCGGCGGGCGCGGGGGTCGCGGGAGCGGCCGGCGCCTCTCGCGACGGGAAGTGGAAGGTCAGCCGCCCCTGCTCGTCCAGCTTGAGCGCCGCCTCGAAGTCCTTTCCCGCCTTGGACTTGAAGCCCTTCATCACCGGGGTGGTGCCGCCGCCCAGGACCAGCTTCGCCGTGCGGCGCGACACCTCGCGCTTCGCGATCTTCTTGAAGATGACGAAGGTGCAGGCCCGCCCCTTCTCGCAGGTCCAGGCGCCGCGGCCCTCGCGCACGGGGCTGCCACAGACGGGGCAGGCGCCCAGGATCTCGCGCTCGTCGGCCTGGGCCGCCACCGCGGGCCGGGGGGCGGCCAGGATGGCGGAGACGATCTCGCCGGTGCGGACCCGCACGTCGGACATGAAGCGATCCCGGTCCTGGCGGCCCTCGGCGATGGCCGACAGCCGCGCCTCCCAGCGGCCGGTCAGCTCGGCGCTCTTCAGCTCGTCGACGGGCACGGCGGCCACCAGGGCCACGCCCTTGTCGGTGGCGCGCAGGTGCTTTCCCTGGCGGGTGACGTACTCGCGCTTCTCCAGGGTGGCCAGGATGGCGGCGCGGGTGGCCGGCGTGCCCAGGCCGGACTGGCGCATGGCGCGGCGCAGCGCCTCGTCGTCCAGGTCGCGGCCGGCCGTGTCCATCGCCTTGAGGATGCTGGCGTCGTCGTGCGGCGGCGGCGGGCGGGTGCGGCCGGGGTGGAGCTGCCCGTCCAGCACGGGCAACAGCGCCCCCTCGCCCACCGGCGGCAGGTCGACCTCGCTGCGGCGGCCGGGCGGGTCGACGGCCTGCCAGCCGGGCTCGACGCAGATGCGGCCGCGCGCCCGGTAGACCAGCGGGGCGCCCACGCCCTCGGGCAGGGCCACGGCCGGGTCGGGATCGACGTGCAGCTCGATGGCGGCGACGTCGAAGACCGCGTCGGGCGACAGCGCGGCCAGCAGGCGGCGCGCCACCAGGTCGTAGACCCGCTTCTCGTCGGCGGACAGGCGCCCGGGGTCCGGGGTCCGGCCGGTGGGCAGGATGGCGTGGTGGTCCCCCACCTCGGCGGCGTCGACCACGCGCTTGCCCGGCCGGATGGGGCCGGCCTCCAGCAGGGCGCGGGCGAAGGGGGCGTAGACCGGCAGGCGGCCCACCCCCTCGATGATGCCGGGCAGCTCGGGCACCTGGTCAGGCGTCAGGTGGCGGGCGTCGGTCCGCGGGTAGGTGATGAGCTTGTGCTGCTCGTACAGGCTCTGGGCCACCTCCAGCGTGCGGGCGGCCGACAGGCCGTAGCGCTGGTTGGCGCGGCGCTGCAGGGCCGTCAGATCGTAGAGCTGGGGCGGGCGCTCGCGGGTGCGCTTGCGCTGGTCGTGGGCGACGCGGCCCTGGCGGCCCAGGGTCGCGGAGAGCACGGCCTGGGCGGCGGCCTCGGTCGGCAGGCGGGTGCCGGGCGGCGGCCCGCCCTGGCGCTCCTCCTCCTCGGGCGAGCGGGGGGCATCGTCCTCGGGGGCCTCGTCCTGGCCCGGGGGGCGGGGGCGGTGGAAGGTGGCCAGCAGCGGCACGCCGGCGTCGAAGCGGGCCCTGACCTGCCAGAAGTCCTCGGGCACGAAGGCGGCGATCTCCTGGTCGCGGGCCACGATCATCGCCAGGGTGGGCGTCTGCACGCGGCCGACGCTCATCAGCGTGCCCTGGCCGGCGTCCCCGCGGGCCAGGCAGGTCATGGCCCGGGTCGCGTTCAGCCCGACCAGCCAGTCGGCCTCGGCCCGGCAGCGGGCGGCGTCGGCCAGGGCGTCGTAGCGGGCGCCGGCCTCCATGGCCCCCCAGGCCCGGTGGATCGCCTCGTCGGTGAGCGAGGAGACCCACAGCCGGCGCACCGGCTTGTGGCAGCCCACCACCTCCAGCAGGTAGCGGAAGATCAGCTCCCCCTCGCGGCCGGCGTCGCAGGCGTTGATCACCTCGGTGACCGCCCGGTCCGACAGCAGCCGCTTGAGCACCTTGACCTGGTCCTGGGCCCCCTCCCGCACGCGCAGGGCGAAGCGCTCGGGCAGCATCGGCAGCAGGGCCGGGTCCCAGGCCTTCCAGGCCGGGTCGTAGTGGGCCGGGTCCTCCAGCTCGGCCATGTGGCCGAAGCACCAGCCGATGCGCAGGCCGTCGCCCTCCAGCCAGCCCTCGGCCTTGCCGCGCACGCCGAGCACGCGGGCCAGGTCGCGGGCGACAGACGGCTTCTCGGTGATGACGATCCGCATCCCGGGGCCCTAAGCCGCCCCGCCTCCCCTTGCCTCGCCCCGCGCGGTGGGCAGCTTGCGGCGTGTCCGCGCCCTCCCCTCCCCCCGCCGCCCCCCCCGCGCGGGCCCGCATCGACCTGCGCCGCGTGCTGGCCCTGGCCCGCCCGCAGCTCCGCCGGCTGGTGCTCGGCACCATCGCGCTGACCATCAGCGCCGGCATGTCCCTGGCCTACCCCTGGTACGTCAAGGAGATCGTCGACGGCGTGCTGGCCGGCCAGGGGCGGGCGGCCCTGGACGGGGTGGTGGTCGCCCTGCTGGGACTGTTCTTCGTCGGCAGCGTGATGGGCGCCCTGCGCGCCTGGTGGTTCACGGTCGCCGGCGAGCGCATCGTCTCCGACCTGCGGCGGGATCTGTACGCGGCCATCGTGCGCCAGGACATCGCCTTCTTCGACGAGCGGCGCACCGGCGAGCTGACCAACCGCCTGGCGGCCGACGCCGCCGTGCTGCAGAACACCGTCACCGTCAACGTCAGCATGGCCCTGCGCTACCTGGTGATGGGCCTGGGCGCGCTCGGCATCCTGTTCTGGACCAGCTGGAAGCTGACGCTGTTGATGCTGGCCGTCGTCCCCCTGGTCGTGGTCGGCGCCACCCTGTACGGACGGGTGCTGCGCGACATCAGCCGCTCCTTCCAGGACGCGCTGGCCCAGGCCACCACCGTGGCGGAGGAGACCATCGCCGGCATCCGCACCGTGCGGGCCTTCGCCCACGAGCCGGCCGAGCGCGCCCGCTACGGCAAGGCGGTCGAGGACAGCTTCGCCCTGGCCGTGCGACGGGCCAGGGTGGGCGCGGTGTTCCGCGGGGTGGCGGGCTTCTTCGGCTACGCCGCCATCGCGGCGGTGCTGTGGTACGGCGGGCTGCTGCTCACGCGGGGACAGATGAGCATGGGCGAGCTGACCAGCTTCCTGCTCTACACCTTCACCCTGGCCTTCTCGCTGGGCGCCCTGTCCAGCCTGTGGGAGGACTTCATGAAGGCCGTGGGGGCCAGCGAGCGGGTCTTCGAGCTGCTGGACCGGCAGCCCCAGGTGGCCGGCGGGCACGGTCGGCTGGAGCGGGTGCAGGGCCGGGTCGCGTTCAGCGAGGTGGGCTTCGCCTACCCCGCGCGGGCCGACCGGGTCGTGCTGGACGGACTGTCCATGTCGCTGGAGCCCGGCACCGTCACCGCCCTGGTCGGCCCCTCGGGCGCCGGAAAGTCCACCGTCGCCGCCCTGCTCTCGCGCTTCTACGATCCCCAGCGTGGACAGATCACCCTGGACGGCCAGGACCTGCGGGCGCTCGACCCCGACTGGCTGCGGGGCCAGGTGGGTGTCGTCAGCCAGGAGCCGGTCCTCTTCGCCTGCAGCGTGGCCGAGAACATCCGCTACGGCCGGCAGGACGCCACCGACGCCGAGGTCGAGGCCGCCGCACGGGCGGCGAATGCCCACGACTTCATCGCCTCCTTCCCCGAGGGCTACCAGACCCTGGTCGGCGAGCGCGGCGTGCGGCTGAGCGGCGGCCAGAAGCAGCGCGTCGCCATCGCCCGCGCCATCCTCAAGGACCCGCGCATCCTGGTGCTCGACGAGGCGACCAGCGCGCTCGACGCCGAGAGCGAGCACCTGGTGCAGGAGGCGCTGGAGCGGCTGATGCGGGGGCGCACGACCGTGGTGATCGCCCACCGCCTGAGCACGGTGAAGGCCGCCGACCGCATCCTGGTGCTGGATGGCGGGCTGGTGGTCGAGCAGGGCCGCCACGGCGAGCTGCTGGCCCGGGACGGCCTGTACCGCCGGCTGGTCGAGCGGCAGTTCGCAGCCTGAGCCGATCCGGATAGCCTGCCCCTCTTCCCCTCCCCCACCCCCCGGACCCGGAGCCTGCCCTCGTGATCCGCACCGCCGCCCTCGCCCTGGCCCTGCTCGCCTCCCCCGCCTTCGCCGGCAAGAAGAAGAGCGAAGACGCCGCCCCGCCGGCGCCGCCCGCCCCGCCCGCGGCGCCCGCCGCGCCCGCCGCCGAGGCCGCCCCTGCCGGCGCGCCCACGCCCGCCGACATCTACGAGTACCGCCACCAGGCCTTCGAGGCCCTGGGCAAGCACATGAAGGCCTCCAGCCTGATGGCCAAGGGCCGGGCGCCCGCCCGCCAGGCCGACATGGTCGCCCACGCCCAGGCCATGCAGGGGCTGAGCACCTACCTGCTGGACATGTTCCCCGCCGGCACCGGCCCCGACGTCGTGGCCGAGACCGAGGCCCTGGCCGAGGTCTGGACCGACTGGACCGGCTTCCAGGCCAGGGCCCAGGACTTCGCCACCGAGAGCCAGGCCCTGGTCACCACCGCCCAGGGCGGGGACGTCGCCGCCTTCGGCGCCCAGCTCGGCAAGGTCGGCGCCACCTGCGGCGCCTGCCACGACAGCTATCGCAAGGGCGACTGAGCCATGTGGGCGCTGCTGGGCCTGGGACTCGCGCTGGCCGGCGACCTGCCGCCCGGCGACCCGGCCCGCGGCGCCCTGCTGGAGGGGCTGGCCGGCTGCCAGGCCTGTCACACGTCCGAAGGGGGCGCCCCGCTGGCCGGCGGCTACCGGATCGAGACCCCCCACGGCGACTTCTACAGCCCCAACATCACCCTCGATCCCACGACCGGCCTGGGAGACTGGACCGAGCGGGACTTCGTGCGCGCCATGCGACGCGGCCGGGCCGAGGGCCAGCACCTGTACCCGGCCTTCCCCTACGGATCGTACACGGCCATGACCGACCAGGACCTGGCCGACCTGTGGGCCTGGATGCGCTCGGTGCCGCCCACCCCGCAGAGCAGCCGGCCGCACGAGCTGGAGCGCTTCCGCTGGCGGGGCGCCCTGGCCTTCTGGAAGCTGTTGGAGCTGGACCGCGGCCCGCGCCGGCCGCTGGACGACGCCCAGCTCGACCGCGGCCGCTACCTGGTCGACGCCGTCGGGCACTGCGGCGAGTGCCACACGCCCCGCAACGGCCTGGGCGGCCTGCGCGACCGCCTGGCCATGGCCGGCACCGACGACCCGCCCGAGCCCGCCCCCGACATCCGCCCCGCCACCCTGGGCTGGTCGGCGCGCGACTGGGAGGACTTCCTGGCCGACGGCATGACGCCCGAGGGCGACGTCGTCGGCGGGGAGATGGGCCGCGTCATCCGCCAGGGCACGGCCCGACTGAGCGCCGCCGACCGCGCCGCCATCGCCCGCTGGATGCGCGAGGGGGTGGAGTAGGAGGGCAGGCCGGCGCCGGGGGGTCCTGCCGCGGAGATCAGCCCCCGAAGATGTGCAGCACCTTGCCCTGGTGCTCCACCCGCTCGCGCCACAGCCGCTGCTCCCAGGTGCGGCCGGCGCGCTGGTCGAAGATCAGCATCCAGCCTTCGTGAAGGCCGAGCTGGTCCAGGTAGCCGGCAAGCTGTGCGATCCCCTCCTCGCGCACCGTCTCCAGCGAGACATGCGCCGGGGGGACCCGCTTGAGCTCGATGGCGAAGCGGTCGGGTCCGTACTCGAGCAGCAGGTCCAGCCGCCCCCGGCCGCTGGCGTACTCGCGTGTCACATGGCCCCCACCGTTCACGACGCGCTGCAGGAAGCCCATGAAGGCCAGGTGGGCGGCGGCCTCGCGCCAGCCGGCGTCGGTCTCGTCGATCAGGATGTCGCCGTGGCGGCGCCACCAGGTGACGAAGGCGTCGACCAGCGCGGGCAGGTCCAGGCCGCCGTCGGGGCGCTGCCAGGGCCACCAGGGCACCGGCAGTGCCGCCTGGCGGGTCCAGGTCAAAGCGCGGACCAGCACCTCACGGTACAGCGGGTTGGCGGCCTGCCAGCCCTGTTCTCCCCGTGTGATCAGCCCCAGGTCGACAGCGTAGTCCAGGTCGTCGTGCACGTCCTCGGGAGGGCCCTCGCCCAGCAGGATGGGCCGCACGATCCGGGACACCCGCGGCTCGAACAGGCGCTTGGACAGGTTGTCCAGGTGGGTGGTGCGCGAGAGGACCAGCGCCTCCTTGGCGCGGTCGATGTCCTCGGCGGTGATCGGGGTCGGGGCGGGGACCGGGTCGCGGCGGGTCAGGTGGTAGGCCAGCGCGTTGACCAGGAAGGGCTGCCCGCGGGTCCAGAACCAGGCCCGTTCGACCGCCTGTTCGGTGAAAGGCTGGCCCGTGTCCTGGGTGTGCTGGGCGTACAGCTCGGCGACCTCGTCGCGCTGGAAGTTGCGCAGGGTCAGCGACTCGGCCTTGATGTTGAAGGGGCTGCCGGGGTTGGGTGGCAGGCCGTCCTTGGCCTGCACCAGGTAGTCCTTCAGGTCGCGCAGGCCGACCAGCACGACGCTGGAGGGGAAGGCGCGCGGGCGGTCGTGGAAGCCGCTGCGGAGCTGGGCGAGGAAGTTGACCATCGCATCGCCCTCGATGGTGTCGACCTCGTCGAGCATGAGCACGATGGGGCGCGGGTGCACGGCCAGGGCCCACCGACGAACGAGCTGGCCCAGGCGTGTGCCGACCTCGGTCCCCAGCTCGGCCAGCGGTGGGGGGCGATCCGCCGGGGGCAGGACGATCTCGGCCGCATCGGCCACGGCGCGCAGCCACCGCGGCTCGACCTCGGCCACCGCCGGCGTCTGCCGGCTGGCCTCCAGCGAGACGTGCAGGGCCACCACTCCCTCGGCGCGCAGCTCCTCGGCCAGGGCGCGGATCGCCGTGGTCTTGCCCGTTTGCCGGGCGGCGTGGATGACGAAGTAGCGCTCCTCGTCGATCAGGCGCCGCAGCTCCGGCAGCCGGCGACCGGGCAGGAGCATGTAGTGCTTGTCGGGCCGGCAGGGCCCGGTGGTGTTGAAGAAGCGCGGGGAGAGGGCGGGCATCGGGGTGGTCCTAACGCGGGCCGGCCCCCGGCAGGTCGTGACCTGGGCCGAGGCCGATGCCGGCGAGGCGTGGACCTTGCTCGTCGTGACCGGCCCGTCCGTGCGAGCGGGTGTGTGCACGGAGCCAGGCCGTGGCGCACGTTCCTCCCCCTGGCGCAGCCGGGGACGCTCGCGAGCCCGCCATGGGCCGGCGACCAGGCCGTGGCGCACGTTCCTCCCCCTGGCGCAGCCGGGGACGCTCGCGAGCCCGCCATGGG
>JAKLKF010000389.1:253-508 GCA_023150805.1 Myxococcota bacterium | reverse complement strand
GCCCGAGGCCGACCCGGGCCAGCAGCTCGGCCGCGCGTGCCCGCCGCGCCGGCTTGTCGAGCCCGGCATAGACCAGCGGCAGCGCGACGTTGTCGAGCAGGCTCATCCGCGGCAGCAGGTTGAAGCCCTGGAAGACGAAGCCGAGCAGCCGATTGCGCAAGCCGGCGAGATGCTCGCGGTCGAGCAGGGCGACGTTCTGGCCGGCCAGGTAGTAGTCGCCGCCGCTCGGCGTATCGAGACAGCCGAGCAGGTTCA
>JAKLKF010000389.1:0-243 GCA_023150805.1 Myxococcota bacterium | reverse complement strand
GATGTAGTCACCATGCTCAACCGCCAGGTCAACCCCGTGCAGCGCGGTGAAATCGCCGGCCGCGGTGCGGTAGGACTTGGCCAGCCCGGCGACGCGGATAACCGGTGCGGCGGTCATCAGAACATTCTCATCCCGACCGACGACGGCTTCTTGCCGTTGCCGTTCTCGCCGACGATGACCCGGTCGCCCGGCTTGAGTTCGCCGCCGACGACCTCGGTATTGCGGTTGTCGGTAATCCCGAGC
>JAKLKF010000388.1 GCA_023150805.1 Myxococcota bacterium | reverse complement strand
CAACGAGACCTTTGGAGACGATGCAATGAGCAATTCGGGTCGATCGCCGCTTGACCAAGGGTGCCTTGCCGCACCCCGTGGCGCGTTGTGGCGCTTGGCGCGCACGTCGTCCCTTTGGATCCTTCTGTTCGCCGCCGCGGCCGGTAACGCAAACGCCGCCGGCTCGGGTGATGACCCCGCGGAGCGTCGAGTCGGTTCGTTTGTGATCACCCAGCACGCGAAGCGCATCGGCGACGGCGGGCTCTTCATGCGAACCGGCAACCCCTTCGGTACCCAGCGCATGCGGGAGTACTCGATCAGCCATCGGGGACGAAACGTGGCCGTGCCTGGCCTGGGCGAGCGGCACTTTCAAGTGCTCGAGTTGCCGGACGCGCCCAGGCCGGCGCTCCTGCTGGCCAGCGGCATGCGCTATCACCTGGTGGTCGATGAAGGTGATCACGCCGAGGTTCGTGAACTGGCGCCGCAGGCGAGCGACAGCGCGCTGCAATGGCTCGATTCCGCCAACGGG